>NZ_CP092489.1:1530000-1885000 GCF_025643335.1 Endozoicomonas sp. Mp262 | reverse complement strand
CAATCCCGATTGAAAGAACTTATCACCCGTGGTAAGGAACAGGGATACCTGACTTACGCGGAGGTTAATGACCATCTGCCGGAAGATATTTCCGATCCTGATCAGGTGGAAGATATTATCCGCATGATCAATGATATGGGCATCAGCGTCTATGAGACCGCGCCAGATGCCGATACCCTGCTCATGTCTGAAGCCGACACCGATGAGGCTGCCGCTGAAGAAGCTGCCGCAGCACTCGCCGCTGTTGAGCAGGAAGCAGGTCGTACAACCGATCCTGTGCGGATGTATATGCGGGAAATGGGTACAGTTGAACTGCTGACCCGTGAAGGCGAAATCCAGATCGCCAAGCGCATTGAAGAAGGCTGGAGAGAGATCATGTCCTCCCTGGCCCAGTTCCCCGGATCTGTTCAAATTGTCATCGATGAATACGACCGGATTATCGAAGAAGAAGGACGTCTTAACGACCTTATCAGCGGCTATATCGACCCTGATGACGATGGCCACATCGCGCCAGCTGCGACGCCCGAGTTAAACCCGGAAGACTTTGATGACTCTGATGATGATGAAGACGATGAAGAGGTGGGCGGGCTTGATCCGGAAGAAGCCCGTGAGCGCTTTGACGCCTTAAGAGTCCAGCTTGAGAAAAGCTCTGCCATCATCAGCAAGCATGGTTTTGGCAGCCCGGAAGCCAAGGCAGCCAATACCGAACTGGCCGAAGTTTTTGTATCATTCAAACTGATACCAAGGGTATTTGACCTGCTGGTCTTCCGCATCCGCAACGCCCTGGAGAACATCCGTAAAAACGAACGCGCCATCATGCAGCTGTGCGTCCGTCGAGCCAAAATGCCACGAAAGGTTTTCCTGAAAAGCTTTCCCGGCAATGAAACCAATCTGGAATGGATCGACACCATTGCCTCTGGCAGCGCCAATTACGCCAACAATATTGAAACCTACCGGGTAGAGATCATTCGGGCGCAAAAGAAACTGGCTAACATGGAGAAGGAGTGTTTTCTTACCCTTTCTCAAATCAAGGATATCAACCGCAAGATGTCTTTGGGTGAGGCCCGTGCCCGCCGTGCTAAAAAAGAGATGGTTGAGGCCAACCTTCGTCTGGTTATTTCCATTGCCAAAAAGTATACCAACCGGGGTCTGCAATTCCTCGACTTGATTCAGGAAGGCAACATCGGCCTGATGAAAGCCGTGGACAAGTTTGAATACCGCCGTGGCTACAAGTTCTCCACTTATGCTACCTGGTGGATCAGACAGGCCATTACCCGCTCCATTGCAGACCAGGCCCGAACTATCCGTATTCCGGTTCATATGATTGAGACCATCAATAAACTGAACCGGGTATCACGGCAAATGCTTCAGGAGATGGGCCGGGAAGCCACCCCTGAAGAGCTGGCACAACGCATGGAAATGCCAGAAGACAAAATCCGTAAAGTTCTCAAAATCTCCAAAGAGCCTATCTCTATGGAAACACCGATTGGTGATGATGAAGATTCTCACCTGGGTGACTTTATTGAGGATGCCACCATGCAGTCTCCTGTTGACAGGGCAACGGGTTCCGGACTCAAGGAGTCAACCCGCCAGGTATTGTCCGGGCTCACCGCTCGGGAAGCAAAAGTGCTGCGTATGCGCTTTGGTATTGACATGAACACTGACCACACCCTTGAAGAGGTTGGCAAACAGTTTGATGTTACCCGTGAGCGTATACGACAGATCGAAGCCAAGGCATTACGCAAGCTTCGCCACCCGACACGCTCGGATCACCTGCGCAGCTTCCTTGACGAGTAACCCCCTCCCCCAGTGAGATGACCTCTGTCATCTCACTCATTCTCCCTTTTCTATCTGACAGCAGTCGCTTCCATTAAAATAGAACTACACTACCGCTTCCCCAACTCCTTCCAGCGAATCGTGTAGCTTTTTATATCTGTTTGTCAGGGCATGATTCGGAGCCAGATAAACCAGTGGTGTTTTCTCTTCATGGGATTCTTTCATAATAATTGAAGAGGAAAGCGCTGTTTTTATCACCGGCAACCCCTCATCCACCAGAGCATCAACAAGCGCACCCGGCAATCTGGCACGGGCATCAAACTGGTTAACCACTATACCCTCTACCCGCAACCCTGCATTATGGTCTTCCTGAATCTCCTGAATCTCCCCTAACACTGTATACAACGCTTGACGTGAAAAAGCATCACAGTCAAAAGGTATAAGACAGCGCTCTGCTGCTATCAATGCAGAATGGGTATAAAAATTCAATGCGGGGGCTGTATCTATATAAATGCGATCATACTGATCTTCCAGACGACTCAAGGTGGACTTAAGCTTGTAAATTTTATGCTTGGCTTCAAGCTTATGCTCAAGATACATCAACTCCGGACTGGAAGGCATGACATCCAGGTTCTCAAAGGGAGTGGAATGAATAAACTCCTCCGCCCGACGGGAAAATACTGAAAAGCTGAGCATCTGCTCAAAGAAAACCGCCAGATTATCCTGATAATCAGCGGCAGGTTTACCCAGCAAGTACTCACTGCTATTACCTTGAGGATCAAGATCAACAACGAGCGTCCTTAATCCCTGACTGGCACTCATTGCTGCCAGATTGCAGGTAATACTGGTCTTACCCACGCCACCCTTTAAATTAAAAATCACTCGCCTCATCGCCATCCCCCTGCGTCAATTAAAGCATTCCATAACATTATTTTTCGAAGAAGATAGTTTACGATGCAGCTGCTATAAATGACAGAGCCCGGCAACAAGCCGGGCTTCTAGTAACAAAGATTTCTAAGCTTTGCTTCTTTGGCTATTTGCGGGTTCCCGCCACTTTTTTAGTGGTTGGAGCGGCTGGCTTCATTGCCAGGGCATTCACTGCCGCACTCAGCTCTTCTACCTGTAAAGACAGTGCCTTAATATCGGAGTCATCAGGGGCAATGGCCAGCATTTCCTTGATCTTTCCAATATTGCTCTGTATTTTTTCCTTAGCTTTATGCTTGATGTCTTCCAGTTTTTCAGAGGCACGATCACGAACTTCAGAACCTTCATCCACCAGCTCATCGAAGAGCTTTACACCTTCTTTGCCGAGCTTTTCAGAACGACCATAGGCGCCCAGGCCAGCCAACCAGATTTTATCGTACATAGAATTCCCCCATTGGCTACCAATAGCCAGTCTATTTTTTAACAATTGCAGTCTATCAAACCGATATCCACCAAAAATTGATTTAAGTCATTATTCGCAAATCGGCAGTGGTATAGTTTACATCCACCCTATAAATACGTAGTTTTCACGAAGCATGCATCTCTGCCAGAACTTGTTGGCAGCACCAGCAAGCAGTTTTACCAACAACACTGTATACAACAATCATTATTAAACCCGCCAGGATTTCTCAATGAACATCAATCAAACCCACAGCTACAACCATAATCTTGAAGAGGTTTTTGCCCTTTTTGCCAACCCCGGGTTTATGGAGCAAAAATACAGCGCCTTAGGCGCCAGAAATTTTAAAGCCAAATCTGTCAAGCTGGAAAACACTGAACTTCTGGTCGACACCCGTCGTGAAGTTCCAGTGAGCGAGGACACTCCATCAGTTATCAAACGCTTCGTCGGTGAGTGGAACCGCACAAGACAGAAAGAACAATGGCAAAAGCAAAATGATGGCTGGCATTGCCAGTTCAAAGTGGACATTTCCGGCGTTCCCGCCCGAATTCAGGGCACCATGCATCTTCGCCCTACAGAAAACGGTTGCGAAAATGAAGTATCAATCAATGTCAGCAGTTCCATTCCCCTGATCGGTGAAACCCTCAGCCGTTTCATCGGTGAAAACATTGATGATCTGGCACAAAAAGAGTACAAGGTTATTCTCAAGCACCTTGAGTCTGTGACCGCCTGAACCACACCAGGTCAAAAAAACCTAGCTTGATAAGTCTGAGTCAGGTACACCTTAGGAGTAAATTCGCTCACTAAGCAGGGTATAAAATCCGATTTTATACTCTTTTTTCACCACAGAGGCGCAGGGAACAAAGAGTTTTTATACTCTTAAACTATCAATATCCGCGCCTTTGTGCCTCTATGGTGAATACAATATCGTCTTCCCCTCTCCATCGACACCTGAAAACAAGCATAAAATACCAGGATAAAAAACACTTTTCGCAGTAGCGCCAGGCCACCATAGAATGCCATACTAAAAAACAGTAAAAACCCATTTAAAATATGCCATCTTCGTATAAATCATCCGTTTTGATGAATATGGATATAATCACTACTCGGAACAAGCCATGAACAATAATAAAAAACCCGGGGTTATCCACGTTGCGGCAGATATTGTCAGAGCAGTGTCAGATATTCGTTCCGGCAATGAGTGGAAAAAGGAGTTGGAAAATATTCAGCATGGTGATGGGCATCCCGTATTGGTATTTCCCGGTTTTATGACCAGTGACCGGGCTACAGCAATTTTAAGAAAGCGCCTGGTGGCCATGGGATATGATGCACGCCCCTGGGATCAAGGCATTAACCTCGGGCAAACCCGTGAAGGTGATATGCTTCACAAAATCACTGACCTGTTGAAGCATACCTATATAGCGTCATCCCGAAAAGTAAGCCTGATTGGCTGGAGCCTGGGCGGTCTAATGGCAAGGGAAGCCGCTCGCACCCATCCAGAACAGATTCGCAATGTCATCTCAATGGGCAGCCCCATTGGAGGCTCCCCCCGCCACTCCTCAATTTGGAAGTTGTACGAAGTCATCGCCCGGATTACAGGGCGGCAGGAAAACATTGATGAACTCATGGAGCAGATTGTACAACCCGTTGAAGGAGTCCACTGTATCTCCATTTACTCAGACAACGATGGAGTTATTCCTCCCAGCATTGCCCGTGAGCAAGAAACGCCCCTCACAGAAAACATCAAAGTGGATGCCAGCCACCTGGGCCTGCCCTTCAGCGCTGAGGTGTTAAAAATCGTTGGTGACAGGCTGGCACAGCCTGATGGTGACTGGAAACCTTTCCAGCCAGCAAGCACCTGAACTTAGAAAACATTTGCTTTATTTTTTCAATAAAGTTTGCACACTCTTTACCCTCATCCGTGGCAAGTCCGCACGAAGGAAGGATAGTCTTTACTTATTTACAAGAATCCTCATAATATCTGCCAAAATTCACGTTCTATTAAGTATAAAAACCAGGCATTTTAGCTCGCCCAACGAACCCGAAATAAAAATAACGACAGTAGACATATAAAAGACATCATTTGCTAACAAAATCAAAACATTCCAAATCAAGTTAGGTTGTACAAGCCATGGAGCAACTCTCAGCGCTGGACACAGCATTTATCAACCTGGAGACAGGCACTACCCCCATGCATATTGGCTGCATGGCCATTTATGATCCATCCACATCTGGCGAACAACCCATTCGCTTCAAGCAAATACTCAATTACTTCAAAAACCGGCTACATAAAACGCCTTCATTAAGAAATCGCTACGTCCAGGTGCCAGTAGGATTAGACTATCCCTACTGGATTGCAGACCCTGACTTTGATATAGAACTCCATGTACGGCACATCGCCCTGCCCTCTCCGGGGGACTGGCGACAGCTGTGTATACAAACAGCTCGCATCCACTCTCGCCCATTGGATATGAACCGCCCTCCCTGGGAGATATACATTATCGAAGGGCTGGACAATATTTCCGGGTTGCCCAAAGGTTGTTATGCCATGGCAGTAAAAATCCACCACGCCCTGATTGACGGTCAAGGTGGCGCCATGCTGCTGGCAGCAATGCACGATCTAAGCCCCGGCGCGAAAATGGCCGAGACCCCCCAGCCCTGGATTGTTGACAGGGTGCCAACGGCTGTAGAGCTGCTGGCCCGGGCCTCCATTAACAGCTACAACAATGCCTGGAAACGCAGTAAAGTCGTTGCGAAATACAGCCTCCCTCTTATTAAGGGCACGTTGAAGCGCGCGATTACCGGCAAGAGCTGTTCACTGGGCAATGCCCCAAAAACCCGGTTCAACAAAAAAGTATCGCCTCACAGAGTCTTTGAGGCGGTTGATTTTGACTTGAATGAAATTAAGCGGGTCGCCAAGTGCATCAATGGCCTTAAAGTCAATGATGTGGTGGTTGCCATTGTTTCCGGTGCCTTGCGGCGCTACTTGACCCATAAGGGAGAGCTGCCCGAAACCTCCATGAATGCCATGGTTCCTGTATCGGTGCGCGGCAAAAAAGAGAACCTCAATAGCTTCAACCAAATCTCCTTCCTGTTTCCAAAGATTTACACGGATATCGAAGATCCTCTCGAGCGCCTGCATGCCATTCACACGGCCAACGCCAGGGCAAAAACCAACCATGAAACCATGGGTACCACAGAGCTGATGGATGCGACTCAGCTACTGCCCAATACGGTTTCCAATCTGGCAGCAAGGACCATTAGCAAATACAACCTGCTGCGCCATATCAATCCGTTCTTCAATACCGTTATCACCAATGTGGCCGGGCCACAGATTCCCCTGTACCAGGCAGGTTCCAAGTTAGTTCGTTTTTATGGCACCGGACTTTGCTGGGACAGCGCAGGTCTGTTCCATATTATTTTTAGCTACAACGGCAACCTGACCATCAGCGCCACTTGCTGCCGGGATATGATGCCTGACCCCGCCTTTTATTCTCAGTGCATACAAAACTCCTTCAAGGATATTTTAAAAGCCATTGAAAAAGCGGCAGTGCAACAGCATGAAGCCGCTGTCAGCCAGAAGGAGTCTAAAAAAAGCGAGCAGGAAAAAGCCGTTGAAACAGCTCAGACAGCAGAAACCTCTGAAGACCAACCTGTAGATGCAGAGCCAAGCGTTTCAGATAAGGAAGAAGACAATCTCCTGACTGAAGCCAGCAAAACGGTTCCTGACAGTGAGCAGGATAAAGTGCCAACAAAGGTGGTGAAAACCATTACTGCTAAACAGAAAGGGACTCAAAAGGCCTAAAAAAAGGGGCAGTATTTTTTACTGCCCCTTTCTGCATTCTTGTTATAAACGTGCCTGGTCAGATATATAGCGCTACTTCTGACATGCACCTTTCCCGGATTTATGACCTGCCTTCAGATAATATAACCCCTCTTATTATCCATGATAGGATAGGCTGCTTTTTATGAGACTTAAGTACCGACCAATACAGACCCTGACGCCTGAATATGCCCAAAATGGCTAAGCAGGGCGGTAGCGTGGATGGTTTTGGGTTAGCGCGGAAGCATACCGTTTTACAGTCAGATAGGTTAAGAATTGAACCCGTAGCAGTACGGCTGCTCTGTTGGATAGCTATAGCGTTTAGCCCGTAAGGTATTACGTACGGTTTCCATAAAGTCGGATATCGTATCAATATCTGATAGCTGTTTTTTTATCATTATCAGGTAGTTATGTTGGGCAATAAAAGGGTGATATGCCGCACTGTGCGGGTATAAGAAACGTTTTTGGGTAATATTTGGGCGTTGTGGGTAATATCCGTTATTACTCGGTTGAGGTCTAATAACTGTTAGGTTTCTCAATCAAATTCATACATTTTTAACAAATGGAAAAAGATAGAGTTAGATGAAAAGAATCAGGGAACTGTTTGATCCTTCAATTGATGCAATCAACTATAACACAAAGGAAAATAAAGAGTTTTTTATCAGCTCCTACTTGAAAACGAGTTTTCTAGATAAAGCTTTGAAAAGTAATTGTTATTACACAATAGGTGAAAAAGGATCAGGAAAAACCGCACTTGCATTTCACTTTCAAAATACAGCCCCTAATGGAGTTGCTGCAAATCTTGTTTCAATTAATGAAACTCAATATAAGAGATTTATAAAGCTAAAGGAAGATGGAAAACTGTCCTATACAGACTATTCAATAATATGGAGGGCTACGTTACTTTATCTTATTTCAAAAACGGTTATAGAAAAGAAGAAAAAATGGCACCATAAATTAACTAAGCGTTTCTCGCCTGTAGAAAAAGCCATTAAAGATTATGATACAAATTCACAAGTTCCTGAGCTTGAATATGTAATTGAATTTGCAACATCATTGACGAGCAAAGCTGATCTAAACGCAAGTGTACCAACTGTTTTGAAAGCATCTTTGCAGGAAAGTGGTACTAATTCAACAAAAACGACTGTTACAGAAATAAAAACCGCTCTATTAGACTGCGAGAAGAAGCTTAAAACAGGAATTCAAGATATAAAATTAGATAATGACATAATTCTTTTTATTGATGGCATAGATGCGAAGCCAAATGGAATAACATTTGATGAATATAAAAACTGCCTGATTGGGTTATCTGAAGCTGCATGGCATCTTAATTCAGAATTCTTTCCAAATATTAAGGATACGAAAGGAAGGCTCAGGATTAACTTGTTATTACGCCCTGATGTATTTAACTCTTTAAATATTCATAATTCAAATTGTAAGCTAAAAGATAATTCTGTCATTCTGAATTGGTCAACATCAAAGGAAAGGCATAAAAACTCTGACCTGTTCAAAATGTCAGATAAGTATTTCTCCTCTCAAAATAGAGGTCTCAAGGATTCTGGGTGGGAACATTACTTTCCATACCCTCACACAAGCTCAAATAGACCATTTGTTGAAATATTAAATAAGTCATTCCATAGGCCAAGAGATATCTTCTCTTCAATCAGCATATTGATTGAAATATTTAAAAGGAATGGAAAGGGAAAAAATAATAAATTTGAGCCAGGTGTGTTCCACTATTCTGAGTTCACAGATGAATATTATGAATATTTGCTTGGCGAAGTAAAAAATTATGCCAATTTTTATATGACCAATGAAGAGTTTGAGAAACACACCGGATTCTTTCAGTGCTTAAATGGTGGTGCTAAATTCGACTACCATCAATTCATTTCTGCTCATGAGAACTTTATTGGTGATACAAAATCAAAAACTATTTTAAGCTCACAATTCACATCATCTCCAGAAGCATTTCTTCAGTTTTGGTATGATGTAAATGTTATCGGTTACAAAGAGAATATTGAAAATGAAAATGATGGTTTCTACCGCTGGTCTTATCGAGAAAGATCTATAGCCAAGGTTATGCCAAAAGTTAAATTGGATAGCCACTATATGGTTCACCCTGGTGTGGCTAAATCTCTTAATATTGGCAAAAAGTTTGTTGAAAACAGAAGGCATCGTGTAAGAGAAACCTAATCGGGTAGCCGAGGGTCTCTACCCCTCTGTTACCACCAGACCTTAAAGTCCCAAAAACACCAGTTTGAGATGTCCTCTCAACCAACCCGGCCGATTTCCGTTGTGTTGAAGCAATGGAAAGGACGCCATGATCAGTCGAGAGCAATAATTTTGGAGCGAAATATAGGGACATCCATAAATTTCCTAGGAAACCGGGGTCGTAGGAAACCGGGGTCGGGTCTTGATTCTTGAATCAACCTCTATCAAGAGGAAAGACCTAATGGAATAGTCCGCCCCGCTCCCAAAACGGCTTCAGATGAGCCAATATAGAGTAAACAAGGCATAGGACACCCATGAATTTCCTGTTTAAATCAAAGCCCAATAAATGGCAATATCGAGTGGTGCAAGGTGGAGGCATTGTTTCTGTTATTAGGGGCTAAACGTACCACAGGAAGTGGATCATCGGTTAGTTTCGTGCTCAATGGCATCCGAGCAGATTTCCATAGGCCACATCCGGATAAGGCATCGCTGAGGTATCGCATTAAAGATGCTCGACGTTTTCTGGAGCAAGCGGAGATTACACCATGAATATGATGAGATATAGAGGTTATATAGCCACAATAGAATTTGATAATGAAGATCGTATTTTTATAGGCCATTTAGCAGGAATCAATGATATTATCGGTTTTCATGGTTCTTCTGTCGATGAGCTTGAAACCGCGTTCCATGAGGCAGTAGATGAGTATATAGCCATCAGCGAACAGACAGGTCGTCCAGCTCAAAGACCTTATTCTGGGGTAATTTTAGGACATCCATTAATTTGACCTTGATTTACAACGAAAATTTTATGGATGCCCCAATTTTCACCAATTTTCAAACCCTCACCGCAGCCAATAGTTCACAATTTGTAAATCAACCTAAGGCATGCTAAAGTTCACAATAAGTGAATGCAGAGACTGCTATGCACGTTATCTCAAGAAAGCCGTTTAACGAAGCTGCAAAGAAGTACCCAAATGATGCAGCTGCCATTGATGCTGCTTATAAGTCATTGAGAAATGGTGGTTTTCACAGCCCAGACGAGCTTAAATCACTATTTCCAAGCCTGGATAACTTCAAGTACAGAGATAAATGGTGGATTATTGATATGGGTGGCAATAACCTCCGGCTCATTGCTTTTATTGAGTTCAGGGATAGTCGCATGTATGTAAAACATATTGTCACTCACGCTGAATACGACAAATTATGCAAGAAGTACGCAAAGGAGGCAGATTCATGAGATTCTCAAATCTAAAGCAAAAAGCTGTAGACTTCTTCTCTGAAGCTAGCTTTGTCGGACGTATTCATAATGAGGTTGAATACGAACAAGCCTTGGAGTTAATGGATGAGCTCATTGAGGACTATGATAAATATCTCCCACTCATTGAGGTTCTGTCTTCCTCAATCGAGAAATGGGAAGATGAATCAGAACAGTTCTCTGCATTTAATAAAAGAATTGCAGCACTTGATGATGGTGTGGCGATCCTAAGAACAATAATGGATCAATATCAGCTGAAAGCTGATGACTTGAAAAATGAGTTAGGAAGTAAAAGTCTTGTATCTATGATTCTTAATGGTTCAAGAAACCTTACCAGAGATCATATTCAAGCACTTTCACAGCGTTTCAAAATCTCACCATCTGTATTTTTTAACGGGGCATAATCGGGTAAGAGCTGACTTCTCTCCAGCTCTCCCAGGGAAAGAGTATGAAGGGAAATATAGGGACATCCATAAATTTCCTGTTTAAATCAAAGCCCAATTAATGGGTGTCTAATCAACTTCACCATTCTCTGCAAAGTGCGGCGTTATGTTGCTAATTCAACAGTCGAGATAAAGCTACTTGATAGACTTCATTTCTATTTCGTTTTCCAATTGCAATAACAGAAACGGTGATGCTTTTATCTGAAACAGAATAAACAAGCCTAAAGCCAAGTTGCCTTAGTTTGATTTTGTAAAGGTTTGGAGCACCAGAAACTTTTGCAGAAGGGACATGTGGATCGCTCAATCTGCGTTCAAGAATCTTCTTAAATTGATCTTTCACCGTAGGATTGAGCTTATTCCACTCTTTCAGGGCAGATTTTTTGAACTCAAGCTCATAGATCATCGAGTGAAACCTTCACAGATTCTTCATCAGCTCTTTCTTTAACGAGATCTAAAAGTTCCATATCTTCGATGAGTTCCATCATTGCTTCATAAGCCTTAGCTGGAACACAGTAAAATGCAGGCTCATTCCTGTTAAGCACAGCAATGGGTAAGCCTTCACCACTGGCCACAACTTTCATGGGATTGGCTTTAAGCTCAGAAATGCTTGCAACAATATCTGTCAAAATATGTGAAGCCATGGGTTTTCTCCTTTTCTATATGACCAGATAGTAGACCTATTAAAGAGTCTCGTAAAGGAGAAAAGTTTCAAAATCAAGCCTTCAATGAGAAATATAAGACACCTATAAATTTCCTGAGTAGGCGTTAGGCTCCTGAAAATATTTTTTGTAATGCTTGCATATTACGCTATCATTTATCGTTATGAACAATGCAAACCAAAAAACGCTAAAGTCAATATTTGCAGACCCAATAAATGGCAATATCGAGTGGCGCAAGGTGGAGGCATTGTTTCTGTCATTAGGGGCTAAACGTACCACAGGAAGTGAATCATCGGTTAGTTTCGTGCTCAATGGCATCCGAGCAGATTTCCATAGGCCACATCCGGATAAGGCATCGCTGAGGTATCGCATTAAAGATGCTCGACGTTTTCTGGAACAAGCGGGAATTACACCATGAATATGATGAAATATAGAGGTTATATAGCCACAATAGAATTTGATAATGAAGATCGTATTTTTGTAGGCCATTTAGCAGGAATCAATGATATTATCGGTTTTCATGGTTCTTCTGTCGATGAGCTTGAAACCGCGTTCCATGAGGCAGTGGATGAGTATATAGCCATCAGCGAACAGACAGGTCGTCCAGCTCAAAGACCTTATTCTGGTAATCTTATGCTACGGGTAACTCCTGAAGTCCATGCCGCCGCTGCTATTGCTGCTAAAGCCAAAGGTAAAAGCCTTAATCAATGGGCTGCCGATGTGCTTGGTAATGCTTCTCAAATTTAATCTTCCTGCCTCATCGTCGTAGCCTAATCGGGTAAAAGCGGGTCTCTTTCCAGCTCTCCCCACACCACCCGGCATGCAGTTCCACATCGGGCGGCTCACTGGAGCAGGTATTGGAGATATAGAACACCCAAAAATTTCCTTTTAAAATCAACGCCTAATTAATATTGAAATATCTTTAAATCCAAAGAGAAGTATGTTTAAAAAAATGTGGAAAGAAATACTTTATAAAGTGGTACATTGGAGATTTGCAAAAACTTGACTTACAAGCAATGGCATCAAAGTATGACTACCACTTCCAGCTGGTCAACTCAGCCATTGGCCTGCAAGAAATTACACCATTAAAGAAGTCAGACATATAATCAGATAAGAGCTGGCTTCGCTCCCAGCGTCTCTCTGCTTTTGTAACAACTTATATAGTGTTTAGGGGGCAATTCTTGCATGGTACAAATTATGCTACTACTGAACAGCATGCACAATACAAGATCTGCCCCCTACTTTTAGCGCTATAAATTTTCAGGATTATTTACAGGCTCCAGTTAAATATTCTTATATTTCCCAGTGCCTTTCATCATCAATAATACTCTGCACTACATTAGACACCTCATCAAAACCATCCTCTGTATCACTATCTTCAAATGAAAACATTAGCTTTTTATCCTCTGGATTCTCAGTTTTCTGAATTGTGGCTTCGCAAAAAGATGTATCAGATGATAGCCCAGCTATTCCCGTGACATCAATTAAATCACTGCAACAGCAAGGCTTACAGTAAATTCCAAATGGAGTGATTTCGCACAAAATAACGTCTACTTTTGATAGGGATACTTTATCAATGGCTGTCTCTCATGGCTTATCCATTCCAAAAAAGTCGTAAGCATCTTTGTGCAAACAGTTTAATTACTACGATTTCTGAAAGTTATGAGCAAATTCCAGATGTCCGACCAAACAAGGATTCCAGAAAAATAACAATACATGATGCCTCCATGTCCGCTTTTGCCATGATGCATCTCAAGTACCCATCGCTCCTCTCGTTTGAGCGTGATAAAACAGAGCAAGAAGTAAGGCATAACCTTGAGCACCTGTATCAGATAAAAAAACGTGCTCCCTGTGATACCAGTATGCGGGAAATCCTGGATCCAATAGATCCCGTAGAGTTCAAAAAGCCTTTTAAGACATTGCTGTCTAACGTCCAAAGGGGCGGATTACTGAAGGCATTCGAATTTCACTGCGGGAACTTGAAAAATCACTACTTGCTCCCGATCGATGGAACTGGGCTATTTTACTCCTGCAATAATAAAAAACCTTGTCAGGAGTGCTGTACTAAAAATAAGGGAAAGGCCAACGAAGCTCACTACCACCAGTTAATGGCAGCATGCATTGCTCACCCGGATCAAAAAACAGTCTTGCCATTGGCACCGGAAGCCATAGTTTGCCAGGACGGTTCGACCAAAAATGACTGTGAAAAAAATGCCATTAAACGGTTGTTTGCCACCATACGAGAGCATCACCCACGTCTAAAGTTCGTTATTCTTCTGGACAGTCTTTATGCTGACAACCCCACTGTCCAACTGATTAAGAGTTATGGCTGGCATTACATCATTGTCGCGAAAGATGGCAACCATGCCTCGCTGGTTGAAGCGATGGATGAGCTGGATAAAGAAGGAAAAGTTCACCGTGCTGAAAAAGTTAATGAAGAGACTGGAATTAAGTGGTGGTTTCGCTATGCCAATGACGTCAGGCTGAACAAGGCAAAATATGCAGAACAGGTTAATGTGCTTGATTTTGTCGAAACCGATAAAAAAGGTAAACAGCATATCTGGTGCTGGGTGACTGATATTCCGCTTAACGAAGAAACCATAGAACCCGTCATGAAAGGAGGGCGCTGCCGATGCAGCTATTCCCGCATGATGAACGTCGATGATCGTTGGTATTGACAATAAGGCAGCAAAAATAATGAAGCCGATCAAAACTGAGCCGCCAATTAACAAAGCGGAGCTTTAAAGAAAAAATGTCACCCCTGAACGTAGCTACGATATGGCCGGTTATGATGTATCGAATGGAATCACCCTTTTCTCTTCAATACCATGAGTTACTGTGTAAAAAAGCCCCTCCCACGTTTTTATCAGCCAATGCAAAAAATAGCCCTGTATCCATTTCCATAATGCTATACGGACTCCTTTTGAGCGGGTTCTTAAAGCTTCCTGAAACTGGGGACAGCACAGTTCCTGTATTTGATCTACGAGAAAAGCAAGCATCGTCAGATAGGCCAGATTTGTGGCTAAGTGCTTCTCACCGTGACCGTAGTTATGTTCGAGATCGTAGCCTTGATTTTTCAGGGTGTTAAACGTCTGGTTCTCAATATGCCATCGGCAGCGCCCTCCTTTCATGACGGGTTCTATGGTTTCTTCGTTAAGCGGAATATCAGTCACCCAGCACCAGATATGCTGTTTACCTTTTTTATCGGTTTCGACAAAATCAAGCACATTAACCTGTTCTGCATATTTTGCCTTGTTCAGCCTGACGTCATTGGCATAGCGAAACCACCACTTAATTCCAGTCTCTTCATTAACTTTTTCAGCACGGTGAACTTTTCCTTCTTTATCCAGCTCATCCATCGCTTCAACCAGCGAGGCATGGTTGCCATCTTTCGCGACAATGATGTAATGCCAGCCATAACTCTTAATCAGTTGGACAGTGGGGTTGTCAGCATAAAGACTGTCCAGAAGAATAACGAACTTTAGACGTGGGTGATGCTCTCGTATGGTGGCAAACAACCGTTTAATGGCATTTTTTTCACAGTCATTTTTGGTCGAACCGTCCTGGCAAACTATGGCTTCCGGTGCCAATGGCAAGACTGTTTTTTGATCCGGGTGAGCAATGCATGCTGCCATTAACTGGTGGTAGTGAGCTTCGTTGGCCTTTCCCTTATTTTTAGTACAGCACTCCTGACAAGGTTTTTTATTATTGCAGGAGTAAAATAGCCCAGTTCCATCGATCGGGAGCAAGTAGTGATTTTTCAAGTTCCCGCAGTGAAATTCGAATGCCTTCAGTAATCCGCCCCTTTGGACGTTAGACAGCAATGTCTTAAAAGGCTTTTTGAACTCTACGGGATCTATTGGATCCAGGATTTCCCGCATACTGGTATCACAGGGAGCACGTTTTTTTATCTGATACAGGTGCTCAAGGTTATGCCTTACTTCTTGCTCTGTTTTATCACGCTCAAACGAGAGGAGCGATGGGTACTTGAGATGCATCATGGCAAAAGCGGACATGGAGGCATCATGTATTGTTATTTTTCTGGAATCCTTGTTTGGTCGGACATCTGGAATTTGCTCATAACTTTCAGAAATCGTAGTAATTAAACTGTTTGCACAAAGATGCTTACGACTTTTTTGGAATGGATAAGCCATGAGAGACAGCCATTGATAAAGTATCCCTATCAAAAGTAGACGTTATTTTGTGCGAAATCACTCCATTTGGAATTTACTGTAAGCCTTGCTGTTGCAGTGATTTAATTGATGTCACGGGAATAGCTGCTGCCGATGGCATATTGAGAACCAGACGTTTAACACCCTGAAAAATCAAGGCTACGATCTCGAACATAACTACGGTCACGGTGAGAAGCACTTAGCCACAAATCTGGCCTATCTGACGATGCTTGCTTTTCTCGTAGATCAAATACAGGAACTGTGCTGTCCCCAGTTTCAGGAAGCTTTAAGAACCCGCTCAAAAGGAGTCCGTATAGCATTATGGAAATGGATACAGGGCTATTTTTTGCATTGGCTGATAAAAACGTGGGAGGGGCTTTTTTACACAGTAACTCATGGTATTGAAGAGAAAAGGGTGATTCCATTCGATACATCATAACCGGCCATATCGTAGCTACGTTCAGGGGTGACATTTTTTCTTTAAAGCTCCGCTTTGTTAATTGGCGGCTCAGTTTTGATCGGCTTCATTATTTTTGCTGCCTTATTGTCAATACCAACGATCATCGACGTTCATCATGCGGGAATAGCTGATGATAGCCCATAATTATTAATGATATTCATCGAGTCAACAATGAGGTTTCCAGTGGTTGATAAATCATTCTCTTCCCTACTTTCTTGAAGGTCAATTCTTGATGGCTCAGGGGCTACATCATCTGAAGCCTTAGTTTCTGATATACCAGCTTGAGCCTGGCTACTGCTCGATGTTTCTTGAAGGCTGATATCAGGTGTACATAAGGTTTGCTTTGTAGCAGGAACTACTGCAACAGGTTTTTCTTGAGTCCTTTCAGGAATCCGGTTTGCTTTTTTTTCCGGGGAACAGCATTCTATTGGTTCACTGCTAGCTCTTTTAATCGCTCTGATTTCTTTTTTTTCAGGTATATTTTGAGTATCAGTTCTTCCTTCTACCTCTTTCCCTGATGTCATAGCTTGGCCTTCAGTGTTATCTGAAATACTGCTTGTCGAAGCCTCAGGAGTAGGCTGTTTTTTTATTTTCTTAGCTGGCAACTCATTATTTTCTAATGAATCATCGTTTGCTCTTTTTAGATAGTTTACAGGGAAAACAGAAATGAGTTTCGCTCTTTCCCGTAAAGACTTAGCAATTACACGCCCCTTTTCCATCACATTATTAAAAAAACTTTTACCGTTTTCATTGTGGGATACTGTAGACGGTTTTGGATGATTTTGCACTGGTGTTTCTTTGGCAAGGCCGTAAGTATTACCAGGTAGCATCATTCGTAAATATTTTGGTATTGAAAACATAGGACTTAAATCTCCGGTTAGTTTGCTTTTTATTACTGATAGGATGGATTTATCAGATATTCGTTCCGTTAACCTAAGCGTTACTAACCGGTTTGTTACTGACTCTTACTAAGCGCTTTATTTTTTCTTATAGAAGAATTCCCCTGTGCCAGCATAATTGCTGCCTCTTCCGGTTTTCCAAAACTTAACAGAGGAGGGGATAGTGAGGAGCCTAGTGGTCATTTCTTGCAACGTGCAGCTGTTACTGAGGAATATGCACAATGCAAGAGCTGCCCTCTGCTTTATATGCTCTAACACCTGTATCTATATTCCTGTAGTACTATCTGCCGAGCATTCCACTATAGTTGACTCTGAATCTGATGAAGTATACGTACCAGTTAACTGGATAGTGTAATAGTCATCCTGTATATATATTGAAAAGTGCATCTTAACAGTTCCATCTATTGAAATTGTATCATTAAGCACAGTTGTTATTGATCCGGAAAAGTGGGTGTTTTGAAAAGACTGTATCGCTATTGACTGACGTTTTATTGGACATGTATGAGGAGTATATGCGCTATTTGCTAATTTATCTAAATCACCCGCTTCAGCTAAAACCTTCTTTATAACAGCAGGTACAACAGAACCAATAAAATCACTTTCTGACACATCTATAACCATAGATACTTTTTCCGTACTTGAATCAAAAGCTCCCACCTTTTTATCATCTTCCTTTATTGTAAAATTGATTGCACCTGTAATATTAGAAGATAATAGCAGTATAATAAAAATAAATTTATTCATATACATCATGCCATATACAACATATTTTATTTCTACTCTAAAGTAGCTGTTAATTAAATAAGAGGCCAGTTTTTTAACCCTAAATATAAAATCCATGTTTAAAATAAAACCTGGAACACTCGCACAACTTACTATTATTTAAAGCCCATACCCACCAGCACTTACTTATTTTTAGCCAGCCTTAATTCTATTTTTGACCAACAATACTAAACCTCAAGGTTTTATATGGATAGGCGACAGTAAAATATCTAGACTGAGGCGGTCACAACAAAAAACCCTGAGAAAATACCATGAGTCAGACAGAAGAAGTGTTTGTACCCAAGTCAGATTTTGATGCGCTGGTTGAGCGGGTGGATGATGGCTTTAGAAAAACAGAGGGAAGCCTTATTGAAATCAGAAGGAATCAGGCCAGGCTGGAAACCTCCTTTATGGAGCTACGCCGGGAGCAGAGCCACCATAGTCAGTTAATCACCGACCTCCAGTCAGATATTCGTGAACTGAAGCAGGGACAGGCAGAACTCAAGAAGGAAAATGCCGAAACCCGCAATATGGTTCAACAAATTCTGGAAATCGTCAGCAAATAATACCAATCAATGCAGGAAGGCACAGGCATGGGTAGAAGCGAAGGATCGTCTTATGTTCAAAATACCGGTTTTCATAAAAAAAGGCAGGACTTACCTGCCTTTTTTATTTCAGATTAGCATAACCAATCAGGCTTCTTGCTGCACCATCTTTGCAGCTTCCTTCATGCTCAGCTTCACACGGCCACGGTTGTCTATATCCATAACCACAACCTTCACCTTATCTCCCATCTTCATATAATCACTCACATTCTCTACGCGGTGATCTGCAATCTGGGAAATGTGAACAAGACCATCCTGACCTGGCATAATATTCACAAAGGCACCAAACTCTACAATGCGAGTGACGGTTCCTTCGTAAATCTTGCCAATCTCTGCTTCGGCAGTGATGCCGTATACACGGTCATAAGCTGCCTGGCAGGCATCTTTGGTTTCAGCATAGATTTTCACCGTGCCATCGTCGTCAATATCAACGGAAGCGCCAGTATCTTCACAAATGGAACGAATGGTTGCACCACCCTTACCAATGACATCCCTGATCTTATCCTGATCAATCTTGATCTTCATGGTCATGGGCGCGTTAGGAGACAGTTCCTCTCTGGATGTACTGATCACCTTATTCATTTCGTCAAGAATATGGAGACGGGCATCCATGGCCTGCTCAAGGGCAATATCCATAATCTCTTCGGTGATGCCCGCAATCTTGATATCCATCTGCAGCGCGGTGATACCTTCAGCAGTACCTGCCACTTTAAAGTCCATATCCCCAAGGTGATCTTCATCACCGAGAATATCGGTCAGTACGGCAAAGCGCTCACCTTCTTTCACCAGTCCCATGGCAATACCCGCCACAGGTGATTTCAGGGGTACACCGGCATCCATCAGGGCCAGACTGGAACCACACACAGAGGCCATGGAGCTGGAGCCGTTGGATTCAGTGATCTCGGAAACCACACGGATAGTGTATGGGAAGTCAGCGTCTGTTGGCAGGACAGCCTGCACACCACGGCGAGCCAGACGACCATGACCAATTTCACGACGTCCCGGAGGCCCCATGCGACCACACTCCCCAACGGAGTAGGAAGGGAAGTTATAGTGCAGCATGAAGGCATCCCTGGATTCACCTTCAAGGGAGTCAACGATCTGAGCATCCCGGGAAGTTCCCAGAGTCGTGGTGACCATGGCCTGTGTTTCACCACGGGTAAACAGTGCAGAGCCGTGAGTTTTCGGTAAAACACCTACCTCAACGTCAATGGAACGCACAGTCTTGGTATCACGGCCATCAATTCGGGGCTTTCCTTCCAGAATGTTGCCACGAACAATTTCTTTTTCCAGCTTGCTAAAGATCTTGGTGAGCTCAGCTTCTGGAAACTTCCCTTCACCTTCACCTGCCAGTGCTTCTACAGCCTCCTCACGCAGGGCTGCCAGCTTGGTGTTTCGATCTTGCTTGACAGTAACCTGGTAAGCTTCACGAATAGCCTCTTCAAACTGAGCCTTCACGGCTGCTTTCACCACCTCATTTTCCGGCTCTGGCTGCCAGTCCCAGCGAGGCTTACCCACTTCCGCTGCCAGTTCTTTAATGGCCTGGATCGCTGGCTGATATTCCTGATGGGCAAATAACACTGCTCCCAGCATCTCATCTTCAGACAGTTCCTGGGCTTCGGACTCAACCATCAGCACCGCTTCACTGGTTCCCGCAACCACCATATCCAGCTCAGAAGCTTTCAGCTTTTCATAGGTTGGATTGAGAATGTAGCCATCTTCTTCGGTAAAACCAACCCGCGCAGCACCAATAGGGCCATCAAATGGAATACCTGAAATAGCCAGTGCGGCAGAGGTGGCAATCATTGCCAGCATATCCGGATCATTACGCTTGTCTACAGAAACAACCGTAATAACAACCTGCACCTCATTCATAAACCCTTTTGGGAAAAGGGGACGAATAGGCCGGTCAATCAAACGGGAGGTCAGGGTTTCCTTTTCAGAGGCTTTACCTTCACGCTTGATAAAACCACCAGGAATGCGACCTGCGGCATAGGCTTTTTCCTGGTAATGTACAGACAGAGGGAAAAAGCCCTGACCTTCACGGGCTTCCCTGGCTCCCACTACAGTAGCCAGAACCGCCAACTCACCCATGGTTGCCAACACAGCACCAGAGGCTTGACGTGCGATTCGCCCGGTTTCCAGAGTGACCGTCTGGCCACCGAACTGAAAAGACTTTGTTGTCGGATTCACGTTATTTTCCTGATTAAATGAATATCTACATCATCCGACCAGCATCCCTTGAACCTGTTCACAAAAAATTATGAATAGGCTCTTACTGCCACAGAGATGGATGCAATCCCAAGTCCTCAAGAAAAACTTGGGATTGCACCCCTTACTGACAGCTCGCCGGTTCAAATGATTCAAATTTCGCAGCCCCTAAAATGCAAAACACCGCCAGTCACATGCTATGCAACTCGCGGTGCTTCGACTGCAGGACAAGACGCTAAGCATCCAGCCCTGAACTAACCATAACAACTGATTAGCGACGCAGACCCAGGCGGCCAATCAGAGTACGGTAACGCTCAACATCCTTACGCTTCAGGTAGTCAAGCAGGTTACGACGCTGGTTAACCATACGAATCAGACCACGACGGGAGTGGTGATCCTTGTGGTTAGCCTTAAAGTGGGACTGCAGGCCTTCAATGTTTGCTGTTAGCAGAGCAACCTGTACTTCAGGAGAACCACTGTCACCTTCAGAGCGACCGAATTCCTTGATAATCTCTACTTTCTTTTCAGCAGTCAAAGCCATGAAAAATACTCCAGTTAATATGCATAAGCCTGGCAAGGCCAAGGCAACAAAAAATCAGGCGTGACCGTGCATATTTACAGTCAGCCTTCACTCCCACCACTTCCTCAGGGAATTATAGCGGGAATTACCAAAAGGCGAATTCTAACACTAAGCTGCGCTTCTCACCAACCGCTTTGGTGCTATGCGGCCATCATCCAGCACTTCACCCACCCCCAGGAAGCAATACTCTTCACCGCCTCCCTCTACCATACCATAGATTCTGACATAGCCACTGGTTGGCGCCTGGGGTACAAGAACCGGCTGGCCCTGTGAAACATAAAAGCTACTGTTAACCCCAAGACGCACCTCTGGCCAGTTACTCACCGATGTATCCAGAGGCAACAATAGTGTATCCAAAGCCTGGTTGCCGCCACGGTTACGCCGGGAACTCAGCTCTTTCAACCGCTCTAGCTCATCATCCTCGAGACTGTCCCGGCCTGCCTCATCCATTCTGGCAAACAGGGATTCAAGCTCATCAGCCTGTTCACCGGTTAGCATCCCGGAACGGCCTTCAAACTTGATGGATTCCAGCTGTTCAATAGAATAGGCTACCTGTTCGGCATAAGGCCCGGCCTTCAGGCGTCGTAGCTCTGCAACATGAGCCAAACAGCCAAGGGCCTCACCGATATCTTCTGCCAGGGTTCTGATATAAGTCCCTTTGGTGCAGTCCACTTCCAGTACAAAACGATCTGCCTCAAAATCAAGCAGCTCAATTCTGTGGATAGTGATTTTCCTGGCAGGCCGTTCAACCTCTATACCTTCCCGAGCCAGCTTATACAGTGGCTGCCCTTTGTGCTTCAGAGCAGAGTACATACTGGGAATCTGTTCAATCTCACCAAGAAACTGAGTCAGTACTGCCTCAACATCAGAACGGGTCACCTGAACAGGTCTTTCTTCAACCACTTCTCCCTCAGCGTCACCGGTGGTGGTTTTCACTCCCAGCTGGACTGTGGTTCTATATGATTTATCAGAATCCAGCAAAAACTGGGAAAACTTGGTGGCCTCCCCCAAACAAATGGGAAGAACGCCAGTGGCTAAAGGGTCCAGGCTCCCGGTATGGCCAGCCTTGGCTGCACCAAAGATGCGCTTGACCTTCTGCAGCACATCGTTAGAGCTGGCACCCTTGAACTTATCCACAACAATAATGCCGTTGACCGGACGGCCACGACTACGCCTGCGCTTACCCATTCTGTTACTCCCCGTGACGATTATCTTCTGCGACTGCCTGCTCGATAAGAGAGCTCAGGTACTGCCCCCTGCGCAGGCTGCTGTCGTAATAAAAACGAAGCTGAGGAGTAAAACGAAGCTTCACTGCTCGCGCCAGCTGGCTCCGCAAGAAGCCTGCCGCGTGATTCAGCACTTCAACAGATTCATCAATGTGCTTTTGCTCATCAACACCCAAAAAAGAAACATAGACATCTGCAAATGCCAGGTCACGACTGACATCAACAGCACTGACGGTTACCAACCCCAAGCGAGGGTCTTTCATTTCCAGCTGAATGATCTGGGCCAGTTCTTTTTGAACCTGGTCCGCAACCCTCTGGGTACGACTGTATTCTTTGGCCATCTGAACTTTCTGTTCTATGGGCCCATCCATAACCTATGATTTCATTCATAAGGCACAAACAGGCTCCTACAAATCACAAAAGCCCGCAGCTAAACACTGCGGGCTTGACATCAACTCATATAATCCATGGGATCAGAGCGTCCGCTGCACTTCGATGGTCTTATAAACCTCGATCTTGTCGCCAGGCTTCACATCATTGTAGCTCTTAACCGCAATACCACATTCCATGCCGTTACGAACTTCATTGACATCATCCTTATAGCGTCTCAGGGATTCCAGCTCACCCTCGTAAATAACCACGTTTTCACGCAGGACACGGATGCGCTCATTCCGGTGAACAGTGCCTTCGACCACCATACAGCCAGCAACCGCACCAAACTTCGGTGAACGGAATACATCCCGAACTTCCGCAACACCCACGATCTCTTCACGGGTATCGGAGCCCAGCATACCACCCAGCGCTTTCTTGACATCATCAACAATGTCATAGATGACACTGTAGTAACGCATATCCAGCTCTTCTGCCTCAACTACCTTACGGGCAGAGGCATCAGCACGGACGTTAAAGCCGACAATAACGGCATTGGAGGCCAGTGCCAGGTTAGCATCAGTTTCGGTGATACCACCCACACCACCAGAGATGACCTTCACTTCAACTTCTTCATTACCCAGCTCCTGCAGGGAAGAAGTCAGCGCTTCCAGAGAGCCTCGAACATCGGCCTTGAGAACGATATTCAACACTTTCTTCTCACTGGTGCCCATGCTGGAGAAGACATTCTCCAGCTTGGCTGCCTGTTGTCTGGCCAGCTTGATCTCGCGGAATTTGCCCTGGCGGAACATGGCGATTTCACGGGCCTTGCGCTCATCCCTCACTGCCTGCATTTCATCACCGGCACCCGGTGTTCCATCCAGACCCAGAATCTCAACAGGGATAGAAGGACCGGCAGTCTTAATAGGCTTGCCGTTTTCATTCAGCATGGCACGAACACGACCATACTGTTGACCCACCAGGATGTTATCCCCCTGCTTGAGCTCACCACTTTGCACCAGAACCGTTGCTACCGGACCACGACCTTTATCCAGGCGAGATTCAACAACCACACCACGAGCCGGACCGTCATGCACAGCTTTCAGCTCAAGTACTTCAGCTTGTAGAAGAACGGCCTCCAGCAGCTCATCCACACCTTCACCGGTGAGGGCAGATACAGGCATGAACTGAGTATCACCACCCCACTCTTCAGGGATAACTTCCCGTGCAGACAGTTCATTCTTGACACGGTCAGGATCCGCTTCCGGCTTATCCATTTTATTAACAGCAACAACAATGGGTACACCTGCCGCTTTAGCGTGTTGAACCGCCTCTTCAGTCTGAGGCATCACACCGTCATCGGCGGCAACAACCAGAATAACAATATCCGTTGCCTGGGCTCCACGGGCACGCATCGCTGTAAACGCCGCGTGTCCCGGAGTATCCAGGAAGGATACAATGCCACGAGGTGTTTCAACATGGTAAGCACCGATATGCTGGGTAATGCCGCCGGCTTCGCCAGCCTGTACCCGGCTCTTGCGAATGTAATCCAGCAAAGAAGTCTTACCGTGGTCAACGTGACCCATCACAGTCACTACCGGTGCACGAGGTGCCTCTTCACCCTGAACCTCACCGGTATCGTCAACCAGGCTGTCTTCAATGGCGTCTGCCTTGGTGAGCTTGAACTTGTGCCCCATTTCTTCAACGATAATGGAGGCAGTATCCTGATCGATGACCTGGTTGATAGTCACCATGGAGCCCATCTTGAACATGGTCTTGATGACATCGGCAGCTTTCACCGCCATCTTCTGGGCCAGTTCACCCACAGTGATGGTTTCAGGAATGGAAACCTCACGCACAACCGGCGCTGTCGGCTTGGTAAAGCCGTGAGCCACCATGGACTCAGGAGTCACCGTACGGGAGGAACGACGACTTCCGCCCCTGCGATCATCCCTGCGGTTATCACGTCCACCCCTTCTGTCACCATTGCGGCGTGGCAGATCATCGGAGTCAGAACGACGATCTTTCTTGTTACCCCGCTTACGGTTCTTCCGGCCATCATCCGGCAACGGAGCTGGAACTTCTGCAGGAGCTGCCATCATTGGAGCGCGAGGTCCATCACGGCGTGGGCCGCGGGAATCTCCCTCACGGCGTGGGCCACGATTATCACCCTCACGGCGAGGACCACGATTGTCCCCTTCACGACGCGGAGCGCGAGAGTCTCCATCACGGCGAGGACCACGATTGTCCCCTTCACGACGAGGACCACGGGAATCTCCATCACGACGAGGACCACGACTGTCCCCATCACGACGAGAACGGGCATCTGCCCCCCTATCGTCCCTGCGCTTGTTTTCGGACTCTTCTTCCTTCTTAACGTAGGTACGCTTTTTGCGTACCTCTACATTGACAACCTTGTTTTTCCCGGTACTGCCAGAAACCTTCATCTTGCTGACAGTTTTACGCTTCAGGGTAATCTTGCCAGACTCAGCGGATGAGCCACCACCATGACTGCGCTTCAGGTGCGCCAATAACTGCTGTTTCTCAGCATCGCTTACCGGCTGAGACGCACTGGTCTGCGGCAGTCCGGCATCCTGCATTTGCTGCAACAATCGCTCGACCGGGGCACCGACCACTGCAGCGAGTTGTTCTACGGTTACTTCTGCCATTCACACTTCTCCTCTCAGTGGCCCGCTCAGTTACCCGCTTCCTCGAACCAGGGTTTGCGCGCGGTCATAATCAACTCACCGGCCTGCTTTTCATCAATGCCTTCAATTTCAAGCAATTCATCCACAGACTGCTCAGCAAGATCTTCCATGGTCACAACACCACGACTGGCCAGCTCAAGTGCCAATTCCTGATTCATGCCATCCATATTTAGCAGATCATCAGCAGGCTGGACTCCGTCGATTTTTTCTTCCTGAGCAATTGCCTCAGTCAGCAGCTTGTCTTTGGCGCGTGTACGCAGCTCGTCGACCACTTCTTTGTCCATACCCTCGATTGCAAGCATCTCATCGATAGGTACATAAGCAATTTCTTCCATGGTGGAGAACCCTTCCTCCACCAGCAGTTCGGCCAGTTCCTTATCAACGCCAAGCTGATCAACAAACCTCTGGACAACGCGTCCGGTCTCTTTTTGCTGCTTTTCTGCAGCATCAGACTCAGTCATCACGTTCAGGTTCCAGCCTGTCAGCTCACTGGCCAGGCGAACATTCTGGCCGTTACGACCAATAGCCTGCGCCAGATTATCTTCCGCAACAGCAATATCCATTGCCCCGGAGTCCTCATCCACCACAATGGAGGCCACTTCGGCAGGCTGCATGGCGTTGATGACATACTGCACTGGATTCTCATCCCAAAGCACGATATCAACACGCTCGTTCCCAAGCTCTCCGGAAACGGCCTGAACCCGTGCTCCGCGCATACCAACACAGGCACCTACCGGGTCGATACGGCCATCATTGGTTTTTACCGAAATTTTCGCACGAAGCCCCGGATCCCTTGCCGCACCTTTAATTTCAATAACTTCTTCTGAAATTTCAGGAACTTCGATTCTAAACAATTCCACCAGCATGGCCGGACAAGCCCGGGAAAGCATCAGCTGAGGCCCACGGCCTTCTGTGGAAATTTCGTGCAGTAATGCCCGAACCCGGGTTCCTACCCTAAAGTTTTCCCTGGGCAGCATTTGATCTTTACGCATCACTGCCTCAGCATTATTACCTAAATCGATAATAATGCTGTCACGGGTTGTTTTCTTCACAGTCCCCGAAATCAGCTCACCCAGTTTATCCCGGTAAGCTTCAACCATCTGGAGCCGCTCAGCTTCACGGACCTTCTGTACAATAACCTGCTTGGCGGTTTGTGCTGCAATACGCCCAAAGCCTACGGATTCTACTTCTTCTTCCCAGATACCACCGATTTCGATGGTTTCTTCTTTTTCTTGGCCTTCATCCAGGGTCAAGTGCATGCCAGGGAATTCGAAATCCTCATCAGCCACAACCGTCCAGCGACGGAAAGTCTCGTATTCCCCTGTTTTCCGGTCAATAGCCACACGGATATCGACCTCGCTCTCATAGCGTTTCTTGGTCGCCGTTGCCAGTGCTATTTCAATCGCCTCGAAAATAACTTCGGGCGGCACTCCCTTTTCATTGGATACGGACTCTACGACCAACAGAATCTCTTTACTCATGCTCTGCCTCGTCTATGCTGAACCAGTCCATGCTTATGCCAACACTTCTCTGGCCGCAAACCGGTACGATTGTCCGGCCTGATTAATTCAGTCGAACTGTGGTATCACCTGCGCCTTTTCGATACTCTCGATAGGCAACAGAAGCTCGTGACCATCGGCCACAATAACAACATCATGATCCTCAACCCCTTTGATAACGCCCTTATACTTTCGCCGTCCTTCAAAGGGTACGCGCAACCGAATCGATACTTCAGATCCGGCCCAGGCCTGGTACTGCTCCAGCCTGAATAAAGGGCGATCCATACCAGGAGAGGAGACCTCCAGTGTATACTCCTCAGTGATGGGGTCTTCAACATCAAAGACACTACTCACCTGACGACTGACTTTTTCACAGTCATCAAGAGTAATACCACCATCACTGTCTATGTATATCCGGAGTAATGAATGACGCCCTTGAGACAGAAACTCAATACCCCAAAGGCGGTATTCGAGCGATGCTACAATCGGCTCTATCATTATCTCCAGTTGCGACTGCTTGCCTGCCACGACTGAAACACCTGCTATAAAAACAAAAAAAGGGCTATGAAAGCCCTGTGCTTATATGCAGCACAGACACTCACAGACTGCCGCTGCACTTAAAATTGCACCACCTAATAAAAAACCCCTCAAACGGGGGTTTTATATTGGTAGCGGGGGCTGGATTCGAACCAACGACCTTCGGGTTATGAGCCCGACGAGCTACCAGACTGCTCCACCCCGCATCAAAGCGTTTATCAGTATATCGCTACTAATGATAACTGACAACTTTCTCCTAAATCATTCCAATTTATATTCAACGACCCATCGTTATACAGCCATTAAACTATTGGTGCCGAAGGCGGGACTTGAACCCGCACGCTCAATAGAGCACCACCCCCTCAAGATGGCGTGTCTACCAATTCCACCACTTCGGCTACACCATTCTGTCCGCAAACCCGGACAAAAAAGACGACTACTTGCTTTCTTCGTCGCTCTTAACTGGCTGCGATTCTATCACAGGCGCATCAGTTTCAACAGTATTTTTTTCTGCAGAAATTGGAGCATCACCGGAAACGGTTTCTTCAACAACTACAGCCGGTATACCCGCACCGCTTACAGCATCAGCTTTTTGTCTGGCCACCATTGCCAGGCCAAAACTGGTCAAGAAAAAGACCGTCGCCAATATTGCTGTTGTCCTGCTCAAAAAGCTGGCAGAACCTTGACTCCCAAACACCGTCTGAGAGGCGCCGGCACCAAAACTGGCACCCGCTTCAGCGCCCTTGCCCTGCTGAATCAGAATTAATCCGATCACTCCAGCAGCGACAAGAACATGCACAATAAGAACTATTGTTTCCATTGCTATCCCGCAGCGTGACAAATCGCCTTAAAATCTTCAGCGACCAACGAAGCCCCACCAATAAGACCGCCATCCACATCAGGGTTGGCCATCAACTCAGCTGCATTGGCTGCTTTCATGCTGCCACCATACAGTATTCTGGTCTTTTGAGCCACACTTTCATCAGTCCGGGAAAGCAACTCTCGAATAGCTGCATGAACTTCCTGAGCCTGTTCAGGTGTCGCAGTCAAACCAGTACCAATAGCCCAAACCGGCTCATAGGCAATGACAAAGTTACCCAAGCGATTTGAACCTGCTTCCTGCAGCACAGTCTCTATCTGCTTTTCAACCACCTTCATGGTTGTTCCTGCTTCACGCTCTTCCAGAGTTTCACCAACACATAGAATAGGTACAATACCCTGATCAACAAGAGCACAAAACTTCGCGGCAACATCCTTATCAGTCTCTCCAAAAATAGAGCGACGTTCGGAATGACCTATAATCACGTACTTGCAATCCAGATCTTTTGCCATCAGCGGAGATGTTTCACCCGTGAAAGCACCGGACGCTTTATCAGAGACGTTCTGAAGCCCCCATTTCACAGCTGTACCGCTGAGCATTTCGCGAGCCTGCTGAATATAAATAGCAGGAGGGCAAACCAGCACCTCGGCCTTGGATTCCAGTCCGGAAACGATACCGTCGAGAAGTTCTCGAATACTTTGGGAAGAGCCATTCATCTTCCAGTTTCCAGCTACTAGCGGCTGACGCATACTGCTCACCTCATCACTCGCGGGGGTGCGAATGATAACCTAGACCACAAGCCGATACAACTACTTAGAAGCGTTCCCAATCAAGCAATGCACCTCTGAGAGAAAAGCATAAACACCATACAGACCACTTATCCCTTAAAGCCAGCCCCGTTTGTAATACCGTGACTTCAGGTCTACGCTTTCAGGGCATATTACCATCAAGACATTCCAAATACAGACCTTCCTGCCATGATCATCAAACGACCCTCTCGAGTATGGCTAATGGCCTTACTTATTCCCTGTCACGGCTGGGTTTATGCCGACATCCCCACTCACACAGAAAAACTCCTCAAGCTTGATAAAGCAAAAGCCGCACACCCGAACATGCAAATTATCAAGCATTTCGAACCCACCGATCACACCAACCAGGACCGTATTCTTTACAAAGTGCCCCCCGACAAAACCACGTACACAATGACAATCAACGCTAAAACAGGAGAGATCATTCAAGACCACCCCTACAGGAACCCACAAAAAACATCCCTATACGACCTGGGAATACTAAAAAATGAGTTACAACAAAAGTACTCCATCCAAAAAATAAACAAGACAACGTTAAAGTACAGTGAAAATCGACTGATCAGAACACTCTACTGCACAGGCAAATACAAACAGAAAGTGACCGTTGTTACGGATGCCTTTAACGGAAACATTATCAGGGTGGAAAAAGATTAGGAACCGGTCGGGCTTAACCCAAATATTTCACAAACTCGCTCTCACCTTGTTTATCCTTTTTGGCTTTCGGCAACAGCCCCGGCGTTGCCGCATAGAACAAGCTTAAGTCCGACAGGCTCCTGGCCCCATTACCTATGCCTATCCAACAAATGCCCCCACACTCAGGGCAATCGTCAGAAACACCGTCAAGATTAACAATAAGGGCCAAACAAATTTGAGCCAACGCTCATAAGACACTCGCCCCATGGCCAAAGCACCCATCACAACCCCTGATGTGGGCGTGATAAAATTAACAATACCACTGGCTGATTGATAGGCTGTTACCACAAGCTCCCTGCCAACACTGGAAAAATCCGCCAATGGCGCCATTACCGGCATGGACAGCACAGCAAGCCCGGAACTGGAAGGCACAAAAAATGAAAGCACAATCTCAATCCAGTACATCACATTAATAAATGCAATAGATGACAGACCACTGACAGATTGTTCTGCCCAATAAAGAATCGTATCGGTAATCATGCCATCGTTCATGATGGTCACAATGCCCCTGGCAATGCCAATCACCAGTGCTACACCTAAAAGATCCCTGGCACCGTCAACAAAAGTATCTGTAAATTCCTGTTCGCTCATCCTGGCAATAAACGCCGTTAAAATTGAGGCCACCAGAAACAGGGCAGACATTCTGGCCATCCACCAGCCTGCCACAGAAACGCCATATATCATCACACCAAAAGCAGCGAGAAATAGCAGCAAAATCAATTTTTGGGAACCGGTTAACTCTGAAGAAATGGTTTCATCACGCTGGGAAAGAAAATGGTCGCGATTGGATTGATGCATCTCGGCAACAATTGAGCGTTCAGGATCCGCTTTTACCCTGGCTGCGTAGCGCATGACATAAACAATACAAATGGCAAGCCCTAGGAAATAAAGGATAAAACGCAAGGTCATACCGGAAGTAAAACTGACCCCCGCTGCATCTGACGCGATCACTGTTGCAAAAGGATTAACGGTAGAGGCAAGCGTACCAATACCCGCACCCACCAATATAACGGATACGGCTGTTATCGAGTCGTACCCGGCAGCAATCATCACCGGTAAAATAAGAGGATAAAAGGCCAGGCTTTCTTCTGCCATCCCATAGATAGTGCCACCCAGTGAAAACAGAAACATCAGGATGGGAATCATTAACTGCTCTCGCCCCTCAAGAGCCGCAGTCACTTTGGCGATACCCGAATCGATAGCCCCTGTTTTTGTCACTACGGCGAGGAATCCACCAATAACCAGGATAAAAAAAGCCACATCAATCCCGTTGGCCTGGTAGGAGTCCGGGTCATAGAAACCGGAGACCGGGGCCAAAAGAACCTCTTCAATTCCCTGAGGATTAGGCTCCACTTCATGATAAGTACCCGCTACAGGCACCTCTTTCCCCAACGCTTCATTGGTTTCAACCTGGTATTTACCTGCAGGTACGATCCAGGTGAGAATCGCAACAAATACAATAATTAAAAACAGAATCGTATATGCAGATGGAAACCTGAACGTCTTCATAATCAATCCACCTTCGCAAGTCTTGCAAAAAAATAATGCCGGAGAGGGCAATAGAAAAAATGACAACTACGGAAACGATTATAGGATAGCCATAACCATCCTTTTTATTAAAAAAGAAATGCCCACACTTGTTGAGCCTGAAATCCCTGCCTACACTACTGATGATTATCTAATTTGCCTTGTTTAACCGTCCCCTACTTTCCCTTAATGAGAGGTGTGTAATGACACAACTCAGCGTAGGCTCTGAAATCGGGCAACTCAGACAGGTCATAGTACATCGACCTGAGCTCGCCCTTAGACGACTGACTCCATCCAACTGTGAAGACCTGCTTTTTGATGACGTACTCCGTGTCGAAAGTGCGGGCAAGGAGCATGACGCGTTCCAGAAGGCCCTTCGGGATAATGGCGTAGAAGTCTTGCTGCTACATACTCTCCTGGCCGAAACCCTTGCCACCCCTGAAGGAAAAGAATGGATCATGGAAAGGCAATTCAGCCCGTGGCGCTATGGACAAGCTCTTCAAAGGGAGGTGCTTACCAGCCTGAATGACATGGACCTTGACGACATGGCCTTCCACCTTATCGGCGGCATGACAGTGAGCGAACTGGACCATAAAAGTCACAGCCTGACCCTGGATACCCTTAAAGAAACAGATTTTGTCATTGACCCCATCCCTAACCACCTATTTACGCGGGATACATCCTGCTGGATTTATGGCGGTGTATCCCTTAACCCAATGGCTAAAGTGGCCAGGCAAAGAGAAACCGTCCATTTAAGAGCCATCTACCGCTTTCATCCAAAGTTCAGAAATGCGGATTTCATTACCTATTATGGTGATGAAGATATTAATTATGATCACGCAACCATCGAAGGCGGGGATGTCCTGGTAATAGGCAAAGGCTCGGTACTCATAGGCTTATCCGAGCGAACTTCACCGCAGGGAATAGAAAATCTTGCCCAGGCACTGTTTAAGTCCGGCCAGGCAAAAAAAGTGATTGCCGTTATGCTCCCCAAAGACCGCAGCTGCATGCATCTGGATACTGTCTTCACCCATATGACCCATGACTGCTTCAGCTACTACCCCGGAGTCAACCTGGATACCAGCCCATGCTGGGAGCTTCGTCCTGGCGATGAAGGCAGGGTTGTTGCTGAACGGACGAAAGCCGGATTGTTCAAGACCCTGGCAAAAGCCCTGGACATCGATAGTCTCCGAATGATCCCCACCGGAGGCGATGTTTTTGAAGCGGAACGCGAGCAGTGGAATGACGCCAATAACGTTTTGGCAATCAGCCCCGGCAAAGTGATTGGGTATGAGCGGAATGTCCATACCCTGAAGAAAATGGAAGCCGCCGGCATTGACGTAATCACCATTCCCGGAGAGGACCTTGGTAGGGGGCGTGGTGGCGCCCGCTGCATGAGCTGCCCAATCCTGAGAGATGGAATTTAGCAGGAAAATAGAAAATGGTTTGGGTTTCTATTCCCTGTTTGTCCTTACCAATAACCTATCCAAGTTTTTCAGCCAGAGGGCTAAGGTCATGGCATATAACCTTCGTAACCGAAACTTTCTGAAACTACTGGACTTCACCCCCAAAGAAATACAGTTTTTACTGGATCTCTCACGGGATCTGAAACGGGCAAAATATGCAGGCTCAGAGCAGCAACACCTAAAAGGGAAGAATGTTGCATTGATATTTGAGAAGACCTCAACCCGAACCCGCTGCGCCTTTGAAGTGGCTGCCTTTGATCAAGGTGCCAATGTCACTTTTATCAGCGGTGGATCGCAGATGGGGCACAAGGAGTCCGTAAAAGACACCGCCCGTGTTTTAGGGCGAATGTATGATGGCATTGAATTCAGGGGCTTTTCACAAAAAGCCGTTGAGGAACTGGGAGAATATTCCGGAGTCCCGGTATGGAATGGTTTAACGGACGAATGGCATCCCACCCAGATCCTCGCTGATTTCCTGACCATGGTTGAACATGGCCAGGGCAAAAACCTGAATCAAATGAAGCTCTGCTACCTTGGAGACGGTAAAAACAATATGGGTAACTCACTGCTGGTTGGCAGTGCAAAGATGGGGGTGGATTTCGCAATTGCTGCGCCTAAAGGCTATTACCCTGAGCAAAGGCTTATTGACCAATGCAGTAAGATTGCCGAAAAAAGCGGGTCAAAGCTTCTCTTCACTGAAGATGTTGCAGAGGCAGTCAAGGGTGCTGACTATCTATACGGCGATGTCTGGGTTTCAATGGGTGATCCCAAGGAAGCCTGGCAAGAACGCATTAATCTTATGAAGCCTTACCAGGTGAATATGGACACCATCCGTAAAACCGGAAACCCCAAGGTCAAATACCTGCACTGCCTCCCCGCCTTTCACAATGATGAAACCATAGTGGGAAAACAGATTGGTGAAGAGTATGGCATGAAAAACGGGCTTGAAGTCACTGAAGAGGTCTTTGAGTCAGAACACTGTATTGCCTTTGACGAAGCTGAAAACCGAATGCACACCATTAAGGCAGTTATGGTTGCAACCCTGGGAGATTAAACCATGCTGCTTGTAATCGCCCTCGGTGGCAACGCTATCCTGCAAAGAAACCAACCTCTGGAAGCCCACCTACAACGGGAAAATATCCGTATTGCCGCCGAGTCAATCGCCAGGGTTGCCCTCAAGCATCAGGTGGTATTAACTCATGGTAATGGTCCCCAGGTGGGGTTGTTAGCACTTATGAATCAGGCCTATAAAGAGGTTCAGGCCTATCCCCTTGACGCCTTGGGCGCGCAAACCCAGGGAATGATTGGCTTTATGTTTGAGCAGGAACTTCGAAACTATATGCCTGGTCGCAAGGTATGCACAGTATCCACTCAAACTATTGTCAACACAGACGACACCGCCTTTAAGAACCCGGATAAATTTGTAGGGCCGGTATATACCCGGGAAGAGGCCGAGGTACTCAGTGAATCCCATACCGACTGGACTATTAGGCAAGACGGCAACTATTACCGCCGGGTGGTTCCCTCCCCGCAGCCAAAGGAAGTGCTTGAACTACCTTCACTGAAACATATCGTTGGCTCTGGTGATATTACGGTTATATGCGGAGGAGGTGGTGGTATTCCGGTCACCAGGGATGCAACAGGAAAACTGGTTGGCGTGGAGGCTGTGGTTGATAAAGACAGGGCTTCGGCAGTTCTGGCTGAAGGCCTTAATGCCGATGGTCTGATTCTATTAACCGATGTGCCCGCCGTGGAAACCAACTATGGCCAGCCGGATTCAAAGAAAATTCGTTCAGCCACACCTGATGCTTTTGAGAAGTTCCCGTTTGCTGCTGGCAGTATGGGCCCAAAAGTAGAGTCCGTCTGTCGTTTTGTTCGCTCTGGAGGAAAATTTGCAGCAATAGGCGCACTGGACAAAGCGGCAGAAATTATTACCCGCGATTCAGGCACATTTGTTGAAGCTAAAGTGGAAGGAGGAATTGGTTATTACTAGCGTCGCTAAGCGTTAACATCTATACAAGATAAGCATCTCGTTCCCAGCGTCCCGAGGCTGTCGCGAAACTCAATTCTGTAAATAAAAAGTTGGTTTTGTACTCTTTTTTTCACCACAGAGGCGCAGAGAACACAGAGGTTTATGCTTTAAGAGTATGAAAACTCTGTGTCCTCTGTCCCTTTATTACGCCCTTTAGAGTGCTGTGGTGAATCAAAACATCTTTTACGACACCCTCAGGGCGCTAGAAACGAGAAGATACTGACATAATCCATAGCAATCATTTCCTGGCTATGGACAAGCGAAATCAAGCAAGCTCTTTTTCTACCACTTTAACCAGCTGCCGGGCGTGCTTTTGTACTTCAGAAGCATTTTCACCCTCAACCATAACCCTGATGACGGGTTCTGTGCCAGAAGGCCTCAGCAATACCCGACCACGTCCGGCAAGCTCAGCCTCTGATGCACTCACTGCTTCGCTAATTGCCGGAATAATGGAAATATCCTGATGCTTTTCCACCCGTACATTAATCATGGTTTGTGGGTATTTACTCATTCCCAGTTTTAGTTCACTCAGGCTTTTATCCGCTAATTTCATTGCCTTAAGAATCTGAAGTGCCGCAACAATGCCATCTCCTGTGGTAGATACATCGCGGCAGATAATATGTCCGGAGGACTCGCCCCCCAGCTCCCAATCCCTGGCAAGCATCAGCTCATTAACATAACGGTCTCCCACCTTGGCCCGGGCAAAAGGAATACCCTGTCTCTCCAGCGCTTTCTCCATCCCCAGGTTAGTCATCAAGGTACCAACAACACCGCCTTTCAGAACGCCCCGCTGCTTACGACACACGGCAATAATAAACAGCAACTCGTCGCCATCAACAATACAACCCTGGTTGTCCACCATAATCACCCGGTCGCCATCACCATCAAAAGCAATGCCGAGATCTGCGTCGGTTTCACGCACTTTTTCCGCCAAGAGGTCAGGACAGGTTGAACCACAGCCCTTATTGATATTCAACCCATCCGGTTCACAACCAAGGGCAATGACCTCTGCTCCTAATTCCCTGAATACGGCCGCACCCACCTGGTAAGTTGCACCATGCCCGGCATCCACAACCAGCTTGAGTCCTGACAAATCCAGCTGCGGCGCAGTGCTGGCCTTGCAGTACTCAATATAGCGTCCTGCTGCATCATTTAAACGACTTACCTTGCCCAGCTGTGCTGATTCAACCACATCGATTTCTCCTTCCAGCAGTTCCTCTATGCGCAACTCCACATCATCAGGCAACTTAGTTCCGTCACCAGCAAAAAACTTGATGCCGTTGTCATAATAAGGATTATGAGAAGCGCTAATCACAATACCCGCCTGCCCATTAAAAGTTCGGGTCAAATAGGCAATGGCTGGAGTAGGCATAGGCCCGGTAAGCACTACATCAATCCCGGCAGCTGACAACCCCGCCTCCAGAGCAGATTCAAACATATATCCAGAGATACGGGTATCTTTGCCAATCACTACCTTTCCCTGGCCTTCAGCAGCGAGAACTTTACCCGCCGCCCAGCCCAGCTTGAGGACAAAATCTGGAGTCACGGGAAACTCCCCCACCTTACCCCGGATACCATCAGTACCAAAATATTTACGTGCCATCTGAGAACTACTCCTGAAGCTTGCCTATTATCAGGCAAATTCCTTTTTGAAAAGATAAGAGTTTTATACCAATCACATGCTCTAGCAGACCATTAGGGAACCCCTCGTTCCCAGCGTCCTCGCTGGGAATGCATACGGATATCTCTAACTGCTCCGGCCTTGAGAGGTATACATTCCCAGGCTGGAGAGGATGTCGCAAAAGTTATTTTTATTAACCACGGAGACACAAAGGCACGGAGATTTATAGTTTAAAGTTATAAAAACTCTGTGCCTCCGTGTCTCCGTGGTTAAAAAAAAGAGAATCAATCTCGTTTTGTGCACGCTGCATTCAGTTTCGCGACAGTCTCTGGAGCCTGGGAACGAGTCTACACATTAAAAAATACTCTGTATAACAGACAACAAAACCCAAAGGGTTCCCGCCCCTCAATCCAAAGCCAGCATTTTTTCTATAACCTGGCTTAGTGATACAGGAATACTTACAGGTCATGGTCTCTTTAAAAATCTATACAGCCATTCTCACCGCCTCGACCATCCGAAGAATATCACAAGTTTCAGCCACATCATGAACCCTGAGAATATGAGCTCCTGCCTGAACAGCCATTAGTGCCACAGCCAAACTACCAGCCAGGCGCTCATCAGGGCCTTTATTAAGGGTTGCACCGATAAAAGACTTTCGCGACATTCCTGCCAGAACCGGAAGGTCAAGCTCATGAAAACCTTCAAAGTGCTTTAGCATACTCAGGTCATAGCCGGGGTTCTTACCAAAAAGCCCCCCACCAAAACCGGGATCAATAATCAGTCGCTGTTTGTCTATGCCCACCTGCTCACAGCACTGAACCCGTTCTTTAAGATAGTCCAGCACCTCAGTCATCACGTCATTATAATGAGGTACAAAACCCGGCTCAGGATGATCAATCAATGAGTGCATAAGGATTACCGGCAGCTCCGTTGCCGCCGCCGCATCAAGGGCACCTGGCCGCTGAAGTGCACGGATATCATTAATCATACCAGCACCTGCCAGGGCTGCTTCTTTGATAGCAAGGGCTGAACTGGTATCCACTGAAACCACACAATCAAATCGTTTTGCCAGCGCCTCAACCACAGGTATCACCCTCTCCAGTTCCTGCTGACAGGAAGCCGTATCCGCTTGATCTTGCTCAGCAAGCTGGCCACCCACATAGCGGTTATTGTCACCAACATAACCAAAACGCTGAACCATTTTACTGGTTGACTCACCCCCCACATCAAGAATATCAGCGCCGCTATTGATCATGTCCTCAGCTCGCTGCAAGGTATGATCAAGACTGCTACAGCGACTGCCTGCATAAAACGAATCCGGTGTCACATTAAGAACGCCCATTACCCGGGGTCGACTTAGATCCAGTAATTTGCCACCACAGTTCAGCTCAAAGCCCTTGCTCATCAAATACTCCTGACGTCGTTTGATTGGTATGATGCTTTAAACAAAAAACGGGCAGATAAACCTGCCCGTTTTTTACTGCCAACTAGCTTAGCTTAAACCTCTCCGGCAGGCCCTCCAATAGTCCCATCCTCTTTTTCATCCTGGGAATCGTCTGCAGAAGCAGGCTTAGCCCCTCCCTGACCATCTCCATTTGAAGAGTCTTTTGGTGCCCTTGGTTTACGACCTTCCATAATATCGTCGATCTGGTCACTATCAATGGTTTCGTACTGAATCAAGGCTTCTGCCATCAAGTCCAGCTTATCCCGGTGATCCCGAAGCAGCTTCTCAGCCGTTTGATAACAGTCATCAATAATATGACGTACTTCGTCATCAATCTTCTTGGCAGTATCTCCGGAAACGTTCATTTTTGAACTGCTGCCATAGCTTTTACCCAAGAAGACTTCACCATCGTCTTCATCGTAAAGCAGCGGACCAAGCTTGTCAGAAAGTCCCCACTTGGTCACCATGCTTCGGGCGATCTGGGTTGCTCTCTGGATATCATTGGAGGCACCGGTTGTTACACCCCCCTTACCCAGCGTCATCTCTTCAGCAATACGACCACCAAACAGTGAGCAGATCTGGCTCATCAACGCCTGCTTGCTTTGACTGTAACGGTCTTCCTCGGGCAGGAACATGGTTACACCCAGCGCTCGCCCACGGGGAATAATACTCACCTTATAGACCGGGTCATGATCCGGAACCAGTCGACCAACAATGGCATGACCTGCCTCATGATAAGCGGTATTGCTCTTTTCTTTATCACTCATGACCATGGACTTACGCTCAGCCCCCATCATGATTTTATCTTTTGCCAGGTCAAACTCTCGCATATCCACTGTGCGTTTATTAGAGCGTGCAGCAAAAAGAGCCGCCTCATTAACCAAATTGGCAAGATCAGCACCGGAAAACCCTGGGGTACCCCGGGCAATCACACCAGGCTGTACATCACCGGAAACCGGTACTTTACGCATGTGCACTTTCAGGATTTGCTCCCGACCACGGATATCCGGCAAACCCACCACAACCTGACGGTCAAAACGTCCGGGACGCAACAAGGCAGGATCAAGGACATCAGGACGGTTAGTGGCGGCAATAACAATAATACCGTCGTTTGCTTCAAAACCATCCATTTCAACCAGCAGCTGGTTCAGAGTCTGCTCACGTTCATCATGACCACCACCGAGACCTGCGCCCCGGTGACGACCCACTGCATCAATCTCATCAATAAAAATAATACAGGGCGCCTGCTTTTTGGCCTGCTCAAACATGTCCCGTACACGGGATGCACCCACACCCACGAACATTTCCACAAAGTCGGAGCCGGAAATGGTAAAGAAAGGAACCTTAGCTTCACCCGCAATGGCCTTGGCAATCAGGGTCTTACCGGTTCCCGGAGGGCCAACCATCAGTACGCCACGGGGAATGCGGCCACCCAGGCGCTGGAACTTGCCGGGATCTTTCAGGAAATCCACCAGCTCCTGTACATCTTCCTTGGCTTCTTCTACACCTGCCACATCAGCAAAGGTGGTTTTAATCTGGTCTTCAGGTAACAAGCGGGCCTTGCTTTTACCAAAGCTCATGGGGCCACCACGGCCGCCACCGCCACCTTGCATCTGACGCATAAAGAACATAAAGACAGCCAGAATCACCAGGATCGGGAAGCTGGCAACTAACAACTGAGTCCAGATGCTTTGCTTCTCGATGGGCTTGGAGTCAACCTGGACATTGCCTCTCAGCAGCTCATCCATCAACTGGTTATCAGGAATAGTTGGGGGCAAGTTGGTTTCAAACCGCTCGCTATTATTTTGCATGCCCGTAATTGTAAAGCCGTCGATCACCACCTTGCTGACCTGACGATTCTCAACCATGTTGACAAACTCGGAATAGCTAACTTTCTGGGTAGACGTTTGCATCCCGTCGAAATTTTTGAATACGGTCAACAGCACTAAAGCGATGATGACCCAGAGAATCAAGTTTTTTGCCATATCATTCAAGGGGCTACCCTCTCTTGAGCCTACTTTAGCCAGAGGTGATCGTTCGGGGAAGGCACGGCACGGCCTGGCTATATTTATGCGTGTTAATACTCACCCGTAACCATACACGAATGGTTGCTAAGGCGACAGTCGTCAGTCTATTTTTAGTAGAAAACATCAATATTTTATATGACTACCATTCTCACCCCTTAAAATCCCTGGCAAGGAGATAAACCTCCCTTGACCGTGGACGGGATGCTTTTGGTTTACGGGTCTGCACCCGACCAAAGGAAGAACGCATATCCTTAAGGTAGGCATCAAAGCCTTCCCCCTGAAAAACTTTTGTTAAAAAAGTTCCATTTTTCCTGAGCACCCGCCTGGCCATATCCAGAGCCAGCTCCGCCAGATACATGGATTTGGGCTGATCCACTGACAGCATACCACTCATATTGGGGGCCATATCTGAAATTACAAGGTCTACCTGATCACCTCCGATGGTTTCAAGAATACTGTCAAGTACCGCTTCTTCCGTAAAATCACCCTGAACAAAGTCAACATCCGCTATGGGATCCATGGGCAGAATATCAGAAGCCACCACTCGCCCCTTGTCACCGGCCAGCTTAACCGCCACCTGAGACCAGCCACCTGGCGCGGCTCCCAGGTCAACCACTTTCATTCCTGGCCTGATAACCCGGTCTTTCTCCTGTATTTCCAGTAGTTTGTAGCTAGCCCGGGAACGCCAGCCATCTTTCTGGGAAAGCTTGACGTATTGATCATTAAAATGTTCCCTGAGCCACTGACCACTGCTTTTTGATCTTGCCATATAAAAACTGTACTTGCCTGTATAACCCTGAGTCGCCCATCATACTATCTCTTTAGGAGAAAAAGCCCGAAAGAGCGCTAAAATTCCGATAAAAATAATGCCGTGCTAACTGACAGCAAAGAAACTATAGGTGAGCAATTGTACGATTTCATGCTGGAATTATACAAATTTGCCAGGCTAGGGGCTGTTGACGTTTGCTCGTGTGCATTCCCAGCGGGGACGCTGGGAACGAGACACAACAAAGCCTCCCCTACCGGGCAACATTCCCTGCCACATTAAGGGCATCCCAGGTTCTGGCAAAGGGTGGCGCGTAGCAGAAATCCATCATCCCCAGATCCTCGGTTGTCAGTCCGCCTTTTATGGCCGCTGCCAGAGCATCAACCCTCAGTACGGCACCCTGACCACCGGCCACCTGACCACCGAGCAGTTTTTTGGAATCAGGCTCATAAACGAGCTTAACCAGAATATCTGCCTGGCCAGGATAATAGCTGGTATGGTCTTTATCGCGAATAACCACAGTCTTGACATCAATCCCTTCCCTTTCAGCCTCTGCCTGAGTCAAACCCACTCGTCCCGCTTCCAGATCCATGACCTTCAAACAGGCTGAACCGTAGGCTCCGGGAAACTGTTTAGCCAATCCGCCCATGGTTTCGCCAGCCAGCCGTCCCATTTTGTTGGCATAGGTTGCCAATGGAATCCATACTGGCCGCTGTAGCTGGGCATGAGGTACAGTGGCACAATCTCCCGCTGCAAAAATATTGGACACGTTAGTACGACACTGGTCATCAGTTATAATGGCGCCATTACCCAGCTTCTCAAGACCAAGGTCAGCCACAAAGTGAGTATTCGGTCTGACACCTGTACAAAGTACAACCAGATCGGCTCGATAACTTGCCCCATCGGTAATCAGCTGCAAATCCCCGTGATCATTGATGATCAAATGCTGCAGTGATTCTTGCCAGCAACAATCAACACCCGCCTTTTCCAGGCTGTTAGCCACCAGATCGGTAACCTCAGCGTCAAAGCTACCCGCCAGAGGCTGGCTGGCATTTTCTATAATACGAACTCTTTTTCCCTGCCTGACTAGAGCTTCGGCCATTTCCAGACCAATGTAACCAGCCCCAATAACAGCCACATCTGTCACCTGGTCACTGCCGACTATTTCTTTCAGGTGGATACCGTCCTCCATAGTCTTGACACAATGCACCCGGCCTTGCCTTAACCCTTCATCCAAGCCAGGTACTGGAGGAACCACAGGTGTCGCACCTGTAGCAAGCAACAAGCGATCATAATGCTGCTCAAAAACAGTATCGTCCGCCAAATTACAGACTTTGACCCGCTGCCTTTCAGAATCAACGGATAGCACTTTGTGCTTAACCTTGACGTCGATGCCCTTAGCCGCAAAATCATCGGGAGAAAACTCTGACATCTCACGGGCATCGGTAAAAAAGTCACCGATATAGTAGGGCAGTCCACAGGCACCAAAGGAGATAACCGTAGACTGCTCAAAAACCGTAATGCGGGCATCTTTGGCCACCCGGCGCGCTTTGGCTGCGGCGCTCATTCCTGCCGCCTCAGCACCCACAATCACAATTTCAAGAGGGGCATTTTGATTATGGTTAGGTAGAGTCATCAGGCAACAGCATCCATATCCAGTTCAAAGGAGTCGTTATTGTTGAACACATCCATATCCACCTCGCCCATGGCCCGGCCACCCACAAAACCGGTAGCAATGGCACCACTGACGTTGATGGCTGTTCGCCCCATATCAATCAAAGGTTCAATGGAAATTAACAGGCCAGCAAGCTCCACAGGCATTCCAAGGGCTGATAGCACAATCAAGGCGGCAAAGGTTGCACCACCGCCCACACCGGCAACACCAAAAGAACCAATGGCAATAGTGACCACCAAAGTACCAATAAAACTAATACTGGTGGGATCAATACCCACAGTAGGTGCAATCATGATTGCCAGCATTGCCGGGTAAATGCCCGCACAGCCATTCTGGCCGATGGTTGAACCAAAAGATGCCGCAAAGTTGGCCACACCTTCAGAAACACCCAACCGTTGTGTCAGTGTCTGGATAGATAGCGGCATAGTGCCGGCACTGCTGCGAGACGTAAAAGCAAAGGTCAACACCGGCAGAATTTTTTTCACGAACTGCAGCGGGCTGGCTCCGGTCATGGCAACCATCACCAGGTGAAGAACAAATACGGCAAACAGGGCGGCATAGGATGCCAGCACAAACCGAATCAACTGCATAATGTCACTGATATTACTGCCCGCAACCACTTTGGTCATTAAGGCCAGGACACCAAACGGCGTCAACCTTAAAACCAGAGTCACCATTCGCATAACCAGGGCATGGGCCACTTCAACGGTACTGTCAAAACGAGCGGCAAGCTCAGGCTTTTTGCGATGTAAGCCCAAAGCGGAAACACCGATAAAAGCAGAGAAAATAACCACACCAATAATGGATGTACTACGCGCTCCGGTCATATCCAGGAAGGGATTGGAGGGGATAAGGCTGATCAGCATATTGGGAATAGACAGATCCTGAATGGTAGCTGCCGTAGAAATCAGATGCTCGCCACGGGAAACCTCTCGGGCACCGGACGTGATTGCCTCAGCGCTCAGGCCAAAGCCTAATGCTGATAGTATGCCTATCACCGCAGAAATAGAGACCGTCACCATCAGTAACGTAAGAATCCAGCCACTGATTCGACCTAAGGTACCCGCACCTTTCAGTTTCAGAATGGCCGAGATAACCGATACCATGACCAGTGGCACAATGATCATTTTCAATAAGCCAACATAGCCATTGCCAACAATATTGAACCAGCTTATGGAGTGGGTTACCACATCAGAGCCAGAGCCATAGAACATCTGTAAACAGGCACCAAAGCCAATACCCATGCCCAGGGCAATAAATACCCGCCTGGTAAAAGGCATATACTGTTTCTGGAAACGATAAAGCAGGGCTATAAGTCCTACCATAATCAGGATATTGGCAATAACTGCAAAAGACATTTACTTTATTCCACTGGGTCTTTTTACATTACAGATATCTATAGAAAAATTGTGTTGTTTTTCCGCGACATCAAAAGGACTTTATCACCGATGATTATTGGAGTATCACCACGTATTCAGAAATCAGTATTTGTACCAATGTACTAGATTATTTTCCCATAAGCTTATAAAGCCCAAAGATCTGAAATTTATACAACGAAAGGAATCTATTGGGTGAAAGTCTCAAATTGACCGAGCTTCTTCAGCTTGCCAACCGGGGAAAGTAGTAGGCAGCTATTTTTTCAATGCTTAAACAGAAGGCAGCCAATCACAGGTATGATGTTGATAGCACACAACACCTTGCCAGTGAGAGGCCGCCCCATGGAAGTATGTCAGCTACGGACTGAAGCCGCCACCATTTCTTGTGATGCGATTCAACGGTTAGGCCACCAATTGCAGGCTCTGCGAGAGTCTGGCAATCCTATCAGGCACTTTGAAGAGTTTGAGCAGACCGTTAATGCTCTCTTTAATCAAGCTCAGCAAGATTTTTTAGCAGAGGCGCTGGCTGAGCTTGATATTGATACCCCAGCTATTGAGGTCAGCGGGATCACTTATAAGCAGGTGTTGCGCAGTTATAAAACCTACCAGACAGCGGTTGGTTCAGTCCGGGTTATGCGAACACTTTACCGTAACGGCAAAGAGCCGTGTATCGTGCCCATGGAGTTGAAAGCCGGGATCGTGGAAGGCTTCTGGACGCCTCGGGCTGCAAAGCAAGCTGCCTGGGTTGTTGCTCAAATGTCTCCCGGTGAAGCAAAAAGCCTCCTTGATCTCATGGGAGGTATGTCTCCCTCAGAAAGCAGTCTTGCTCGTTTCCCCAGGCAATTTAATACTCAGTGGGAACAGCACCGTGAGCCTTTTGAAGAGATGCTTATTGAGAAACTTAACGTGCCCACCAATGCGGTCACAGTAGCCGCCTCCCTGGATGGCGTTATGCTGCCCATGAAAGATGGCAAACGAGTAGAAAAGCGAGCCAGGAGCGCTTCTGAAGGCAAACGGACTCAAGGGCCAACAGGTTGCAAGGAGGCCAGTTGCGGAACTTTGTCGTTTTACGATCAACAGGGGGAGCGTTTATCAACAGTCCGCATAGGACGAATGCCAGAAACTAAAAAACTCACACTCAAGCAGTCTTTGTCAGCACTATTGCAAGAAGCGTTGCGACAAAAGCCACAGCTGTCACTGGTCAAAGTCGCTGATGGCGCCAAGGACAACTGGTCATACCTTTCCCGGGAACTACCAGCGGGTGTTGAGGTTATTGATTACTACCACGCAGCCGATCACCTGAAGAAAGCATTTGACCAGGCTTATGGAGAAAACAGCATCAAGTCCAAAGAAAAGTTTGTCACTTACCGACACGTCCTCAAAGAGGAACTTGATGGGGTTGAGCGCATTATTAAAGCCCTGGCTTATCAGCATAAAAAGCATCCGCGCCGCTCAAAATTAAAGACCGAGCTGGAGTATTTCAGAAAAAATCGCCAGCGTATGCGCTATGCTGAACACTTGTCGAATAACCTTCCGATCGGCTCTGGTGTGGTAGAGGCAGCCTGTAAAACCTTGGTTACCCAGCGGATGAAGTGCTCAGGTATGCGCTGGAGAAATCCGGGTGGTCAGGGCATATTGACGCTTCGGTCATTAGTTCAGAGCCACTGGTTTGAAAATGGCTGGAAGTTATTTGCTGCAACTTATTGCGAGAAAGTCACCAAGGCTGCTACAAGCAATGTCATACCATTCCCTGAGAAAGGTGGCAGTGTTTAGTTGTGGTCAATATGAGACTTTCACCCAATCTATTTGAAGCGCCAAATGAGATTGGCCTGCCAACCCGGACTGTAATTTTAGCCAGATCAGCGTAAAATCGCCCGTTTTCGTTCCAGGATTGCAAAAAATGAGTCTTACCGCCGCAAAAAAGAAGCAGTTTCGTGCCATTGGCCACAACCTCAAACCCGTTGTCATTGTTGCTGACAAGGGACTCACTGAGGGGGTTATTACCGAAACCCTTCGCGCCCTCGACGATCATGAACTGATCAAGGTTAAATTTGCTGTGGGTGACCGGGAAGTGAAACAGCAGCTGATTGTAGAACTGTGCCAAAAAACCGAAGCTGAAGTGGTACAGACCATTGGCAAGATCGCCCTGATCTACAAGTCAGCGGCAGAGCCGAACCCTATGCTGTCCAATTTAACCCGCCCTTCTTAAACGAACCCTTATCCGCTACCTGACTGGTAGCGGATTATCAGTGGACTTTCTTCCTGATAACATCAGATATGATCTATTTTTATCGACCAAAAAAACAAGTTAACCCGAAGATATTTCCACTTAATTTTTCCTGAAGAATCAGTCTAACCAAAAAACCCACATCAGCTATACCGATAAAATAGCTTTCAAGAAGCATCAGAGATATTGGCTATGTTTGCAACACATGGGTTAGCGTTCACCTTGGCTTTCACTATCTCTCTACTGTCCTCATCTCTCACCTTTGCACTTATTCCGGTAAAAGGCAGAGACTACAGGGGGCTTGAGACCAGAGTAGCGTTGCCAAAAACCCTTCATTATTTACTGGGTTCAGGCAGTTCAACTCAAACGTCGACAGTCATTCAATTTACTTCTCTTAACTGCCCTCTTTGCTCAAAACTGGATGAGGAGTTAGAGCGTGAGACTCAAGGTCTGTCAAAAGCAAAAGTTTGGAAAAACTTATTTCAGCAGGCAAAAGTAATAAAGGTGCACCGGCTTCAGCGTGATGAGACTAATTCTGCTTTCTATAATAAATATGATTCACCCTTTGCGCTTTTATATCACAGTCTTGATTTTTATTATCAAAGAGGAGCGAGCATAGAAGATGTTCAATGGTCTCAGTTTTTGCAAAATATCAGAACGCAATGTGGGAGGAATGAGAAAGAGTTAGTGAAATCAAAACGTACTGAAATAGCAAGTACATTTATACAATGCTGGAAAGAAGTGACAGGTTCCAGTAGTACTGCCCCACCCATGATGGCCAGCTCCAGCGAACTTATGCCTGGGTCACTGGAAGAATGGCACCATTGCAAAGAGTACCTGTCAAGCCAGGGGATTAACCCCGTTGAGGACAGCACCATTCAATCATTAGCAGATTTCACTGAAAAGGCTCAAGTGACCAGAATCCCTGCCATGTTAGTCAATGGACGATACCTTATAGACCGGACAATGCTACCAAAAGTAAACGGAAAAGAAGACTTCGCCCACATGCTTGAAGTAGTCAATGCATTATTAGCTCAATAAGAAGGTTAATGTGCAGTCACTTTACCGGGAAGCAGTGTGGCGTGATTTGACTTAGACAGCTACCACAGCAAGTAGCAGCTGCCAGCTTCAATCAGACGTGCTGAACCTCATCAATTTCATACTCAACCTGGCCAGAAGGTGTGTTCACAACCACCACATCACCTTCTTCCTTGCCGATAAGCGCACGGGCAATGGGAGAGTTCACAGAGATTTTGTTCGCTTTAATATCAGCCTCATCATCCCCGACAATTTTGTACTCCACTTCCTGGTCATCTTCCAGGTTAACCAGCTGTAAAGTCACACCAAAAATAACCTTACCGGTTTTGGTGATAGTGGTAATATCGATAACCTGGGCATGGGAGAGCTTGCCTTCAATATCCTTGATGCGCGCCTCAACAAACCCCTGTTGCTCACGGGCAGCATGATATTCAGCATTCTCTTTCAGGTCACCCAGCTCTCTCGCCTCGGCAATAGCCTGGGAGATACGGGGACGCTCAACACCTTTCAGTCGGGTGAGCTCTTCACGGAGGGCTTTTTCGCCCTCCACAGTCATAGGAATTCGATTCATCCAATCTTACCTTGAGGTCAGAAACCATATTTGGCATGTAAATCCTGAAGCCGCCTGACCACCTTCTCTGAACCGAAGGCTATGGCCCTGGCAATAGCTTCCGCACCCGCCATAGTGGTGGTATAAAGCACTTTGTTGGTGAGAGCGGAGCGACGGATTGTATAGGAATCCGATAGGGCCTGGCGACCATCAGTGGTATTAACAACAAAGGCTATCTCACCATTGACAATCATGTCCACCAGATGAGGCCGTCCCTGCTTCACTTTATTGACCGCTTTCACAGGCAGACCCGCTTCTTCTATTACCTTGGCAGTCCCCCTGGTGGCCAGTAACTCAAAACCAGTATCCATGAGTAGCCGGGCTAACATCGGCACTTCAGGCTTGTCAAAATCCCGAACACTGATAATCACTCGCCCTTTTTTTGGCAATTGCATTTTAGCAGCAAGCTGCGCTTTATGATAAGCCTCAGGGAAAGAGGCACCCACCCCCATCACCTCACCGGTGGATTTCATCTCTGGCCCAAGGACAGGGTCAACCCCCGGGAATTTATTGAATGGAAATATAGCCTCTTTGACACAGTAATAGGGTGGAATAATTTCTTCCGTAAACCCCACCTCTTCCAGACTTTTCCCCATCATGACCCTGGCCGCAACTTTTGCCAGTGAACGACCAATACATTTGGATACAAAAGGTACGGTTCTTGATGCCCTGGGATTTACCTCAATAACATAGATCTTGCCATCCTGGATAGCCAGCTGGACATTCATCAATCCAATAACACCCAGCTCCAGTGCCATGCTGGTGACTTGTCGGCGAATTTCATCCTGTATTCCGGGACTTAAGCTATAGGGAGGCAATGAGCAACCGGAATCTCCCGAATGAATACCCGCCTGCTCGATATGCTGCATAATGGCACCGATCACCACCTGCTTGCCATCACAGACGGCATCCACATCAATTTCCACCGCACGGTTCAGGAAATAATCCAGTAATACCGGACTGTCATTGGAAACCTGAACCGCCTCAGTCATGTAGCGATTTAAACTTGCCTTGTCTGCAACGATCTCCATAGCCCTGCCACCCAAAACATAGGAGGGCCGCACCACCAGCGGATAACCAATGTCTGCCGCTTTCTTAATGGCATCTTCAGCGGATCGGGCCGTGGCGTTATCTGGCTGCAACAGTCCAAGACGAGAGATCATCTGTTGAAAGCGCTCACGGTCTTCTGCCTGATCAATGGCCTCCGGGCTGGTGCCAATAATGGGCACACCCTCTGCCTCCAGATCCCGGGCTAACTTTAATGGCGTCTGCCCGCCGTATTGAACGATGACCCCAAAAGGTTTTTCCACCTGAATAATGGAGAGCACATCCTCCAGGGTAACCGGTTCAAAGTAGAGCCGGTCAGAGGTGTCATAGTCTGTGGATACAGTTTCCGGATTACAGTTAACCATGATGGTTTCATAACCATCTTCCCGGGCCGCCAGGGCCGCATGAACACAGCAGTAATCGAACTCTATCCCCTGGCCAATCCGGTTAGGCCCACCACCAATCACCATAATTTTTTTGTTATCTGATGGCTGGGATTCACATTCTTCTTCAAAGGTGGAATACATATAAGCCGTGGTGGCCTCAAACTCGGCACTACAGGTATCCACTCGCTTGTAGACAGGCTTGATACCCAGCTCAAGGCGGTGCCGACGAAGGTCCGCTTCCTTGACGTTTAGCAACTGCGCCAGGCGTGCATCACTAAAGCCTTTTTGCTTGAGCCTGAACAGCAACTCTGCATCAAGCTCTATCAACCCTAACCCGGCAAGATTCCGTTCTTCATTGACCAGGTCTTCAATCTGAACCAGGAACCAGGGATCAATCTGGCAGGCCTGAAAGATATCCTCCACAGACATACCCGCCCGGAAAGCATCTGCCACATAGAAAATCCGGTCAGCCCTGGGTGTCACCAGTTCAGCCCGAATAGTGTCCAGCACATCTTCTGCCTTTGTATCCACCCTGGGTGTAAAACCGGTGGCTCCGGTTTCCAGCCCACGTAGCGCTTTCTGAACGGACTCCTGAAACGTACGACCAATAGCCATTACCTCACCCACAGACTTCATCTGGGTGGTCAGCCGTGAATCTGCCCTGGGAAATTTCTCAAAGGCAAAGCGGGGAATTTTAGTCACAACGTAGTCAATGGCAGGCTCAAAGGAAGCCGGCACCAAGCCACCGGTGATATCATTGCGCAACTCATCCAGGGTGTACCCCACTGCCAGTTTTGCCGCCACCTTGGCAATGGGAAACCCGGTTGCCTTGGAAGCCAGGGCAGAGGAACGGGAAACTCTGGGGTTCATCTCTATCACCACCATGCGACCGGTATCAGGACATATCCCGAACTGGACATTAGAACCCCCGGTTTCAACACCGATCTCACGCAATACCGCAATGGAGGCATTGCGCATAATCTGATATTCCTTATCCGTTAAGGTCTGCGCGGGCGCCACGGTAATTGAGTCACCGGTATGAACCCCCATTGGGTCAAAGTTCTCAATGGCGCAAACAATAATGCAGTTGTCGTTTCTATCACGAACCACCTCCATCTCGTACTCTTTCCAGCCGATCAGGGATTCATCAATCAACAGTTCACTGGTGGGTGAAAGATCCAACCCTCTTTTGCAGATCTCCTCAAACTCTTCTTTGTTATAAGCGATGCCCCCGCCAGAACCTCCCATGGTAAAAGAGGGGCGGATTATGCAGGGAAAGCCTACCAGCTCAAGCACGGCAAAGGCATCATCCATAGAATGGGCGATGCCAGAATTCGGCGTTTCAAGGCCAATATTTTTCATGGCCCGGTCAAACAACTCCCGGTCTTCAGCCTTATCAATGGCATCCCGGTTAGCACCGATCATTGTGATCTGATGCTTTTCCAAAACCCCTTTATGGAATAAATCCAGGGCGCAGTTCAGCGCAGTCTGCCCTCCCATGGTAGGAAGGATGGCATCTGGCTTTTCCTGTTCAATAATCTTTTCAACGGTTTCCCAGCGGATTGGCTCAATATAGGTGGCATCCGCCATACTGGGGTCTGTCATGATGGTGGCGGGGTTGGAGTTCACCAGAATAACCCGGTATCCCTCCTCTTTCAGGGCTTTACAGGCCTGGGCTCCAGAGTAGTCGAACTCACAGGCCTGACCTATGACAATAGGACCCGCACCCAATATCAGGATACTGTCGATATCAGTTCGTTTTGGCATGGTTATTCTCGCATCAATCCTGAAATATTCGGGTTAACCCCTTCTGGAGCCACACTGAAGCATGGTCACAAAACGGTCAAAGAGAACCGCCACATCATGAGGGCCAGGGCTGGCTTCCGGATGTCCCTGAAAACTAAAGGCCGGTGTGTCCACCCGCTCTATCCCCTGCAGGCTGCCATCAAACAGTGACTTATGGGTTGCTCTTAAGCAGTCAGGCAATGAGTGCTCTGACACAGCAAAACCATGGTTCTGGCTGGTTATCATCACAGCACCGGTATCAAGATCCTGCACCGGGTGGTTAGCACCATGATGACCAAATTTCATTTTTTCTGTTGTGGCACCACTGGCCAATGCCAACAATTGATGCCCGAGACAAATACCGAATACCGGCAACCGCCGCTCCAGAATTTGCTGAATGGCCTCTATAGCATAGCTACAGGGTTCCGGGTCTCCAGGACCATTGGACAAAAAGACACCATCAGGGTTCATTGCCAACACATCCTTGGCTGGCGTTTGTGCCGGTACCACCGTGATCCGACACCCCCTTTCCACCAGCATCCTCAAAATATTGCGCTTCACACCAAAGTCATAGGCCACAATATGCCAGGCAAACTGCCCACCCCTTCGATGGCTGTCAGATTCCAATTGCCAGATCCCTTCATGCCAGTCATAGCTGTTTGCCGTCGTAACTTCCTTGGCCAGGTCCATTCCCTCAAGGCCCGGAAAGGCCTGTGCTTTTTTTATGGCCTCCTCCTGGTTAATGGCATTCCCGGCAACGATACAGCCTTTCTGCGCTCCCTTGTCCCGTAAAATACGCGTTAATTTACGGGTATCAACACCGGCAATAGCAAGGGTATTTCTGGACTTAAGATATTCAGCAAGGGGCTGTTTATTGCGCCAGTTACTGGCCACCAGGGGCAGATCCCTGATAACAAGGCCGGCGGCATGCACGGACTCTGACTCCTGATCGAGAGGAGTAGTGCCGGTATTGCCAATATGGGGATAAGTAAGGGTGACGATCTGACGGGAATAAGAAGGGTCGGTGAGTATTTCCTGATAGCCTGTCATGGCTGTATTAAAAACCACTTCACCACAGGTTTCGCCATCGGCTCCGATGGCAGTGCCCTGGAAGATGGTACCATCCTCCAAAGCCAGAATGGCTCTCTTGGTCAAAGGATCCTCCCACTCTATGACTTCTGCGTTTTTCTATTACAAACTGTAGATCCAAAAAAAGCGAGATAATGCAGGTGCAGCTATCTCGCTTTCTGGCACATTTACATTTATTTATTATGTTTATGTGCTTGTTTGTCGCCGCCAACGCAACAATTATAATGCAAATTTTTGCTATTTCAGCACAAATAAATAACCTTTATCAACTTTTATTTGCCACCAGTGGCTTTCACCCATCAAACATTCCAACCCGCTATAAGCACGGCTAGCTGAAGGAAAAGACAAGCCCCTAGTGTAGGGAAGCGTGAATATCCATGCAGTTATTGAATAAGTTGAAATACCCGTATGCATTCCCAGCGGGGAGAGGTTGTCGCGAAACCCTCGGGACGCTGGGAACGAGGTGCTTATCTTATATAGATATTAACGCTTAGTTACACCGGACAAAGTGACGAGGCATAGCCGCAGCAGCGATATGCCTTCCTGGTTATGGCAAGGAACTTCAACGCAGGGCTTCTGTTCAGATGGCCAGCGCAATAGGCGATTTAGAAGGCGAGTTAAGGGTCAGAATATGGTTTGCACGATTCAAGACCCGCCCCCGGTTTCCGCTATCACCAGTAGTACTCATGAGGCTTACGGTTTCCTAAAGGAAAAATCAAGCTATCAGGATCAGCTCCGCGATTTATTTCCTTACAAAGAGCTTTGATTTTTCTGCGCTTTGGTCTGGTCATATACAGCTTTACCCACCACTTGGGAGTACTTCCAGTGCCAGGCCAGTATTGATCCTTTCTTCTATACTTTCTCCGGATTCAGCTATTTTTGTCTCTATCTATTATCTTGTTATAGGTAGACATATTCATTTTCCAGTTTGAAATAAACTAGAAAATGTCTTTGCTGTAATAGCCCTCTATCAGTTTCATGTGATTCTCTGAATGTTAGGGTTTCAATTCCGAATAGTAGGAACAGAAAACTTCATTTGCCACTTTTTCTTGCTTGGTCAGCCCACAGAGCTTTCTCTGATTTCCACACATCCAGCAAGAGCATAGGCAGGGGGTTCTAGCGCATGAACTGATCGACTTTGAATTTCTCGATGCCATGCCTCCCCAGTATTTCTTTCTGGCCTTTTTTAAACGGTTGCGATGGTGTCTACGGGTAGACCTTTTTGCATTCTTCAATGATTGTGTCCTGATCAGATAACTCTAACCAGGTGGCCACTCCTTCGAATGACCGCCTGAGCCTCAATCGACTCAGGAAGTAGATATGATTTTTCAAGTTAATTCCGTGCCTAAAGTGCCTTTTTGACTATCTTAGCGGGTTTTTAGCCCTTTCCATACCTATAAAAATATCATCATTTGACAGGATTTCCCCTGGGGCTAGCAACCAATCCAATCCCATGAACATCCCAAAAAATCCACTTTCCAAAACACATGTTAGGGGTAGGGTCTTGAATCTTCAAACACCTATGCCAGTCAAAATTCAAGACCCGCCCCGGTTTCCAAACCTCTTCTGGAGAAAAAGGTGCTGCTTGATCTATAGTAGCTGAAGGCAAGAAATCTATCTCTATATCTACCGCTTACTGCGCAATCAAGTAGTTCATATGAATGAGGTAGGGAAAGTGTGATGTTAAAAAAATTTACAATTCTTTTAATTTTAGTTTTCTATTTTTGGACTCCCCTTTCTTTTGGTGTTTTTTGGGAAGCTTACTGTATTAAACCTTCCAATCGAGTTATCCCAATATTTCCAAACTCTATAGGAGTGCTATGTGAGGGATGTCTGCGTCTAGCTACTGTGTACCCTGATAAATTTGTTATTACTGATTGGAGAAAAGAGTTAGGTAATTATAACCAGGTTAAAAAATCATTATTTTTTAGAAACTTTCCACAAAACATTTTATTTTATGGCTACCAATGTGCTGATGGTTCTCCATGGAATAAGCGCTGTCCTTTTTTTTTAGAAATCCACTCTCATGACAGTAGCGATGAAGAACGGTCATATGCCTTTTTAGACATTATGAGATTGATAAATGGTATGGAAAAAAATATAGTAGAACAGACCATGCATAGTTCAGAAAGCAAAAATGAATCACGTGTTTGTTTTTTGTTACCTCACGCTTCATCTGAAATAAAACTGTACTTAAAATCGCATACAACTTTAAATATTAATAATTGCACGAATTTTTTGCATGATTATTGTCAGAGGGCAGGTATGAGTTGTATACAGTTTGCAATGCCTGTTTGTCGCTCATTGGTGACTGATCTTGGGTCTGGAGGAATTTCGATGTATTTTGTTTATAATAAAAACAGTCTTTATATTCAGGGAGCTGAAGATGTAATTAATTGTCATTTTGTTGGTGTTTCGTTCTCTTTCAATGGATTTGCGTGTTGTTTTTTTAAACCCGGTTATTTTAATTTTGACCAGTTAACTATTGATAGATATGTTGGGCGAATGCAAGCTTTGCTGATATTCCTTTGTGAGTTTCAGAGAAAGGGGTTGGGGACACCCTCCAACTTTTTTCAAAAATATCAACACCTAATTGATGGATGACAAAAAACTGCAAGTATACAGCTAATAATGTGTATTTGATGGGTGTGGGTTTATAGGACAGCCATCAATTTGCTCTTGCTCAAAGGTTCCTCCCACTCTATGACTTCTGCGTTTTTCTATTACAAACTGTAGATCCAAACCCCGCTATACTCATGATGAAGTTAAAGCTTTTCAGGCATATGACAACCCCATAGAAAATCATAAAATTCTTAATGACACGTACAAATAGGCTGAGTAAATAGCACATGTCCAAATTATTTTCATTATATACAATAATATTCCCAATTTTATTAATCATCTGCCATCAGGCAAAGGCTATCCTTTGTGAAAGCTGTGAAAAGAAGCAATATCAAAACCAACAGACGCTATCAGCTGCTGAAGGCTGTGATACTTGCATAGTACTAGCTACCATTCAGTTAGCACTCGATCACGAAGATTGGCAGGAACCTTTCCAAACAGATGAAAAAGATATAGATAAGTAGTGTATAGATTGCTTTCGAATAATTTAACCATCCAGTCGGACAGTATTAGAAAATGAGATCATATACTCCTCTCCAAATGAAAAAAGCACCCGTTCAACTTCTTTTTCAAATTCCGCAAAGCTCTTGATTGACAAGAGGTTGAGCCATTCATACTTTATTTTCCTCCACAGGATTTCAATCAGGTTGAGCTCAGGTGAATATGTTGGCAGAAAGCAGACCAGCAATTTCTTTTCAATCATCCAGTCATCAATTCTGGCACAAAACTTTTTGCTGGTGTGAATGCTGGCATTATCCACCATAACTACCGTGTAACGATCATTTGAGCTGTATTTTTCATCTGCCATTTTCTCTGCAAAGTCATCAAAGGCCGCAATCACCGTATCGCTATTCACTGAACCCACAACAGGATAATGAAATAGCTCACAGCTTCGGTTCATAAACCCCAGTACGTTGATGCGTTTACTTTTGACTGATGGTATTCTGAGCTGCTTTCCTTTTTCCTGCCAACCGTATGGCACACAAGGTTCCTGGGTAAAGCCGGACTCATCAAAATAAAATAAATTGATTAACCCTTTGCTCTCGGCTTCCTGGGCATCTTTCAGAGCAGTTTTACAGTCATGGAATTGCTCTTCGTCCCGTTTATGTTTGCATGATTTACGGAGTCTTTTGTAAACCAGCCCTGCTTTTTTACAATGTTTGCCAGAGTAATTTTTGATGAAGATTTACCGGTTTCATCCTCGATCTTGGATTTGACATACGATAAGCGACGAGGCTCTTCAGCCACTAATTCTTTTATGCGTTGCACTTCGGATTCGTCATATATGCACGGCCTACCGCCACCATGCCCCTTGTACAAGGCACGAATACCATATTCTTCCCAATCATCAATCCACTGAGAAGCAGTTTGATATCTAATTTCAAGTATTTCGGCAATTTGCTCAAGGGTAAAGCCACGATTGCTCAATAAAAGGCTATGGGCTCTTTCCCTTATACATCTCAGAGGTCCGTAGTGTTTGGCGAATTTCAAAGTTAATAAAACAGCTTCATCAGTGATTGTAGTGACGTACTTCATAGGGAGAGGGATTTAAAGACCAGTACTCTCTTTATAATAGAGTAAATGTATCATTCAATAGCTATCTGATCGTTAGATCAAGAAGTAGATTTCTCGTACTGGCCGAACATCCAGTTTATTTGAAACCAAACTATGACCTACTTAGGGAGAGGGATTTAAAGACCAGTACTCTCTTTATAATAGAGTAAATGTATCATTCAATAGCTATCTGATCGTTAGATCAAGAAGTAGATTTCTCGTACTGGCCGAACATCCAGTTTATTTGAAACCAAACTATGACCTACTTAATTGTATTCATCAGTACGATCGTAAGATTTTACGAAGCATAACTCCTAACGAAATTAATTTTAACAAAAAATGGAGCATGTATGTTTTTGATGAGGAAGAAACCTTTGAAACCATGCCTATCCTGCATTTTTTAGCAGTGCAAAATAAACCCAGTACAATAGAAAGATACCTATCATTGTTTCCTGAAAACCTTAACAAAGAAGATTGCAAAAAACGAACAGCTTTACACTATGCATCGTTATTCGGGCACACAGACTGTATTACTTTGTTAGTAAACCGTGGTGCAAACCCAAATGTGAAATGTAAAAACGAATCTCCCCCCTCTTTATTATCTTTGGGAGTACTTTTCTCAACATATTAAACGTACAGATCTTTCAGCCCCTCAGTTTCAAGCACTGGCCTCTCTAGTTCAGGCCGAGGCAGATGTTAACGCAAGAATAAAGGATGAAAACAATACGACCGTTTGTCACCTGGCTGCACAAAATGGATATTTTAAATTCCTGAGACTACTTGGCAAAGATCACACTATGTCGCCACCTATAGAAGATGATGAAGGTTTCACATCCCCTGAAGATACAATGGGCTTTATGACTAGAGAAGCAAGATCCATGCTTCTAGATCATCCTGCTAATGCATGGATTAAAAGAGTCAATCCACTTAAAGTAAGGCAACCAAATACAAGTATTAGAGCCTTAAAGGAAATAATAACTGATAGGGGTATAGAAGAGATCAGAGAGCTGACAGACTTATTATCCAAAACTTTCCTTTCTATAGGGGCATCCACTCTAGACGCTAAAGTTTCAGCAAACGCATTACTTTTTTCAAAAAGCAAGCGAATAAGAAATATCGTACGCAAATGCAAAGATATGGCCGGAAACTATTACCTACAAGTAGAGCTATTAAAACATTTAATCAACTCCAATCAAATAGATCAAGCAAAGCAGCTTTTAAAACACCCACTCCTAGCTAGTGGCTTAGACAGGTTAGAACCAAGAATCATTGACGCCCTCCTAACACCAAATGAAGACAAAAAAAATGATATCTATAAATTGATTGTTGATCAGGATATCACAGAACACAATCTGCTCCATTTATTAGAAAGAGCAGTTGAAAATGGTCATAAAAGAGCAGTTCAGATATGCCTTGAAAAAAGGGCTGCACTATACCCCCATACGACAATCGATGTTCGACTGCTTCATACAGCCGTTTCTCAAGGTAATGTTAAAATAACGAATATGTTACTTAACGCAGAAAACCAAGGGGTCATCAGGGGTAAAATCAATAGTCAAAACCAGAAAGGTGAAACAGCCGCTATAGTCGCTACTAAAGCACGCTATTCTGAAATACTGGAAAGACTGGTATTTCACAAAGCGTCTCCCAACGCTCCTGACGATAGAGGCAGAACTCCCCTTCACCATGCAGGAATAAACGGTGACGATGAGCTTCTCCAATGGTGGCTTGATCAAGGGGCCGATGGCACCATAAAAGATAAAGACGGTCTTACTGCTTACGAATACTATCAACTCTAGTTTAGAGTCACCAAAGCACCATAGCTCAATTTCGGGTTTAAGGACGGGTTTATAGGACATCCACCAATTTCCCCACAGGTTTCGCCATCGGCTCCGATGGCAGTGCCCTGGAAGATGGTATCATCTTCCAAAGCCAGAATGGCTCTCTTGGTCAAAGCGTTTTGGTGGTCGGGTCTTGAATCTTCAAACACCTATACCGGTCAAAACTCAAAACCTGACTCCGGCTTCAAGCAACCCCGGCATCGTAGGCTATAATCCCCTGACCAATAAGCAAAATATCACCATTGAGCATTTACCATGAGTCAAATTGAAGCCCGTGTTGAAAAGCTGGAAACAGAAGTCTTTGCCCTGCGCCAGCTTGTCCATAAGAAAGATGAGATCAAGCACCAGGTCTGGAACGAAATGCAGGAAGGCATCCATGCGCTGTGCCAGAAAAACCACGATGGCCTGACAGGGTTGCGTGATGAAGTCCAGCTACGATTTAACCAGGTGAACCATCGTTTTGAACAAGTGGATAAACGTTTTGAACAACTGGAAGAAAATATGAACCAACGTTTTGAGCACATGGAAGAGAAGATAAACCAGCGTTTTGAGCACATGGAAGAGAAGATAAATCAGCGTTTTGAGCGCCTTGAACACCTGATGGAAAAGGCACTTATGCGGTAGAGTTCATTCATACTGTCAGCGATTATCGCCTGGTATACCCGTCCAGTGTCGGATAGCGAGAACGGCCATTAACTGCCACGACCAGCGCCGGTCAAAATTCAAGATCCGGCTCTGGGTTCATGACCAAATAGACAGTAATCAGTCGTTGGGGGACATAGTCTTTGTCATAGGCATTGACGTATTCAATATACCCAGCCTGTTCTTTTATCCCGGCATACTGAGTACATTAAATTCCTTTTTACACACAAAGTGAGAGGTGCTTTTTTAAGGTCTCTTCCTGCAAAGCCACAACCATCCCAACAAACTGACTGTAATCATCAGAGATACAGGCTACATCCAAGGCATCATAATAACTGGCCCTATCCACCGCTTTTATGACAACAGGAAGCCAGCCATCCTGAATCAGTGACAAATTGAGAAGAAGCCTTGCTGTTCTGCCGTTACCATCCACAAAGGGATGTATATTTACGAAATCAGTATGGAGCCTACAGGCCTTTTCTATGGGATGAAAGCCGCTGGTCCCGTAGCCAGCCACCAACAGTTCCATAAGCTCAGAAACCCTTGTAAAGTCCGGTGGAGTATGACTTGCGCCAGAAATAACAACATTCTCACTCCTGAATTTTCCGGCATTATTATCGTCAATATTTTTTAATACAATCTGATGGATTTGCCTGATTAAGTATATTGACAATGGCTCCCTGTGAGCCACCAGCGACTCTACCCAGTAAATAGCCTCCCTATGATTGATAGCCTCAAAATGCTCCCTAAGGCTCTTGCCACCCACCGTTATCCCTTCCAGCACCACCTTAGTTTCATTCAGGGTAAGCGTATTGCCCTCTATGGCGTTGGAATTATAAGTCCACTCAAGAACGAGATTCTCCCTGAGAGATTTGACAGTATGCCGGGGTAAAGGCCGCATGGCATCCAGCTGGGCTTTTAGTGCTTCTATGTTATCAAACATCAGGGTTGGTTCTCATGCATAATGGATAAAGTAAAATCACTGACTCCTGACAAATATTCGTTGTCAACGACAGTCTATTTTATAAGTATCCATCCTATAAATCCTACTCTATAAACCCCTGAGTAAAAATCACTCACCTAACCCGAATATTTCATAAACTGCCCCGAGCATTGCGCTGAACTTTGTAAATGTTGGGAGCCGGGTCTTAAATCTTCAAACACCTATGCCATTCAAAATCCAAGACCCGACCCTGGTTTCGACCACCGTTTTTAGCTGGGATTATGTTTCGGGGGGATGCGGTTTAAACCGTAAGCAGGGTAACGGATAAATCAGGTTTGTGGTTTTATCCGTATTTACCGGTTTCCGTTCCCTCAGCTTGCACGATGGTTGGAGGTCAGGCAGGCACGATGCCGCGCCCATGGCCCACCGTTGCTTGTGGGGTTGGGTGGCAGTGCCGGAGTGCCAGCGTGCAAAAAATGCTTTTGCACGACACTGGATGAAGCAATATTCCTAATCCCTTATTTTGTGAGGGACGAGCAATATAAGGGATTAGGAATGTTGCGCAGGCACAGGATTTTCCGGCATTTTTTGCGGGCTGGCTGCGGAGGCGCGCCACCCAACCCCACAAGCAACGGTGGGCCATGGGCTTTGCCGTCAGTGGTCACGGTTGTCCGGCTGCATGCCTGCATCAGCGGCAACCGTGACCACTGACGGCAAAGCAGGGTAATCCCCGCGCGGCATCGTGCCTGCCTGACCTGACTCTGGCCATCAGGTTTTGATAACTCCTTTAATTGGGTTTGCAGGGATGAGAGGGACGGAAATGTCTCTTAGTTAGGAAACTTGCCATACCCCCACCCGGCGAGGGTATGGCAGCAGGGGCAGACTGATCAAGATTCAAGACCCGACCCCTGTTCGCGCTCTTGCCTTGAGAGAGCCAATGGTGGTAACTGCTCCATACGCATTGAAAGTTATTAATAGATAACAGCGCCTGAGTGACAAAGCCTTGCCCGGATAGCATGCAGCCAAAAAGAAGTTCGCAGAACGTAGGTACTGCTGTTGGGGATAGCGCTGAAGCAAGAAACGTTGTATATAAGGCAAGCTCCCGGAGGATCTCTTTATGATCTGAAGTGAGCATAGCAACCATCTTTGTATTTTGTTTGGAGATGGTTGCTATTAACCGATTTCAGATGAAAATCGTACTATTGTTCTTTGGTAACTCTAAAGTCGAGTTATAGAGGTCAGAGTTGGGTATTCACTAAAGTCATGATTTATTCCAAATAGAGCACTTTTCATAAAAAGAGCCATATCTTTTCCATCCGAATACACTTTTTCAACTTTGTAGCGTTCGGATTCTGGTATTTGCATAACTTCTCTAAAGTCTTCCTTATTCTTCAGGTGAGACCAATATTCAACATTTTTATTGAATTGGTCTGCAATCTCGAGCAGCCTATAAATATAAGTATCAACAGGTTCTAGATCTTTTCTTATGTCCAATAGATGATGACCTCAATTTTGTAGTGTTAACGCCTAATTCAGCGGTCGCCGTAGGCGTCCGCTGGAATTTTTTGTTAGCTAAACCCCAACCATTTAGAAAACCGGACTTTTATGAGACGGCTGACAGCCTGACTGACCTCATGGACTCCTCCTCATCATTCAGGCTGTCTTTGACCCATAATCTATCAGCAATTTCTTCAGGGTTCTGATTCATACGGTGAGTGAAGCTATTGACTGCCTTAAGTAAGTCTTCTGCCGTTTTGTGGCAATGGTGATAAGTGATATCTTCTCGTAACCAGCGCCACAGTGCTTCCACAGGCATAAAGTCGGGGCTATACGCCGGCATCTGGATAATATTCAGGTTGAGGCGAAGCCCTGCATCTCTCACAACATGAGCGGTGTGCCAGGAGGCACCATCCCAAACAATATCAATCTCCCTGTCAGGATGTTCTTGCCTGATGCGTTCCAGTACATTGACTGTGTGCTCTTTTCGTCCACAGGGATAAGGCCAGATTCTAACCTGTCCCAGGTTGTAGTAATAAATACCATAGAACGTAATCTTATCAGCCAGTTTTGGCGAGTGAGAGCTGACCCAGAAGCGTTCGCCTTTGCGAGACCAGCCATATCCAATGTCCGTCTCCTGATGTATATGAGCCTCATCAATGTAAACCAGTAGGCGTTTCTGGAACATGGCTTTCGATAGCAGTGGTTTCAATGTTTCCAAAAAATCAGCCCGCTTGCCGGTATCGGCTTTATTAAGCAGTTTTTTGGCTTTCTTCCATGAATATCCCAGTCGTTTGAGTGCTTGTCGTATGGTCTCACGACAACACCGTACCTGAAATTGATCCCAGCACCACTGAACCAGATACTTTAAAGTCCAGCGAGGGCGGATGGGAGAGTATTCCTGAGAAGCAGCTTTTTCTAAATTTCTGTCAATCAGGCCTGCGGCTGCTTTACTGATTATTTGGCAAAAGGGGGGCGGCCACCTGTCCGTTTATAAGTCATGGCTTCAGGCCCGCTATCATGGTAGAGGTGAATCCAGTTCGTGACGGTATCAAGGCGACGCCCCAGTTGCTTAGCGACGTTAGAGGCTGAGTCTCCCTGAGAAACTTGATAAAGCGCCGAAAAACGCTCACGTGTACGGGGATGAGAAGCATGTATGGATTGCTGAAGCAGGCAATCCCTGGTTTGATTCCACTTTTCTGGAGAGACTTTCAATACCATGGTCAAGCAGGCAAAAAGCGCTATATTACTGATTTTAACTTGACTGACAGGTCGTATTTATCGAGATAGAATGACATACTTTTTATACTAAAGCGCGCCCTTACACTGATCTATCAAACTACGGTTTTCTAAATGGGCGCGGTTTAGCTTCCCCGATGCAACTCTATTTTTTAATATTTACATGAAACAATACTGTTTATTGCTTTTGTAGAACCTTTTAATGTGTATTTAGCTCTACTTCCTGTAACAGTATTTTCAAATTCTATCCAGTTGCCACTTTTGATTGCATTAACGATACGGTTGTTGAGAGCAACATCTTGGTTTTTGGTTCTTACTACCATACCTCGACTTTAGAGTTACCAAAGAACAATAGTACGATTTTCATCTGAAATCGGTTAATAGCAACCATCTCCAAACAAAATACAAAGATGGTTGCTATGCTCACTTCAGATCATAAAGAGATCCTCCGGGAGCTTGCCTTATATACAACGTTTCTTGCTTCAGCGCTATCCCCAACAGCAGTACCTACGTTCTGCGAACTTCTTTTTGGCTGCATGCTATCCGGGCAAGGCTTTGTCACTCAGGCGCTGTTATCTATTAATAACTTTCAATGCGTATGGAGCAGTTACCACCATTGGCTCTCTCAAGGCAAGTGGCGGTGGAGGAGCCTCGCATGCCGGCTCATTCAGCTGGTATGCTCAAAAGTACCACGGGGTGAACTTATCAACATTGGTCTTGATGATTGGGTGGTGGAGCGTTTTTCTGACAAGGCTCCCGCTTGCCGAACCCATCACCAGCACAGTAAAAAAAGGAACCGGCCAACGTATATCTGGGGACAATGCTGGGTATCCCTGGCTGTTGTATTTGAGCGGGCTAAAGATGAAGTATTTACTGCCATCCCTGTGCTTTCCTTTCCATCTCCTGCTTCAGGCAATGCCAGTAAGCTAAAAATCGCTGTTGCCATGCTAAAAGTAGTGAGGCAAGAGGTGAAGGTGCAAGGACTGCGCTTGCTGACAGACTGTTGGTATATGAACTGGACGCTAATGCAACCCGTTCTGGAAATGGGCTATGAAGTAGTAGGGCAAATCCCGTTAAACCGGGCATTGTATGCCTTACCGTTGGAGTCCACTGCAAAAAAACGTGGGCGACCCAAAAAGTATGGCATCAAAATGACGCCCCCGGAAGTGGAGAAGCTACCGGAATATCAAACAACCGTAAGAATATACGGCAGATTTCGAAAGATACGTTATCGCACCCGGGTATGTCGGGCTCGCTTCCTGAAAGGCCGCAAGGTTCGGGTTGTCTGGGGTCGGTTTGAAAATGATAAAGGACTGACAGAAAGCCGTATATTCATTGCAACCAATACTGGACTTGAAGGTATAGACATCCTTCGTATTTATGCGAAAAGATGGCCGGTTGAACCCATGTTTCAGCAAATTAAACATTCATTTGGTTGCCGCCAGTTATGGCAGCAAAAGCTGAGAACTCTGTTGCGGTGGATGCATCTGAAGATGGCTGGATACGCATTATTGCAACTGTTGACCGTCTGTAAAAATCAAGCAAGCGTGGGCATTTCAAGGATTCCTTGGCGGGATCAGGATACAACCACCGCTGGCATGCTAAGATTTGCACTCGCAGGAATTATCCCCAGATTACCTATTCGTGAGGGCTGGAACCGATATAGCCAAAAATATGAGTTCAATTTTAATAGTTTGACTGACGGAATAGTCAAAGAAAAGAAAAAAGCGGCATAAATAGCGGCAACAACGCAATAATCAAGAATAATACCGAATCTGAAAAAACGTTTGGATGTATTTTTGCACACAATTTTTAAAATATAACCAAACGTTCATGTCATACTAACTCTAAAGTTAAGTACCATACTTGATTTATTAGAAATGCTTCCCATTTCCTTATCTGTTTCCCACCTAATCATTTCTCCTGGTTTCGAATATATATCTTTTACAAAAATTCTGTATGTACCTTGAGACGGAGAACAATCTACAACTAAACCATAAAACTTGGAGTCATCCTGACTGTTTTCGTAAGGTAAAACTATTGAAGAATAGCTACCAAATGATAACCATCTTTTACTTGAGTATTGTTCTGCACCTGCAAAAACAGTGCTGGAAAACATTGACGTGGCAATAGCAGCAATTATAAATCTTTTCATGTTTGTCAGGTTTATGTAAATTGGCAGAATAGCAGTACGAGTTGCTTGTTTTCTATAGGTAAATCACACTGACTTTAGTTATTTGGGTCGGAAATCAGGGGCAGGTCTTTCCTCTTGATAGAAGTTGATTCAAGAATCAAGACCCGACCCCGGTTTCACGCGACCCCGGTTTCACGCTCTTTAGCTATTACTGAAAACTTTTCCTTGCATCGCGGGGCGAACCATATGACCCCAGCTTCCGTTGTTTTTCCGGAAAAGCTACTTGTTATGTCTAGTCAAGCTCACCATATAAATAATTCCCATCTTGGTCATAGATTTCCACGTTGCCGCTACGATCAACCTCGCCGTATGAATAGTTTCCATCTTGATCGTATATTTCAATGTTTCCGCTACGATCAACCTCACCATATGAATAGTTTCCATCTTGATCGTATATTTCAATGTTTCCGCTACGATCAACCTCACCATATGAATAGTTTCCATCTTGATCGTATATTTCAATATCATCAGCTGAGATTGAACAACTGAAGATCATAAGTCCTATGATAAATACTGAATTGCGAATTTTCATTTTAGTTCCTCTATAGTTGAAGGGATATAACAGCTATTAGACCGCGTACGCGGCGTTATCGGATATTTCGGGGCAAAAAGGTCCTGACGGCTTTGGAGGATGAAGACTACATGCCCGCTCCTGATTCAAAGGCATATATTCTATAGGGGAAAGAGCACAGGAAAAATGGGCATAGGCCGCATAGCGAAAGGCTCCGGCGAAAGTTGCACTGCCCGCCTTGATAGCTATCAGTTTGTTACTCATTGGCCTGCCAGTGAAGTCGGATTAATCAGCATCACCTTACTGATTAATCCGCTTTTTCTGTCAGTGAGTACCGGCCTTGCCCCCAGAAGTCGCTGTCCAGTCGTTATAAATAATCTTCATGGCCATTGCTGTCCTGGATGTGTCGTATTGCTCCCATAGCTCGGATGCCATTTCTGCTATGCGAAATCAGAACCCCGCCTTTACTCTGATTTCTCCGGTTTCAGAAAAAAATCCATAACATTTTTTTGTTTTTTGCCGCATTTTTAAAGCTGAAAAACCTGATAAGAAACCAACAAAAAAATATCAATGAAAGATCTTCTGACTGAAGGGATGATCATCACACAGTTCAGGAGATCGCAATTAATCTCCGACCGAGACCACCAGAAACAGGATAGGAATAGACCATGATCAAGTATCTACCCAAGTTGATCAAAGTTAGCCACGAATACCCCAAAACCGCTTTTTGTGTTTGTGCCTTTTTGCTTGTTCTGACAGCAATACCGACGATACCTGCCGTTCTTGCTTCTCTCTAAGGCGATGCCGGGCTGATTCCGGGCATCCCTGTTACATCAGTTGCGTTAATAGCTTTTTGTGAAACAATGGCAAAGCCCGCTCAGTGGTGATAAGGAAATGAATAATGATAAGAACGGTTGTTAGCGGTTTGGCCTCTGTGGTTTTGCTGGGGGCTGTCAGTGGTGTGTCTGCCAGTGAGGATAAGACCCAGCCGGTGTTTGGAGAGGCGCAGGTGTTGCTGGAAGGAGAGAATGTGCGGCAGTTTGACTTGAAAGACCTGAACGGGGATTACCGGGTGGATTTAATCTGGCTGGAGGGAGCCGGTGATGTTAAGTATCGGTTGCAGGAAAACAGGGTTCTGCAGAACTTTGAGGACCTGGAGGGGACGCGATGGAAGATGGTGTATACCAATAACAACAGGTATAAGTGGGTGACATTTAATACGACGGAGGGCGGAAAAGGGATAATAGAGACTGAGAATAACGACCTCTATAACATCGTGAACCATGATGTCACAGAGAATGGTGAGCATACATTTTGCACCTATGGTTTCTCTGGGCTACACCGCACAGAGTGCCGCATAAAATACACCATTCACACCATCACCAATAACACCATGACCGGCACTGACCTGAGTAACAATGAACCCTGGACGGCAAGTAAGATTCTAAATTAGCACTTTTTATCACTACAAACGCACTATTTTTATAGCGCATTTGTAGTGCAGTTATAGTTCTTTAAGTAGTAAAGCCGAATCCAGATGGGGTATTAAAAATACACTGATCAGTCGCTGCCTTGCCCAGGCACCGCTTTACCATAGAAATCCTTAATTCCTTCTGATCTTGCCTTTATAGTCGGATCATCCAGACGGCCAAAATAGATTGTCCATGCTTGCTGGGAACTGTCTATTTCCTGAATAGCCTGCTTACCGGTCAGGCTCCAAAGAAACTGCTGGCCATCCGTAGCAGTCACCCAATAGGAGGCACCAACCATTTCAGGGGGAATTTCCTCTTTTATTGCATTAAAGATGATGTTTTGGCAGTCCCCTGCCTCGGATATGGCATTAAAAATACCTTGTTGTTGCTCTGTTCTCTCTGTATATCCTTTTTGTGTGTGCACGAAATGCAATGTCATTTGTCCAGGATTGCTTTTCGCATAAGCTAGCAGCCGCCTGACACTGTCAGTCCTTCGGGTAACAGTTTCTGTTATATCCACCTGCCCTCTGTTCACGGGATGAAAACTCTCATCACCGGCTGTCCCCGGTTGGTTGCATAATGGGGTCAGAGGCTGGGGGGTGATGTAGATAACCTCCACCTTACTGATTTCACCTTTTATCAACATATCTACAAAGGTATCTTCAGCAGTGTATTGCAAACAGCCCACACAGGCTTTACGGGTTTCAACAGTGTCATCCATCACCAACTTAGTTTTTTCAGTCTGCTCTTCCAGGTGCTGAAGGGAAAGTTCTTTTGCTTGCTTGCCTGCATCATCCTTAGCCTCCAGTGTTTCAGTCTTTGCTTTCTGTTGGTTAAGAAAAGCAGCCATGGCATCGTCAACCGGAGCTGCCTGAACCGATGGTAGAGCAAACACAGCAACAGCTATAAAAGCTGTAACAAGCAGACTCAGGCACACAGAAAAAAGCGACGTTTTTTGGGCAAAAGGCAAAGTGGGGGTATTCATGTTACAGAGGGATAGCTGCGCTTGTGAACAGATCGTTTTCCAACTATAGCCTATATGTCAGGTTCTGCCTGTACCACCTCAGTCTCGCCCTTCATACCAGAGCTTTTGATTCCACCGGCAACATTAACGGGGTTGTTGTTCTCGTGGCGCACACATTCTTTGAGGGTGACAGGGAAGAGGTGATCAGGATTATTTCTGCTCGTAAGGCAACATTGCATGAGAGGCGGGTTTATGAAAAAAAACGACTTAACTCCTAGTCAGAAGCGAGAACTTCAGGCATTGGCTGACAAACCGGATGCCGAGATTGATACCAGTGACATTCCAGAAATAGCAGACTGGGACAAGGCTGAGACGGGCAAGCTCTATCGTCCAGTGAAGCAGCAGGTGTCTATCCGGCTGGATGCGGATGTGCTGGCCTGGTTCAAAGCAAAGCACCCCAAATACCAGACGGCACTGAACCAGGCACTCAGGGAGTATATGGAGTCTCACTCAGTTTGAGAATGTTGGGGGGCGAATTCAAAATCCGACCCCGGCATCCCCGGGATGCCGGAAACGGGATAATTAACTCAGCCCCAACACATCCTGCATATCAAATAACCCGGACTGTTTATCCTGTAGGAACCTCACTGCCCTGATAGCGCCACGGGCATAAATAATTCTGTCACTGGCCTTATGCGTCACTTCAATCCGCTCTCCGGCACAGGCAAATAAAGACGTGTGATCCCCAATGACATCCCCTGCCCTGACGGTAGCAAAGCCAATCGTTCCTTGTTTCCTGGGTCCTGTATAGCCTTCCCGGGCATAAACAGCACAGTCTTCCAGTTTTTTACCGGTGGCTTCTGCCACAACCCGGCCCATTTTCAGGGCTGTTCCTGACGGGGCATCCACTTTGTTTTTATGGTGAGCCTCAATAATTTCTACATCTGCGTCACCTTCCAGGGTCTTTGCTGCCATTTCCAATAGCTTAAATACGAGATTGACACCAATACTCATATTAGGCGCAAAGACAATTCCAGTCTCTTGTGCCGCTTTTTGCACCCCCTCAATTTGAGCTTCCGTTAAACCCGTTGTACCAATCACCAATTTTTTCTTGTATTTTGCACACAGGGCTGCATTTTCCAGGGTGTAGTCAGGCACAGTAAAGTCTATAACCGCATCCACCTTATCAATGCACTTTTCCAGACTATCGGTTATTGCAACTCCCATAGTGCCAGCACCCACCAGCTCTCCAGCATCCACCCCCAGCAGTGCTGATTCCGGAGGCGCTATTGCAGCCACCAGGCTGGTATATTTATCACAAGCCAACGCCTCAACCAGCATTCGCCCCATTCTTCCGGCAACACCCACTACAGCAACATTGATCATTTTAAACCCCAAACATACCTCAACCCTGAAAGTCTAACGCCGACATTCTACACATCAACATAAAAAACAGATTGAACCAACTAGTGCAGGGAAGCATGGATATCGATACAGATATTGAATAGGTTGAAATACCCGTATGCATTCCCAGCGGGGAGAGGGTGTCGCGAAACTAAATGCAGCGTGCACAAAACGAGATTGATTCTCTTTTTTTTAACCACAGAGACACGGAGGCACAGAGTTTTTATATCTTTAAACTATAAATCTCCGTGCCTTTGTGTCTTTATTATGCCCTTCAGGGTGCCGTGGTTAATAAAAATAACTTTTGCGACAGCCTCAGGACGCTGAAAATGAGGCGCTTATCTTGGCCTAACTGCACTGGAACATCATTTCAATACAACTGACCATTAAATTAAGAGACCCTGATATGGATATCCATAAAGCCCTAAGGCTTGTCGTTGAAAAGAATAGCTCAGAGCTTTTCGTCACCGTTGGCTACCCCCCCTGCCTGAAAATAAACAATCAAATTACCCCTATTAGCAAACAGCCCCTCACCAGACCACTGGCAGAGCAAGCAATAAAAGCCTTGATGGATTCACAACGGTTTGAGCAGTTCTGTAAAACCCATGAAAGCAACTATGCGGTACATCTGGATAATATTGGTCGCTTCCGGGTTAGTGCATTTTATCAAAAGGGCGAACCCGGAATGGTTATCCGAAAAATCAACACCACAATCCCCACACTCCCGGAACTGGGCTTGCCGACGCACTTGGGTGACCAGGTTCTGCAACCCCGGGGGCTTATTCTGTTTGTTGGAGCTGCCGGCTCAGGCAAAACAACGTCAATGGCAGCCCTGATCGGTCATCGCAACCGGGCAGGAACCGGCCATATCATCACTATCGAAGACCCTATTGAGTTTATCCATGAACACAAAAACTGCATTATTACCCAACGGGATGTAGGCCTTGACACGGAAAGTTTTGAACAAGGCCTTGCCAATGCGCTCCGGCAGGCTCCCAATGTTGTCGCCATTGGAGAAATCCGATCCGCAAAGGTTATGATGCATGCCATTGAGTTTGTGGAAACCGGTCATCTCTGCCTCGCCACCTTACATGCCAATAACGCTTATCAGGCGCTTGAGCGAGTCATTCACTTTTTCCCCCAGGAGCAGCGCCCGCAATTATTGATGGACTTATCTCTCAATACCCAGGCCATTATTGGCCAGCAACTTATAACCTCAAAAGAACAAAATAAAGTATACCCTGCCGTAGAAGTACTCCTGAACACGCCCCGTATAGCCGACCTAATCAAACAGGGGCAGATTGATGAACTAAGAGAAGTGATGGGCAAATCCAGAGAACAGGGAATGCAGACCTTTGACCAGTCTCTGTATGACTTGTATGAATCTGGAAAAATCACCTATGAAAAAGCCTTGCAACATGCCACCTCATCCAATGACCTCAGACTCATGATCAAACTAAGCGGGAAGATGCCTCCCGGGCACGAGGGCATTAATATTGACTCCCTGAAAGTGTCTGATGATTAAAAAGTTAAAAATAATCTCTAAAGCCTTCCATCAGGCTATCGATTAGGATACCTTATTGTTCTTGACTTCTTTTCAGCAAAAATCATTTCAAAAATGCCAGCGCCCTCTTTTGTTTAAAGATCAAGCATATTTTTCCAACCTTGATAAGTAAATGAGTAAATAAGTAAATTATCAAATACTCACCTTATTCTACCCGCTAGCATTTTTTAGCCTGAAAAAATAGGGGAAAAATAGAATCTATTATTTTTATTACTGCTTTTTTCCAATAGAAAAAAACAAAAAAAAGAATCCATTGACGTATACGTCAACCGTCTACTTTTCCACCGTTTCTGTGGATAAACCTCTGGAAAAACCCATCAAGCATAGAAAAAACTCTGTAAAAACAGTATCGAATCAACCTGGTTATTTTTCATACCGAAATTTATAGGATAAATGTTACAGCAACATCAAAATACACAGAAAAAATCGCTTATTTTAAGAAAAAACCACATGATATGCTTTAAAAATACAGAAAAATAATCACTCACATCAAACAACTTAAGCGGCTTTATTTTCAACCCCCCTCTTCTACTCATTTACTCACAGTCTTAAACTATCCTGGCCAATACGCAAAAAGGATAAAAACAATGGCTTATGTAATTGCTGTACTCAATCAAAAAGGAGGCGTTGGTAAAACAACTATTTCTTGTAATCTGGCCTGCGCATTAGCCCAGGATTTTCCCGGAGAGGTTTTACTGGTGGACCAGGATCCCCAGGGAAGCTCTCTTGACTGGAATGAAGTGAACGGCGGCTCACTTATCCCGGTTCTTGGGATGAGCAGAGAAACACTGCCTGTAGACCTGAATGCCGTGTCAGACTCTTATCAATACATTGTTATTGATGGTGCCCCCGCCGCCGATAAGCTCGCTGCTGCCGCACTTAAAGTAGCCGACCTGGTCATTCTACCTGTAACCCCCTCTGCTTATGATGTTTGGGCTACAGCCGATCTCGTTGACCTGATAAAGACCCGGCAAGAAGTTTCAGGAGGAAGTCCTGAATCAGCTTTCATCATTTCCAGAGCCATCAAAAAAAGTCTTATAGGGGATGAAGTGTCATTAGCTTTATCCGATTATGACCTCCCCATCCTTTCATCACGCACAACCAACCTGCTAGCCTACCCCACAGCGGCAGGCCGGGGACAAAGCGTTCTTCTGGAAAGATACAGTCAAGCCAAAGAGGAAATAATGACTATAAAAAATGAGATTAAGGACAAGTATCTATGAGTATTTTCGCCAGAAAGCCAAGACGTGAAAAGTCTGAAAGAGTTAATGAAGCTATAGCAGACCTGCAAAGGGAGCCTGTCAAACGACTCAATATTAACTTGCCCCGCTCTGTTCATAAATCCCTGAAACAACTGGCCCTTGAAAATAATGAAACCCTCCATGACTTAATAAACCGACTCATTCATAAAGAGCTAAAGCGCGCCAGCAAGGCTCAGAGTGATTGATAACTGCATCCTGTAAGCAGGTACTTTTTGGCTATAGCTATTAAGTACCCCGATTATTCCAAGAACAGAACAAAACCGGAGACCTTTGACAGGCATTATTCTGCTGTTTAAAAATAAACCAGAGCACTTACCCAAATTTATGAGTAAATGAGTAAAAAAACAAACACTCAAATACTCATAAAAATAATCTGTGAAAATCATTTTCCCCTTAAAAAACAGGGGAATTTTAAAAAAATAGGGTTGTATTGTTTTTCAGATTACGCTATCAGGAAACTAAAAAAATAGCATACTCATGCACACGTCTATCGTCGACTTTTCCACTTTTTCTGTGGATAAACCTCTGGAAAAAAGCATCTCTCCTAAAAAAACATCGGAAAAAATAGGGTAAACTCAATATGATTATTTTTTATACCGGACTTTAAAGCTTAAAAAAAAACACGTCACCCATTCAGCTAAAAAAATCGGCTATTTTGGCAGGCAGTATCCTAAAAACCACAAAAAACAGCCTTAACACATAGGGGGAGTAAAGCTATCCCACACGAAAAGCAGAAAAGTATTTAGGCTCATGGAGTAGTTTACATTTCTCTCATGAGAAAAAAGAAAACCGGATATACCGCTTCAATCGATACACCATCAACCAAAAGCAATTTTCCCTACAGCGTCATAGTGGGCACTGTCATCATGCTCAGCTTCCCAGACATCAACAGCCGCCTGCATACTAAGCCAGCTTGCAATACTGGTTTCTGTGGCTAGAGCAAGGCGCTTCGCCAAGTCACGACTGCAAGGGACTTTTTCATTAACAAAAGCGGATAAGTGCTTACGAGAAACACCCAGCGTTCTGGCTGCCTCACTGATGCTAACATTGTTTGCAGCCAGCACATCGACTTTGAAAAAGTAGCCAGGGTGTGTAGGTTTTCGGTTTCTTTTTCTGGTCATAATTACTGCTTCCAACCCTTTGTCCAGAAACTTCTTGATAGCCATACAGCCACCTGTAACATATATGGTTACAGCCTAGACTGTAACCATATATGTCAATCCAGCCTTTTTTCTTAGCGGAAAACAGGGAGCGGTTAATCAGGAGGTCATGTCATCAAAAAAACGTTTTACGCCCTCAAAGAATGACTTTTTCTTGGGTGACTGATGCCCCTGCCCTTCATCCTCAAATGTGTTGTGCAGCTCTCTTAGCAGCTCTTTTTGCCTCTCTGTCAGCTTGATAGGGGTTTCAACCACAACCCGGCACATTAAATCACCGGCAGTCCCGCCTCTTACAGGCGTTACGCCCTTTCCTCTTAACCTGAACAGCTTTCCGGTCTGGGTTTCTGAAGGAATCTTTAGCTTAACCCGGCCTTCAAGGGTTGGCACTTCCAGTTCACCACCCAGGGCAGCATCAACAAAGGTGATAGGCACTTCACAGTACAGGTGTTTACCATCACGCTGGAAAATCGGATGGTCCGCCACACTGATCTGCACATAAAGATCACCGGCAGGCCCACCATTAACCCCCGCCTCACCTTCTCCAGCCAGGCGAATACGATCACCGGTATCCACCCCGGCAGGAATTTTCACAGACAGTGTCTTGTGCTCCTGAACCCGGCCTTCGCCATGACAGCCACCACAAGGGTTCTTTACCATCTTGCCACTGCCATGACACTCCGGACAGGTCTGCTGGACAGAAAAGAAGCCCTGCTGCATACGCACCTGACCAACACCGCCACAGGTGGTACAAGTAACAGGCTGGGTGCCTTTTTTAGCGCCTGAGCCATTGCACTCTTTACATTCCACCAGGGTGGGGATACGAATTTTTTTATTGGTGCCCTTAACGGCTTCTTCAAGGCTCAATTCAAGCTGATAACGGAGGTCGGCTCCCCGTTGTACGCTACTATGGGTACGACCACCACCGCCTGCACCAAAAATATCACCAAAGACATCGCCAAAAATATCACTGAAGTTACCAGCACCAAAGCCTCCGGCACCGCCCATGCCTCCCATATTGGGGTCAACCCCGGCATGGCCATACTGATCATAAGCTCCGCGCTTCTGGTCATCAGACAGTATTTCAAAGGCTTCGTTAACTTCCTTGAAGCGCTCTTCTGCCTCCTTATCATCCGGATTGCGGTCAGGGTGAAACTTCATGGCCATCCGGCGATAGGCCTTTTTAATTTCTTTGTCCGAAGCACCTTTTTCAACACCCAGTACTTCGTAATAGTCTCGCTTTGCCATAAGTAAAACCCTGAAACCTCTAGCACTCCGAATCGATAACTTTAAATCGGAATAGCGGCAATTAAATTAACCGTGATTGCTCAGCCCTTATCGCCCAGAAAGCTTCGGGGACAACGATAACATCTGATTACGGCCGCCATGATGATCCTAACCCGGATATTTCATGGCTAGTTTCGTGACTGTCAGACACAACAACGCGGGATAAACTCCCGCGCCGTCTGCAACTACAACATCATCCGTCAGGAGTGATATTGAATGATCACTTCTTCTCGTCTTTTACTTCTTCAAACTCTGCATCAACCGCATCGTCTGCGGAACGGCCAGAGTCCGCCTTGCCTTCCTCAGGCTGGGCGCCTTGCTGTTGCTGGGCAGCTTCAGCGTACATCTTCTGGGCCAGGCTTCCGGAAGCATCAGACAGAGCCTTGGTCTTGGCTTCAATGTCGTCCTTGTTATCAGCCTTGAGCGCGTCTTCCAGTTCAGAGATAGCCTTGTTAATGGCTGTCTTTTCTTCTTCAGAGGCCTTGTCACCCGCCTCTTCCAGCGTCTTGCGAGTGGCGTGAATCAGGCCATCGGCAGTGTTGCGGGCAGATGCCAGCTCTTCAAACTTCTTGTCTTCTGCCGCGTGAGCTTCAGCATCCTTAACCATGGAATCGATTTCATCATCAGACAGGCCGCTGGATGCCTTAATGACGATGGACTGCTCTTTGCCAGTGGCCTTGTCTTTAGCAGATACATTCAGGATACCGTTGGCATCCAGGTCGAAGCTCACTTCGATCTGAGGCATACCACGAGGTGCTGGAGGAATGTCAGCCAGGTCAAAACGACCCAGGGACTTATTCTGTGTAGCCTGCTTACGCTCACCCTGACAAACGTGAATGGTTACCGCAGTCTGATTGTCATCGGCTGTGGAGAACACCTGGGACTTCTTGGTAGGAATCGTGGTGTTCTTGTCAATCAGGGCAGTCATCACACCACCCATGGTTTCAATACCCAGAGTCAGCGGAGTTACGTCCAGCAGCAGCACGTCTTTAACATCACCTGCCAGAACCGCAGCCTGGATAGAAGCACCCATGGCAACCGCTTCATCAGGGTTCACGTCTTTACGTGGCTCTTTACCAAAGAACTTGGCCACACGCTCCTGAACCAGAGGCATACGGGTCTGACCACCCACCAGAATCACTTCGTCGATGTCAGACATATCCAGGTCGGCATCTTTCAATGCAGTGGCACAAGGTGTCAGGGAGCGCTCCACCAGCGCTTCAACCAGAGATTCCAGCTTGGCACGGGTTACTTTAACATTCAGGTGCTTAGGCCCTGTGGCATCAGCGGTAATGTATGGCAGGTTAACATCGGTTTGCTGGGCAGAGGACAGCTCGATTTTGGCTTTTTCAGCGGCTTCTTTCAGACGCTGCATGGCCAGGGGATCACCTTTCAGGTCAATGCCCTGATCCTTCTTGAATTCGGCTGCCAGATACTCGATCAGGTGCATGTCGAAGTCTTCACCACCCAGGAAGGTGTCACCGTTGGTGGCCAGTACTTCAAACTGGTGCTCACCATCAACGTCTGCAATTTCAATGATGGAGATATCGAAAGTACCACCACCCAGGTCGTATACCGCTACAGTCTGGTCGCCTTTTTTCTTGTCCATGCCATAGGCAAGGGCGGCGGCAGTAGGCTCGTTGATGATACGCTTGACTTCCAGACCGGCAATACGACCAGCATCTTTAGTGGCCTGACGCTGGGAGTCATTGAAGTATGCAGGTACAGTGATAACCGCTTCGGTTACGGACTCACCCAGATAGTCTTCTGCTGTTTTCTTCATTTTTTTCAGAATTTCAGCAGAAATCTGGGGAGGGGCTTTCTTATCACCCTTGATTTCAACCCAGGCATCGCCATTGTCGGCTTCAGCAATTTTGTAGGGCACCATCTGGATGTCTTTCTGAACCACATCGTCCTTGAAGCGACGACCGATCAGACGCTTGATGGCGAACAGGGTATTGTCCGGGTTGGTAACCGCCTGACGCTTGGCAGGCTGGCCTACCAGGGTTTCACCATCATCAGTGAATGCGATAACGGAAGGTGTGGTGCGTGCACCTTCTGCGTTTTCCAACACCTTGGACTTGTCACCGTCCAGGATGGCCACACAGGAGTTGGTTGTACCCAGGTCAATACCGATTATCTTGCCCATTTCTGAATCTCTCCACCGCCCTGACCTGCAGAGCTTCTTATCTGGTTTCCGCCGCTTGTTACGCCGTTGGTTGCGCCTTAATTCACGGCCTTTGAATGCTATATGGGAGCACCTGTTTTTTTTTCAAGGGTGCTCCTTATACCTATTTAACTATTTATTTTCCGCAGGCTTATTCCCGGAAAATTGCCGCCTCATCAGGCTCCCTTGGCAACAACAACCATGGCGGGACGAACAACCCTTTCATTCAGGGTATAGCCTTTCTGGAAAACCGCCATAATGGTATTAGGCTCTACGCTCGGGTTAGGCACCATGGACATGGCCTGATGGAAGTTAGGGTCAAAAGGCTCGCCCTCCGGATTCATCTGCTGAACCTTAAAGCGTTCCAGGGTATCCAGGAAAAGCTTCAGGGTCAGCTCCATGCCCTCTTTCATGGCATCATGGCCACCTTCGGCCTGGGCTGCACTTTCAATCCCCTTTTCAAGACTGTCCACAACAGGCAGCAGAGACTCTACAAATTTATCCAGAGCATATTTATGCGCCTTCTCAACATCCAGCTCTGCCCGGCGCTTTACATTCTGCATTTCTGCCTGTGCCCGCAGGGCAAGATCTTTGGCCTTATCCAGCTCAGCTGTCAGCTCTTCAATTCTTTGCTGCCAACCGGAATCATTCTGATCAAGGGTAGCGTTTTCCAAACTCTCACCCTCTTTCTGCATAAGCTCTTCAGTCAACTCAGGCGATTCTTTTTCAATGACAACTTCTTCTGCAGACTGAAGCTGCTCTTCTGCCTTACCGTTTTCTACAGTCATCCCGATTCTCCGGATCTTTATCTGGCCTGTTCCAGGGGGTGTTCCCAGTCAGTCATGAAAACACCCACCAGGGCAATTCAACTTAATGAATGCTATATGGGGACGCAAGATGGTGATTCAAGGAAAAAGAACAAAAACAGCAAAAGACAGTGGCAACAGAGCATTCACTGACATTGACCATTTTCAAAAAAAACAAAACAAATTTGGCTTATTAGTCAGATGAAAATACAAAGCCTATATTGCAGGATAAGCGTTAATTCAGGACTCATTTGAATAAAAGGACGTTGATAATTTTAAAGATGAAGGTATCCCGAATGCTTATCAAAAACATATTCGGCATCCACGTTTTACTTTTATTGATATCAGCATTGACGGCAATCTCCAGACCTGCCCTTGGAGGACTAAAAACAAGCACTGTCTTATGCAACGCAGTCCCCATTAAAGAAAGCATTACCTCGTGCAGTGAAGCCCCCAATAAAGATTTTCAGTTGCCAACCCCGGACCTATTCCAACAGGTCATTAATTTTGCCTCTCTTGCCTATGAAATGGATCAGGAAGGCAATCTGCCAAGACACACAAGTAATAAATATAGAGGCTGGCATATTTCAGTCATTGAAGGTGAAACGGGTATCAAAGGCGCAAATATCCTGAAACCTGCGATCAGTGCTGCTACAAACTACTTCTTATCTTCAACAGCAATGGATGAGGTTGAGCTAGAGGAGGTTGAACAATCCGGTTTACTGGCATTAAGGCCGGACAGTGATAACCCCAATCATATAACCGCTGTTCTGGCATTTAACGGCACCAAATCTACCCCCGGCATTCTCACGGATATGAATGCCGCCAAAACAGACCTGCCTATGGGGCTAAAAGGTCAGGGTCACAAAGGGTTTGTTAATGCCGCCAACTCATCGTACGACGCTGTTCAACAAACTCTCATCAATGCACTGCCCCATCTGACAGGTATTCCACTCACAAGCATACAGGACATTGCTGATAGCGGGATTCAACTTGAACTTATCATCATGGGTCACAGTCTGGGTGCAGCAAAAGCCCTTCTGACCGCCAGTTACTTATTTAAAGAAATGGACTTGGCTTCAGCAGATCACCAAAACATCCAGCTTTTTGTCATCACAATGGGTGGGCCGCGGGTATTTGATCACACTGCTGCGATGGCAATAGATAAGCTATTTGGCACAAGGATTATCGCCTTTGTGGCCTTTCCATTTGATATTGTTCCCAACGTGCCTTTTGAGTATTTTGGATACCGCCATGTGGGGCAGACAGTTACTGTACCCATAACAGCCCACGCACGAAATTTTGACCCCATAAACACCCTGTATAACGCTTATTACGGTGACCAGAACTCAACCTTTCTGCTCGCAGGCAAAACCATACAACACCTCACGCCAAATCATACAAGCGAAGAAGCAGACACAGTTAAGAACTGTTTATCATTAACAGGCGTTATAAATTCAGCATGCAACCTAGGAACAACCTGGCATAGCTGCGACAACTACATAGCAACCATCATCCGAGACAATATTTACAACAACTTTTACCACCGTACTCTCCAGCAACCCGGCCTGGAACCTGATACCCATAAATATACAAATAGATTGTTCTCGCTAGCAGTCATCGCCAGCTATATTGGCGTAAGTGCATATCAGCTATTGCAGGGAATTGCTCCCTATATAACCCGGTTGCTATTGGAACAAAAACAGGCACATCCGATACCTTCAGCCTGAAAGGCAAAACTCTTTACCCTTTCAGCCGATCCATATACTGTATAAATAAACAGTTATATTCCATAATAACTATGAGTAAAGTGTTTCACCTAAAACCATTCGGTAACCATAGCGCCGGGATTCAATATGCTGAACCAGTTATCTATCAGCAACTATGCCATTGTTGACCAGCTTGATCTGGACATACCCCCCGGGATGACCGTCATCACCGGAGAAACCGGGGCTGGTAAGTCCATCATACTGGATGCCCTTGGGCTGGCTATTGGTGACCGGGCTGATATCAGTTGTGTCAGGTCCGGTTCTCAACGCGCGGAAATCAGAGCCTGCTTTGACCTGACCCACTGCCCCGCAGCCCGGGCGTGGCTGGAAGCACGGGACCTTAATATAGACAATGAGTGCATATTACGGAGAGTCATTACCCGTGAAGGACGGTCACGGGGATATATCAACGGCTCAGCCTCACCACTCACTGACTTGAGAACAGTGGGTGAACTACTGATTGATATCCACAGCCAGCACGAGCACCAATCCCTGTTGAAAAAGAGTCATCACAGGCGATTACTGGATGACTATGCCGGGACTGGAAAGCTGGCAGCCAAAGTGGCAACCATCGCCCTTAATTATGCCCAGACTCGGGAACAGCTTGATTCGATTCTTTCAATGAGAAAGGAAAGGGATGAGCGCATTCAGTTACTTTCATATCAACTTCAGGAGCTGGAACAACTCAGCCTCCAGGAAGGGGAGGTGACAGAGCTTGAGGCCAGCCATAAACAATTAACCCATGCCGCTGAAACCCTGGCCGCCTGTCACCAGGTCACCCGTCTCTGCTCTGATAATGAATCAGGCAATGTACTGCAACAATTAAGCCTTTGCCTGCACCAGCTCAGCGAATTAAGCCTGGACCATCCTGCCATTACCCAATCCATAGATATGCTGGCTTCCGCGCAGATACAGGTGGAAGAAGCCGTTGGTGAAATCAATCACTTTGTGGATCATTTTGACAATGATCCTGAACGGGTTCATAGCATTGAGGAACGACTCAGTGCCATTTATGAGCTGGCCAGAAAACATCGGATTCAACCGGAACAACTCCATGACAAGCAACTACAGCTTGCCCAGGAGCTTGAAGGCATTCAGTGCCATGACGAAATCACGGCCGAGCTGGAAGAGCAGTTAAACCGCTTACATCAAAGCTATCAGGAACAGGCCTCAACGCTGTCACAAAAACGACGGAAGGCTGGGTTAAAGCTTGAAAAAGTCATCAGCTCACGCATGAGACTACTGGGCATGAACAAAGGGATCTTCAGCGTTTCCCTCAATCCCATAGTTCATCAGAAACTTAGTCAGGCAGGACTGGAAGATATCGAGTTTCTGGTGGCAACCAACCCGGGACAGCCTCCCCGGCCATTAGCCAAAGTGGCATCCGGCGGCGAACTCTCCCGTATCAGTTTGGCAATCCAGGTTGCCACTGCACAAACCTCTCATATATCCACCCTGGTATTTGATGAAGTTGATGTAGGTATCGGCGGAGGCACCGCAGAAATCGTCGGCAATATGCTGCGGGAGATTGGCGATAAAGGACAGGTACTCTGCGTCACCCACCAACCCCAGGTTGCCTCACAGGGGCACCAGCATCTCCATGTTAATAAAAAAGTGACAAAGTCCGATTCCCAAACCCACATTGCCATTATTCGTGGTGACTACAGAGTACAGGAGGTGGCCCGGATGCTGGGCGGCGTAGAAATCACCCAGTCCACCCTGGCACATGCAAAGGAAATGCTGGGCACTTCTGTCCAATAGTAAAAATTGTAGAGGTGGCTGTTTTCATTACTCACATGTAATGAAAACAGTCACTATTATTTCTTTTTCGGCCGAACATAGAGCACCAGATTATGATCCACTAGCTCAAAACCGTGATTTTCAACAATTTCGCGCTGACGCTTCTCAATCTGCTCATCAATAAACTCAACGATTTCGCCGGACTCAACACACACCATATGATCATGGTGCTCACCACGGGAGAGCTCAAAAACAGAGTGCCCACTATCAAAGTTGTGGCGAACCACCAGGCCAGCCCCTTCAAATTGAGTCAGAACCCGGTAAACAGTGGCAAGACCTACGTCCTCTTCAGCCTCCAGCAAAGCCTTGTAGACATCTTCTGCACTCATATGGCGTCCCTGGGCACCTTCCAATATCTGCAGAATCTTCACGCGTGGCAGGGTGACTTTAAGGCCTGCTTTTCGCAACTCTTGATTTTCCAACACGTTTCCCTAACCTTTAGCAGAAGAACCCTGCTATTATCTCATTTTCGTGTAAGTAATTCATTTTGAGCAAAAGAAGATAGTGGAAGTCTGAAAGCGATGCAAAAACCTCTGGTCTATACCGCAGCAATACTCTCAGCCGCACTACTGGCCGGATGCGCCAGTTCCACCAACAGCGGCTCAAAACTCATTAGTTTTCCTGGTGCCTACAAGATAGACATTCAGCAAGGCAATGTTATCACTCAGGAGATGGTTGACCAGTTAAAGCCTGGCATGACCAGAAACCAGGTACAATACATTATGGGCACCCCCCTTCTGGAAGACACTTTCGACAAGGATCGCTGGGACTTTGTCTACAGCATACAGCCCGGAGGTGGTAAACGTACCCAGAAAACCCTGACCATTTTCTTTGAAAATGACCGCCTGTCCTCAGTCAGGGGTGACCTGAAACCTGGTGAAACCCCTTAGAGCCATCAGCCGACTCCAAGAGTCATCAGCCTAGCTTATTTAGCCGGGCTTTTTCAGCTCTTTTCCTTCGCGCTTCCTTGGGGTCCGCGATCAGGGGACGATAAATTTCCACCCTGTCCCCTGCCTTAAGCTCTCGCTCCTGAGGCTTAGGTACTGCTTTGCCGAAAATACCCAGCTTTGCTGTCTCAAGGTTTATTTCTGGAAACAGGTTAACGATTCCAGAAAGTCTGACAGCATCATAGACGGTCGTACCTTTTGCCACCTTCACCGACAAAATCTTTTGCTCAAAAGGCTTCGCGTAAGCCACCTCAACGGTCAGCCGGAGTTCTTCCTGGTCAGCCATAAACCTGCTCCGCTCGTTGGGAAAATGCATCTACCATGGTGTTCATCACCTGACCAAACATAGGACTGAGCGTTGCCCGCAATAACTTGCTGGACACCTCGAAATCCATCTCCAAAGACACTTTACAACCTTCAGGCCCCAAAGGTTTAAAATGCCATGATCCCTGCAAACGTGAGAAAGGGCCTTCAAGCAATTCCATTTCAATGGAGACACCATAGGTCATCCGGTTCCGGGTGGAAAACGCCTGTCGAATCTTTCCTTTGGTGACCACCAGGGCAGCTTCTACCCATTCACCTTCTTTTTTGAGAATACTGGCCTCTTCACACCAGGGAAGAAAATCAGGGTAGGACTCAACATCACTGACCAAATCATACATGGCTTGAGCAGGAAACATCACCAGAGCAGAGCGCGCAATTTTGGGCATTGGATAGGTTACTGCATTTTCAAAATAACAAGCGGAATAGGATAACAGAAAATATGCCTCAGCTTCTCGTTCATCACTAAGAGCTGTTGTGATTTAATAGTTAGACTCATTCCCAGTGGAACGAAGGTGTCGCAAAAGGTATTTTGATTCACAACAGAGGCACCCTTCTTATTTTTCCTTATCAGTCTACAGCCACCTGATCAGGCACCTGAGCCAAAAAGAAAGGAAGCAGCAACAGACCGATCACCGCAGAGACCACGGTAAGCACGATAAAAAATCCCGTCCATTGATAATGCTCGATCACCAGAGCCATTGGATAACCCGCCAGCGCCGCCCCCAGATAGGCAAACAACCCAAGCAACCCTGTAGCCGCCCCCACCGCTGCTTTATGGGAACACTCTGCCGCCGCCATTCCAATCAGCATCTGTGGCCCAAACACAAAAAAACCGATGGCAAATACACAGCTGGCCTGAAGTACAAAACTGAATACCGGCATCAGCCACAATGCCACAACCGATAAAAAAACCCCCAGGGCAAAGAGCAAATTCATTGGGCCACGGTTACCGCCAAATAGTTTATCCGACCCCCAGCCAGCCACCAGCGAACCTAAAAACCCTCCGACTTCAAAGATAAAAAGGATCGAATTGGCAGAGACCAAATCGTAATGGTGTGCCTGGACAAAATACAGATTAACCCAGTCACTTACCGCTATTCTTACGATATAAACAAGCACATAGCTGACAGCCAGCAACCAGATATATTGATTTTTTAGGACATAGACACTCAATATTACCTGGTAGTTCAAGTCCGGCTCAGTATTTTCCTGCTGTTGTTCCAATGGATCCTGACCCCAGGCTCCCACCGAAGGCAGGCCCATGGTTGCCGGCTTATCCCTTAACCGCCAGCAAACCATAATTCCGGCGATCATTCCCAACAACCCAATGACAACCAGCGCCTCCCTCCAGCCGTAATACATGGCAATATAGCCCACTATCAGAGTAGACAGGGCGGCTCCAACATTATGGGCCGTATTCCAGCATGACCACCAAACTCCTCGTTCAGATTGAGAGTACCAGCTGGTTAACAACCGGGCACAGGGGGGCCAACCCCAACCGTGAAAGCAGGCGCTAACCACGATCAGGCAGGTGAACGACACCATAGAATTTGAAAACCCTAATAATACATTGGCCAGGCCGCTGATCAGAATACCCAGCCCCATAAAGTAACGGGGATTGGCCTGGTCTGATGCCATCCCCGAGATAAATTTTGAACAGCCATACACCGTATAAAACAGCGTTCCCATCAAACCGATATCGGAGAGATCCAGTCCCTGATCAACCATAACCGCAGGCATCACATGGTTCAGGCTTTTACGCATGCAAAACAGCCATGCATAACCCCCATACATCGTGAGCATGATGTGGAGCCGCCAGTAATGATAACGCTCAGTTATTTCTGCCGACTTCAGTATGACCGGGCGATCTGGCTGTGCTTTCAGAAAATCAATCATACAGAAACCCGGGTTCGTGGCAGACTGACAAACAGTTGTGTACCACAGCACTGATCCCCACCTGAACTTTTAACGGTAAACGCTCCCCCCAGCGCCTCAACCCGTTCAGACATACCCAGCAGACCAAAACCTCCCGCGGCGGTTGAAGGGTCAAACCCAACCCCATTATCACTAATGGTCAGGCAGACCGTGTCTTCAACGGTTAACTCCATCACAACCTGGCTGGCATCCGCATATTTAATTACATTATTAAGGGCTTCCTGGCAGATACGATAAACCGTAACGAGCATGGCATCACTGAGAGCACACTCTATATTGGTGGGTGCATGCCAACGTATAGTAACCTCAATACCTGATGCCCGGCAGTCAAGGTCCCAGACCAACTGCTCAATCGCCTCTTTAAGGCCCACATCATCGAGAGCCTTTGGCCTCAAACGGGTCAGTAGTCGTTTAGTTGTGTCGTATATATTAAGAGAAACACTCTCGATCATATTGGCACTGTTAATAACCGCGGGCGTTTTTTCCAACCGTTTCAGCAAACCTGCCTGCATACGAATGGCCGTAATATTCTGTCCAATTTCGTCATGGAGTTCCCGGGCAATATCTCGACGAACAGACTCTTCAGCGGTTACCAGGTGCTGGGATAACAGGCGGTTTCTTTTTAGCTGTCTTCGAAGTTCGCTATTGAGCTCTCTTAGTTGTTGAATACCTGCCCCCAGCAAAATTCCCGTCAGGCTTTGAGCCGACAGTGACAGCAATAAATCGGTAATAACAAGACGACTGTCACCACTGCGGGCGGCAATTAAAGCAACACTATTGAGTAAAGTACCCAAAAATGCGCCGCGCCAACCATACCGAAATGCCAGTAGCACAATAGGAACAGCAAGAAAAAATGGTGCAAATCGGCGCATTTCCTCTGGCAGGCCCAGTTGGATGGCAATATTAATAAGGAACAGCATTGAGTAAAAAAACAGATTGCGACTATAAAAGCGGATGGGTCGCCGGGCCATTTTCGCAGTCAGTGGTAACCATTGACTCTGGAACAGATAATGCCAGACCAGATAGCAGGCAGGGACAACCATGAGTCCACCGGATATACCAGTCAGCACAGCCATCCCAAAGGCGCCATTCTTCATGGCAACAATAACGCCACTGATAATGGCTGTGGTAAAGATCAGCGTCGCCATGACGCATAACCGGCGCCACTGGGAGCCATAGTAATGCTCTGATGCCAGCCATAACAGGGGAATGCTGACAACACTGGCACTGAGTATAAGCACCCACTGGTCAGGGCCAAGAAAAGCAGCCAGAACAATGATAAGAAAAATTTCTGCCGAGTAAATCACAGGCCACAATGCTTTTGTACTGTGCAGAGTAACACCCAGGCGCAGGGCAAAAGGGCAGAAAAGCACAGCCAACCCATGATCCAGAATAAAGTAAGAGGAAATTACCCAGAGGCAGAACCAGCAGCAAACCATAATAAGCCAGCTGCAAAGACCTATAACAAATTGATGTTTCATTTCTGGCCAGGAGCATTTCACAATGCAGGGTTATCTGCTTCGTTAAACAGCCGGGCCAGCTCAACGTTGTTTTTTACACCCAGCTTATCCATGGCGTTGGCACGATGCACATGAACCGTTTTAGGGCTTAGTCCCAGCTGATGGGCAACCGACTTAACATCCAGACCTTTTGATAATAGCTCACTCACCTGGCGCTCACGTTTGGTCAATAATGAAACGGCTTGATTGCTACGCTCAGGAGAAGCCAGCCTCACCGCAATATCCGGAGTGAGATAACACCCCCCCCTGGAAACAGTGCGTACCGCCTGAATCAGCTCATCCGGGTTACAGCGTTTACTAAGATATCCTCTAGCACCTGCTTTCAGCGATTTTTCAACAACTGCAACAGAGTCATGTACGCTGAGCATAATGCAACCAGCTTTGTCCGCAAGATCTCCCAATAATGACAAACCACTTTCATCCGGCATGGAAATATCCAGAATACACACATTGGCCATTAGCGGAGGAATTCCCCTACGTGCCTCTGCCGCCGAACCAAATTCGCCCACCACAGCAATATCTTCTTCCAGGGAGAGGATCTGGGAAAAGCCGGATCGAACAATTATATGGTCATCAACGAGTACAACTTTAATCATCGGGACACACCGGGACAGGGTGGAGAGGGCGGGCAGGATAACGCTATCAACATTAAAAAAGCCACCTGAAGGTGGCTTTTTTAATGACAAAACCTGTCTACGATCAGGCTAGGCCGCCTGCAGATCTCCCACCACAGCCTGTCTGTTTTTGGCGCTACGAATTTTCTTCTCTTCGGCAATGGCAACAAAGGCCAGCAACACAACACAGACAATTGCGGATGTATCCAGTGCTGCAAAGGTTCCTTTCCAGCCTGTCATACCAAACACAGGTGTACCATCGGCGATCATACCCAGTCCCAGCTTGGCAAAACTATCGCCAATCAGGTAGGCAAAGGTTCCCTTGATACCATCGGCAACACTGATGGCCTTTTTCGGAACAAAACCAACGGCAGCAACACCAATCAATAACTGTGGACCAAATACCAGGAAGCCAAGGGCAAACAGTGAAGCCAAATACATATATTCACTGCTGGCATGTTGATAAAGGCCAAGAGTGAAAATAATCAAAATCAGTGAGACGCAGGCCACCAGCGCACGACGCCCATTAGCCAGGTCAGACAGATAACCCCACATCAAGGTACCCACCAGCGCACCCACCTCAAACATGGTAAAGCCCTGAATGGCTACATCCTTAGGCAGTCCCAGCTCCTGATAGGCATAAACAGTAGACCACTGATCAATACCAATACGAACGATGTACAAAAAGATATTGGCAAAGCACAGCAGCCAGATCACCTTATTTTTCAGTACATATTTCAGGAAAATGTCTTTCTTGGACATTTGCTGCTTTTCGGTAGCACTGTCTTCTTCGCTGACCTCTTCTCCAAACAGCTCCTCGGCAGTACCAAGACCATAAGCCTCAGGGGAGTCACTGCCGTACCGCAACCCTATAAAACCAACCACAATGGCAATAATGGAAGGCACAACAAACATACCTATTACATGACCATCAAAGAAGTAGTTTGCACCAAACAGTGCAACACCGGCAGCACCGGCACCACCAATGTTATGGGACATATTCCAGAGGCCAAGGTAGGTGCCTCGCTTTGTCCTTGGAGTCCACTTGGTAATGGTTGAATAACTTGAAGGACCGCCGGTACTCTGGAAAAAACCACTCAGGCCATAAAAGGCCACCATCATGAACAGGCTGGCACTTGAGCCTCCCATACTGACACTGAAGCCCAGCATGGCGATACCAGAGAGTATCAGCATAAAGGGAAGAAACTGTTTGGTATTCTTGCCATCGGCGTAATAGGAAACAACCGTTTTACCAATACCGTAAGTAATAGAGAAGCCCAAACCAATCATACCCAACTGCGTCATGGACAACCCATAGGTGGTCATCATGTCATTTTGGGCAATGTTAAAATTCTTACGGATAAAGTACATGGTCATGTAGCCAATAAATACAACCAGGTACGATTGCATAAATGGCTTGAACCACATTTTGCGACGCTCTTCCACAGGAAGGTTCAGCGTTGGCTTCCTGACCTGCTTCAAAATATTAATCATTGAAAAACCTCAGGCCGGTAAATTCTGCCTTGACCATACCTATTACGCCTCTTGGAAACAGGCGTAATGGGTATAAAAGACAGATAAAAACCGCCTTACCATAAAATAAATAACAGGTTGGTATTTTATGAAAAGGTTCTGTCAATGCCTTGAGAACTCCCCCTAAAAGAACTAGGAAAAATTCCCGGTTTTACACTTTATTTACAGAAAAATTGACATCAATCAATATTTTACACAGTAAATAACAGCAAATAATGTGGACAGTGTTTTTCTATGTTTAAAACTGTATAAGTATTTGTGTTGTGGAACACAGGTAATCTTGCGTAGATTTAAAAAGAACAGAAGCAAATAGGCTTTTTAGAGTGATTTTTTAATCCCAATGGCATCAACCCTCTGGCACATCACTTTAATGATGTACCAGTGGAGTCCTGTCCCGGTTCATAAAATAGCCCGGCTAAAAAATCGTCGTAATTAAAACAACCGCTACACAAACCGGTACGATAACCCGGGTCATCAGCTATTCCCGCATGATGAACGTCGATGATCGTTGGTATTGACAATAAGGCAGCAAAAATAATGAAGCCGATCAAAACTGAGCCGCCAATTAACAAAGCGGAGCTTTAAAGAAAAAATGTCACCCCTGAACGTAGCTACGATATGGCCGGTTATGATGTATCGAATGGAATCACCCTTTTCTCTTCAATACCATGAGTTACTGTGTAAAAAAGCCCCTCCCACGTTTTTATCAGCCAATGCAAAAAATAGCCCTGTATCCATTTCCATAATGCTATACGGACTCCTTTTGAGCGGGTTCTTAAAGCTTCCTGAAACTGGGGACAGCACAGTTCCTGTATTTGATCTACGAGAAAAGCAAGCATCGTCAGATAGGCCAGATTTGTGGCTAAGTGCTTCTCACCGTGACCGTAGTTATGTTCGAGATCGTAGCCTTGATTTTTCAGGGTGTTAAACGTCTGGTTCTCAATATGCCATCGGCAGCGCCCTCCTTTCATGACGGGTTCTATGGTTTCTTCGTTAAGCGGAATATCAGTCACCCAGCACCAGATATGCTGTTTACCTTTTTTATCGGTTTCGACAAAATCAAGCACATTAACCTGTTCTGCATATTTTGCCTTGTTCAGCCTGACGTCATTGGCATAGCGAAACCACCACTTAATTCCAGTCTCTTCATTAACTTTTTCAGCACGGTGAACTTTTCCTTCTTTATCCAGCTCATCCATCGCTTCAACCAGCGAGGCATGGTTGCCATCTTTCGCGACAATGATGTAATGCCAGCCATAACTCTTAATCAGTTGGACAGTGGGGTTGTCAGCATAAAGACTGTCCAGAAGAATAACGAACTTTAGACGTGGGTGATGCTCTCGTATGGTGGCAAACAACCGTTTAATGGCATTTTTTTCACAGTCATTTTTGGTCGAACCGTCCTGGCAAACTATGGCTTCCGGTGCCAATGGCAAGACTGTTTTTTGATCCGGGTGAGCAATGCATGCTGCCATTAACTGGTGGTAGTGAGCTTCGTTGGCCTTTCCCTTATTTTTAGTACAGCACTCCTGACAAGGTTTTTTATTATTGCAGGAGTAAAATAGCCCAGTTCCATCGATCGGGAGCAAGTAGTGATTTTTCAAGTTCCCGCAGTGAAATTCGAATGCCTTCAGTAATCCGCCCCTTTGGACGTTAGACAGCAATGTCTTAAAAGGCTTTTTGAACTCTACGGGATCTATTGGATCCAGGATTTCCCGCATACTGGTATCACAGGGAGCACGTTTTTTTATCTGATACAGGTGCTCAAGGTCAGCAATTCCCGCAAACCAGATTCCGGCTGGCACATTTTCAGTTAATTAAAAATGATTTTATCGCGGATGAACAGAGCCAGACTGCTGCTATATCGGCAGTCGGTTTTAATGACAGGTAACACAGGTCACAGGGCTAACATCAACGCTCTATGTCGTATCGACAGTCAGCAACTTCAAGCTCACACTTCGCCCTTCAATGATAGCTGTAAATACGTCTGTCCAGTTATCAATGCAGAACCAGTCAAACAGCCCTCGTATGGCATGCCAGAATGCCTTTTTAGACTTTTTTATCTTGAGCGCTTCCTGGAAGAGCTTGCAAGACAGTTGTTCTATCTGGTTGATGAGGAAGGCCGTAAAAGTCAGGCATGCCAGATTGCTGGCCAGATGCTGCTTTCCGTGCCCGTAATTGTGTTCGAGATCAGCTATTCCCGCATGATGAACGTCGATGATCGTTGGTATTGACAATAAGGCAGCAAAAATAATGAAGCCGATCAAAACTGAGCCGCCAATTAACAAAGCGGAGCTTTAAAGAAAAAATGTCACCCCTGAACGTAGCTACGATATGGCCGGTTATGATGTATCGAATGGAATCACCCTTTTCTCTTCAATACCATGAGTTACTGTGTAAAAAAGCCCCTCCCACGTTTTTATCAGCCAATGCAAAAAATAGCCCTGTATCCATTTCCATAATGCTATACGGACTCCTTTTGAGCGGGTTCTTAAAGCTTCCTGAAACTGGGGACAGCACAGTTCCTGTATTTGATCTACGAGAAAAGCAAGCATCGTCAGATAGGCCAGATTTGTGGCTAAGTGCTTCTCACCGTGACCGTAGTTATGTTCGAGATCGTAGCCTTGATTTTTCAGGGTGTTAAACGTCTGGTTCTCAATATGCCATCGGCAGCGCCCTCCTTTCATGACGGGTTCTATGGTTTCTTCGTTAAGCGGAATATCAGTCACCCAGCACCAGATATGCTGTTTACCTTTTTTATCGGTTTCGACAAAATCAAGCACATTAACCTGTTCTGCATATTTTGCCTTGTTCAGCCTGACGTCATTGGCATAGCGAAACCACCACTTAATTCCAGTCTCTTCATTAACTTTTTCAGCACGGTGAACTTTTCCTTCTTTATCCAGCTCATCCATCGCTTCAACCAGCGAGGCATGGTTGCCATCTTTCGCGACAATGATGTAATGCCAGCCATAACTCTTAATCAGTTGGACAGTGGGGTTGTCAGCATAAAGACTGTCCAGAAGAATAACGAACTTTAGACGTGGGTGATGCTCTCGTATGGTGGCAAACAACCGTTTAATGGCATTTTTTTCACAGTCATTTTTGGTCGAACCGTCCTGGCAAACTATGGCTTCCGGTGCCAATGGCAAGACTGTTTTTTGATCCGGGTGAGCAATGCATGCTGCCATTAACTGGTGGTAGTGAGCTTCGTTGGCCTTTCCCTTATTTTTAGTACAGCACTCCTGACAAGGTTTTTTATTATTGCAGGAGTAAAATAGCCCAGTTCCATCGATCGGGAGCAAGTAGTGATTTTTCAAGTTCCCGCAGTGAAATTCGAATGCCTTCAGTAATCCGCCCCTTTGGACGTTAGACAGCAATGTCTTAAAAGGCTTTTTGAACTCTACGGGATCTATTGGATCCAGGATTTCCCGCATACTGGTATCACAGGGAGCACGTTTTTTTATCTGATACAGGTGCTCAAGGTTATGCCTTACTTCTTGCTCTGTTTTATCACGCTCAAACGAGAGGAGCGATGGGTACTTGAGATGCATCATGGCAAAAGCGGACATGGAGGCATCATGTATTGTTATTTTTCTGGAATCCTTGTTTGGTCGGACATCTGGAATTTGCTCATAACTTTCAGAAATCGTAGTAATTAAGCTGTTTGCACAAAGATGCTTACGACTTTTTTGGAATGGATAAGCCATGAGAGACAGCCATTGATAAAGTATCCCTATCAAAAGTAGACGTTATTTTGTGCGAAATCACTCCATTTGGAATTTACTGTAAGCCTTGCTGTTGCAGTGATTTAATTGATGTCACGGGAATAGCTGGTTCGAGATGGTAGCCCTGTGTTTTCAGTGTATTGAACGTTTCGTTTTCAATTTTCCATTTAGCGCGTGCTCCTCGCATGAATTTATTCACGTTCTCGGCTGAAAGCTCAATGTCCGTGACCCAGGTGTTGACGTACTTCTTGTTGCCCTCTGGATCAATTTCTATATATTCGAGAAAGTTAACCAGCACATCCGGGTGTGACTTGTTAATGGGGGCACCATTCACAAACCGGAACCAGTGCGTAAACCCTTTATCATCGGTATATTCATAGCGCACCACTTTGTCTGCACAATCCAGCTCATCGACGGCCTGGTATAACGACTCATGGGTTGAATCCTTTGCCACCATAATGAAGCTATAGCCAAAGGACTTTACCAACTTGATGGTCGGTCCATCTGAGTACAGGTCATCAAAAGTCAGAACCAGTGGCAGGTGCGGATGCTCTCTGGATAAATTCGCCAATAGCCGCTTGAGCGCTACCTTCTCACAATCATTCTTTGACGCATCAACTTGTTTGATGATGGGTTCAGGCATTAAAGGTAATACTTCTTTCTTGCCCGGCTTTACCAGACAGCAGGCCAGTAACTGATGGTAGTATTGCGGATTTTTGCTGCCTGGCTTTTTTACACAACACTCAGGACAACTAATCTTCCCTGAGCAAAAGTGCCCCGTACCATCGATAGGCGCAAGATACCCTTCCTCAAAATAAGTGAACTGCTTAAGCCGCCCAGATCGTTGCACAAAGGCAAACAGGCGGGTAAAGAACTTCCTTAAATAGCGTGTTTCGATAGGGTCAATCAGATCCCTCAGATAGGTATCACTGGGGACACAGCTGACATTGTACATCGACTTTAAGTTCTTGAGCCTATCTGGGTTATTGACACAATCCTGATCAAAAGCCAGTAATGAAGGGTATTTCAGGTGCATGACTGCCAGGCCACTCATGACCGCATCATGAAGGACAATTTTGTCATGTTGGCTTTTCTTGCGAAAGTCTGGAATTTGACCCGCTTCATCAGAGACTATTTTGAGCAGTTTTTCAGCAATGGTTCTTGGTTTCGTTAGCGGCACAACATGAGCATCGTTATTATTATTGTGGTGAAATTCTACCGGATAGTCTGCGATTTTAGCAAGAGGCTACCAAGCTACAGCCCTTGTTATTAAGGGCTTTAATCAAGTCTGCGGGAATTGCTGGCTCAAGGTTATGCCTTACTTCTTGCTCTGTTTTATCACGCTCAAACGAGAGGAGCGATGGGTACTTGAGATGCATCATGGCAAAAGCGGACATGGAGGCATCATGTATTGTTATTTTTCTGGAATCCTTGTTTGGTCGGACATCTGGAATTTGCTCATAACTTTCAGAAATCGTAGTAATTAAACTGTTTGCACAAAGATGCTTACGACTTTTTTGGAATGGATAAGCCATGAGAGACAGCCATTGATAAAGTATCCCTATCAAAAGTAGACGTTATTTTGTGCGAAATCACTCCATTTGGAATTTACTGTAAGCCTTGCTGTTGCAGTGATTTAATTGATGTCACGGGAATAGCTGCCGGGTCATAGCCCGCCACAAATTGAATAAGCCAATACTCAAGGCTAGTTCATTCATAATCATGGAGCGCTTCATAATCCAACCTGCAAAGATAGCAATCAACATCCCCCCTAAAGGAAGCAGGATACTGCTGGTCAAAAAATCCACCAGTTCAAAAAAGTTCTTATCAAAGAAACGGACTTCAAAATCACCGCTAAAGGAAAATACCGTGCCCAGACCAACCAGCCAAACCGCCACGGACACTAATACGGTTGCCATGGTTCGGCTGATATTAACCCGCTCTGTCATCCAGGCAACAACAGGTTCCACCAGTGAAATGGCTGAGCTTAAGGCTGCCAGCCCCACCAGGACAAAAAATAAAAAACCGAACCATTCACCCATGGGCATATTGGCAAAGGCTGCTGTTAAGGAGACAAACAACAAACCAGGCCCTGAGCCGGGCTCAAGTCCATAGGCAAAAACAATGGGAAAAACAACCAGCCCGGAGATTACAGCCATAATGGTATCCAGAATGGCTACGCTAAAAGCCGTGCGGGCAATGGAATTACTGGATGGCATGTAGGCGCCATAAGCCATCAATGCACACATCCCCAAGCTCAGGGTGAAAAAGGCCTGACCAAGCGCTGCCGGAATCGCCGCTGCCGTTAACCGGCTAAAGTCAATACTGAACATAAAGTCCAGGCCACGCATAAACTGCCCGGTTTCCAGCATGCTATAGCCCAGCATAATCAGTAGCAGTAGAAACAGAGCCGGCATCATGACCTGCAACCCTTTTTCCAACCCCTTATGAATACCCCGCGCGGTAATAAACAGGGTGATCAACATGAACGCTGTGTGCCACATGATTTGCCGGGGGGCTGAGGCCATCAGCCCAGAAAATTCACCGCTGACCCGGGCAGGGTTCATGCCATGAAACACCCCGGTCAACAAATCCCAGGCATAGGACAGGGACCAGCCTGCAATAACACTATAAAACGATAAAATCAGAAAACCGGATAACATTCCCATCCAGCCAATCACCTGCCACAGGCGAGAAACTCCCAATTCTCCCGTTAGTTTTTTGATGCCATTCAAGGGGCTTAGCCGGGTGTTTCGGCCAATGGCTGTCTCTGCCATCAGCAGGGGAATCCCCATGACAGCAATACAGATAAGATAAATAAGAACAAAGGCACCCCCACCATACTCGCCGGTAATATATGGAAACTTCCAGATATTACCCAAGCCAATGGCGGAACCCGCTGCTGCCAGCATAAAGGTCCAGCGATTACTCCAGGTTTTTTTGGCAATAGCGGGATTTTTACCAGACATGCGCTTCCTCAAATAGATGGCCAGGGGTATTTTCCGGGACTCTATATAAAAAAATAAAAACCCTGCGGAGCAGTTTTTTGGGGGCCATTGTAACGGTTTACCGAAAACAAACAACAGACTTTACCTACCAAAAACCCAGGACAGGCATTTCAGTTTGACTAATGTCCTGTTTGCAGGAATATTCACCTTTTCCCGGAGCGCATCTGAAAACTCACCTCCTCTCTGCACAGAATTTTCAGACTGCCTCTAAGTGACATATCACCCACAGGCTCCTATAATCCGCGCCATGGCTAAGAGTTCAAAAAAAGGTAAGAAGGGCGATTCATCCATCGTCATCAACAAAAAAGCTCGTCACGATTATCATATCGACGAGACTTTTGAAGCGGGCGTTGCCCTTTCCGGCTGGGAGGTGAAAAGTCTCCGGGTCGGCAAAGTTCAACTGGTAGACAGCTACGTCTTGTTGAAAGACGGAGAAGCCTGGTTGATCGGTGCGCAAATCACGCCACTGGACACCGCATCCACCCACGTCATTGCAGACCCTTTGCGGGATAGAAAACTACTGCTCCATCGAAAAGAGCTGGCCAAGCTGTTCTCCACAACCCAGCAGAGCGGCCATACCTGTATCGCTGTCAAACTGTACTGGAAAAAACACCTGATTAAATGTCAGATAGCCCTGGCCCGAGGCAAGAAAGAATTTGATAAGCGGGCTGCCACCAAGCAACGCGAATGGAATATCGAAAAGCAACGGATCATGCGTAAAGGCTAATCCTTCTCTCAGGCCTCAAACCACTGAGGCCTCACCACCTCCCTACTCCCTATTTCCTACTCCCTATTTCCTACTCCCTATTCCCTATTCCCTATTCCCTATTCCCTATTCCCCAAGAAAGCCTGACTTTTTAGTCAAAACTTTCCAGCCTCAACTAACTGTTTATTTATCACACAAAGAAATAACTATTTGACTTTTATATCATTTTTTGAAATAAATGCATCATGGTTTCACCGGGGGCGATTAGGATTCGACGACGGTTGCGAAACCTGAGGTGCATGTCGAGCGCGTAGTGGCTCTCGTTAATCCAAACACTACAAACCTTATAGTTGCAAACGAAGACAACTACCAAGTAGCTCTGGCTGCCTAAAAACAGTCTGCTACCGATCGCTCCGATTTGCCTGTTGGCTGGTACCGATCGCAAATGTAAACAGGATCGCCACGGAAGTCTGCCTGGGATTGAAGGGTTAAAAAAATTCAGGATCGCTCGGTTCACCCTGCCCGTTGGGTCGTTCTGAGTTAACCTAAAGACGGATCTAAGCATGTAGAGCCAAGGGCGTAGGACTGGCGGACGCGGGTTCAAATCCCGCCGCCTCCACCAATTATGCTTGCACTGTTGTCTATAAGCAAGATAGCTGCAAGTCAATGAAAAGGTCAGAACCTATGGGTTCTGGCTTTTTTTTGTTTCAAAAAAGTAAAAAGCACCCTACTGAATCCACATATATATTAGTCATGATGATACGTGTCAAAATTTATATTACCTTTTGGTGTAACTACACGGTCAACATTTCAAAAATTAATATCACAATTCATATTAAGACAATCTAAAATAAGCATGATTTAATACAATGTTTAACTGTGATTATTTAGTAATGAATATAAAACCCATTGCCTTATTGACAGCACTGCCTCTTATTTTTTTATTGCCTTCACTGTCTTATAGTGAGAAAGCTTTTTCTATGCCTCCTGCAAAAAATCAAGCTAAAAAAAAACCTGTTGCAAAAAAAAAGCTACGATTCTCAGTTGAAAAAGGTCAAGGTTATTCTGATACGCCCCACTTGCCTGAGGAGGATAAGGGGATGCATCCAAAGCGGTTACAACTCTCTAATAAAAAAGATCACGGTTATTCTGATACCCCTAAACTAACTTCAAGGCCGCCTGCACCAAAGAAACTACGATTCTCTGATAAAAAAAACACAAGTAACTCTCATTCGCCTAAACCACAATATCCAATTTTTTGTCCTAATGCTCCCAGACCACAAACCAGATCTGTTGCAAAGCGGCTACTATGTTCAGGTCAGGGTTTCCCTACTCCTGCCAAACAAATCGCTTTCTCAGATAGCGAGGAATCCTCTTTTACAGCAAAACCACACGGCTCATCACGGCAGCGGGAATCATTCACAACCAGCACACCAAAACCATTAAGTGAAACAAAGGTAGTTAGAGAAGAATACAAATCCCAGCAACTCACATCGCATCAAAAAACTGCTACTAAAAGAAAAACACGCCAAAAGCCAGCAGTCTTTGTTGTTAGTCAAGAAACTCTCCAAGAAATTCACAAGCGTAGAGCAAGGGATGCAGACTTTATGATGAGTCCTATAGAATACTCTGATGATAGTTCCATCAATCAGTCTATCACTGAGCATCTTGCAAGCCTTGGCCTATATACGCCCCCCTACCAACCAACACTTAGTTCCTGGCTTGAAGGTATAGATTGTTTTCATGAATTTTTATACCAAAATAACAAAAGGAAAAAACGATTTGAGATCCCTTTTACACACGAACTTGAAGAAGCTGGAAGCAACTTAGAGAGCCTTGAAATATTAAAAATATGGGCCGTAAATCATTATAAACTTCAGGGCATTATTCAAAAACTAAAGCAGGATCCAGACACTTCAGGAGTTTCATTGAGAATAGGTGCAAATTTTTTAATTTCTCACTCAGAAACAATGATTGAAGACTCCATTCAACTATGGGCATTATGGAGTGGTATTGAAAATATAAAGAACCGCGCTCAACAGGCCACAGAACGAGCTGTTGAACGAGAAGATCAACTTCTTGACAGGATTAAAGATCAAGTAACTAAATCAAAGACGTTTAGTGCAAATAAAGCATCAAAAATTTACTTAAATGCATATAGTGCATATAGAAATATCGTAGAAAAACTATATGAATGGGATATGGCTATTATTCAGTCAGATACTATACAGTCACTTTTAGAGTTCCTAGTATTTAATAGACTATTATCTGAACTGGAACTTATAAAAGGACAATATAATGATTATTTAGCTCGAAATTTACACCATAAACACCAAAAAGATCTGCGCAGTTTTTCCCAAAGAGTTTCGCTCGCTCAAGTTATAATGGGGGACTGCCTTACTAAAGAATCCCAAGAAGAACTCGAGAAAAAAATAAAAGAAGTACAAGAATTAATAGAAACAACTCCACGAGCAGTCAGTACTCCAAAAGAATTTACAACTGGGGATAAAAAAGTAACCATCACTTACAAAGGCAAAAAAAAGAAACTTTTAAAAAGGACAGTTTTATTACTCAGATAATATTTTATATCGCCAAATAGTATGAAAAAAACATGAAAAATCAAGGGCATAGTCTAATTTTAGATCACATTAATAGTTATAGGTGCATGTAAAGTGACATGAAAAAGCCTATTATAAACGCTACTTTCAGCATGAGAAAACCATTGATACTCTCCTATATCCATTTAGCGCTATGGTTGAATTCTGTAAAAAATATTTTATCGTTAGCTCGACAACTCCATGTCTTCGGGGAACACTACAGGTTTACGATATAAATCAAGATTTTCACCCTATGCTAACCCTTTGGGGAGATGAAGGCATCATAAAGACTATGACAGCAACAAGTAAATATGTAGTATCTGGAACTGATGATACATTGAAAGTCTGGGATCCCCTTAAAGGAAAATGTTGCAGAACCCTAAAAGGTCATAAAGGCCACGTAAGCTCTTTGACCACCTGGAATAACTTAATTATATCAGGCTCAGATGAAATAAGAGTCTGGAACCCTGAAACAGGGGAGTGTCTAAGCACCTTAGTGATAAATGAAAAAAAACCTAAAAAGGTTCGTCATATGTCAACAAACCAAGATGGTATTCTGCTGAGCTGTGCATATGATGGAAAAATACGTTACTGGGATATTAGCCAGATCGAATAACATGTTAAAAAAAACAGACAGGATACCCAACATTTACTGGATAAATACACTTTCTTTTTTTCTGATTTTCATGCTGATATTTCACAGTACATCGTTTGCTGTAGGAAGACAACAGAAAAGCTGTTCACAACCAGATATTTTATGGCCAATAGTTCTAAAATGCTTAACACTTAAAGAAGTTATGCATTGCAGAGGGGTTTGTCGTAAATGGAAAGATATATATATACCAGATGTTATTAAAATGAAATATCCAAGTCCAGAAAAAAGATATCTTATAGACCCCAGATTAATAACTTTTACTGAAAAAAGAGATAGAAATAATCCAGAAACAAAAAAAAATAAAGAAAGAAAACCACAACTAAAACTCATCCAAACTATTCAATGCAGTCTATCTTGGGATGAAGTAATTAAAAAAATCAATATTCTTCATGACTCAAACAACCTTATTATTTTCATAATTGGCAGTACAGGAAATAAAATAGAAATATGGGATATAGATAAAAAAGAATGCCTCACAAAAACCCAAAACATTCAATATAATAACTTATCTGCTATCTATTATATCCACACCTCACGCTTAGTCATTTTTAAAAATTCTGATTGTATACTGGAAACTTGGCAATGGCAAAAAAATATTACAGAACATCACGATAAAACAGTACCAATATGTGCCCCGAAGCTCACCCAAAATTTCTCATCAGAACAACAACAACGTTATCCAAGTATTAAAGGAAAACACTGGGAAGCAGAAGTAACATCTAAAGGTGATAGTATCAAGATCAGAAAGTGTGGAAAAAAGAAGCCCACCTGTGTTTTAAAAGAACTCAAAAAGCAATCACAGCTACCAACCCCCGCATCTCTTGGCTTTAGTCCAGATGAACAATGGCTTGTGGCCAGCTACCATTTAGGGTCTGCATTTATTTGGAACCGGGCAACAGGCCAGCATCTCAAAACATTACCACCTTCTGATGGCGAGATAAATATTATTGCTTTTAGCCAAGACAGCAAATTAATCATTTACGCTTCAGACAGTGGTAAAATATTAATCTATTCTATTATCTAAATTTTCTATATCACTCCCATCTAAATAAGAAACAACCCCCATTAAAAATGAATATTTCAACTGCATCAACAAAAAAAAAATTATAGGTATAGTGTTATTTATAGCCATAAAACAAATCACTTTTACACATGCAAACTCAATTGATTCAAGCCATAAAAAACAAACGCTTATAACAAAATATTTCAAATCAACAAAAACAACAAAAACAACAAAATACAGACTAACACCTCGAACCCCTAAAAAAAGAACCCCAAAAACAGTAATAAAAAAATTAACAAATACATCTATTACAACCACTTATCACAGACTACTATCAATCAGGTTGTCTTTTTTCCAAGAAAAGAAAATAAAGTCCCCCTACAGTACCATCGTATCAAATTTATTCTGTCAAGAATTTTCACCATTCATATTATTTGAAAATAAAGATAAAAAAACATCACAACCTCTACCACTTCTAACCCAAGCTGCGAGACAAGTAGTTTTAAAAAACCCTCCTCAGCCAATAGAAATTAATATCAAAGAAAATAATCTTAAAGATATTTATAGAATTAATCTTACCACATCGATTAGTTTTAATGGTTGTGATTTAGTTATTGGCCAATGCAACCCAGAACTTCCATTTACTGTAAATAAATCATCTATAACTCAAAACTGGCATTTCTATAAAGCACCTCACTCTTTATGGCCTTCATCCTTTTCAGGAAAAACAAGAAACCGGGATTTCAATTATTTCCTTTCTCCCCAGCGAGAAAAATACAGACTGTGGTATATAGATCATAAAGTTGAGAAACCTGGCATATATTGCTTTAACCCGGAAGAGCATACTATTGAAAAAACTATAGTATCCCCAGCTAATATTGGTGACTCTACATATTTTAAATTGCAACCTCTAAAAACCAGTAAAGATGGTCACATACAATATCACAATATCCCAGAACTCTTCACAATTCCTGAACAAAGAAATAAAGATGAATATGGTGTAAGTATATCCACCACTACTCCTTTTTGGCATGGAGTATATTCTAAAGCAACAAGAAAGCAGAAAGCTAAACACTGCTCTGTATGCTCCCCCTCACTTAAACAAAAAACTCAAACCAGCACAATTCAAACAGCTGTATGCCAGTGTCGGACATATCTCCACGAAAATTCTGACACCTGGTCACTGCACTTAGTGGGTAAAACCATTGTTTCCCTTCATACCAATGGCTCTCTCAGATTACAGATATTAGACACATCGCTTTCATTTAATAGACACTTATTTAAACCTATTGCACAAATCAGAAACAAAGTAGGTCATCTTGAGCATCTTATTGCCTACATGGGAGAGCTAAATGATTTTCAATCAAGATGGGCACGCGCCTACTTACACAGTGATGTATCTGCCACTCACTATTGCTTAAAAAACAAACAAATAAACTTATCCAAAAAAAATCAATCCTGGACCCCCTATGACAGCAAGGTGTCAATTCAAACATTAGTATTTCGGGCAGGAATAGTTAGTCTTAAAGTTCCATTCGCTCACAACATTGTTTTTGTACAAAATAGATCGGAATGCTATATATATATCCGTAGCTATTATCAAAAAAAAGGACACATGCAAAACCCTTTGGATGCACGCTCAACTATTATTGATTTAAAAAGATATAGAGTAACTCAATGGGATCTATCAGAAGCGGCAGTAGAACATTACAATCTTTTTGAATCAATAACTGCTCATTAAAAACTATAACTAATATATTTTCACAAACTAATATCACTTATCTCCAAAGGACTCTCAATAAAACCCTCAGCATAACTGGTACTATCATCAAGCCCTTCTCCAAAGGATGTATCTGTACTCAGGTCTACATCTGTCCCTCGCAAATCAATACTGCACGAACATGTCTTTGTGTTTGTATAGATAACAGCCAAGTCAACTCTAATATATATATTCTCTAACTTGAGTTCATCATCTGCTCCTGTCTGCTCTTCACTTGCCAATTTAGCACGAAGATCAAGCGTAACCTTTTCAAATACTTTAAATCTTTCATTCATACTAAACAATATCATTCTGCCTTTAGTGGTGCCTACAACTACAAGCCAGCGATTAGAAGATATAGATAAAGATGAAGGAAGCTCTCCTACCTCCAATCCTAAATCACCAAGCTCTTTAATATCCTCCTCGGGTTTGCTATCTTCTTTAAGCTTAACTTTATATAGTTTTTCCCCAGCCAGTAATAGATGCTTTTTATCTGGATGCAAACACATTGCTGTTGCATCTGTTATTAATCTATCACTTTGTTGACTTTGTGCATTTACTTCAGGCATAACATTATTGTCTATTGAACCGAACCATAGCCAACAAGCTTTACTATTTATCGGCGTACGTGCCAATTTGAATAACACAAACAACTGATCATCCTTAGTTAGAAATTCATAAACTTGACCGACATTATCTATTTCATTTAATTTCATACACTGTGAGTCAAATATCTTAGAGGGTAGTCTTTTAATAACCTCCAAAACCACCAACTGGTTTAAATCATCATACTTTAATAAATACACAGCCTCTCCCTCCTCATTAACAGCTATCTTCTTATATTTAGGAGCCTGCTGAAGACCTAAACGAATTGTTGCCATTGTTTCAAATCTATAATCACCTTCTAAAACAACCAAGTTATCATGATACGTTAAATCATATAGATTTAATGATCCATATGTATCTCTCACTGCGATAAATGTTCCCCTCCTATTAGCTGCAAATACCTTATAATTCATAGCCTCAATCAAATCAACACCATATTTCACTTCTTTCTTACGAGCCATCACTGAAAAAGCTGTGTGTTGGACAATATGCGGCCCTAATCTCAACACTTTATTTCTTCTATTACTTACAACTAAAGCTTCACTATTTACTTCTCTTTTTATAAATTTAACTTTATCGATTCCCTGTTTAGCATTCTTTAAGAGGTTTTCCCTAACAAGCACTAGAAATTTTTTCCTATCGGCTTTTACCTCATTTTTACCAGGATCACCAAAAATTGTCCCTCCTCGTGTCTTTTTAATAGTTTCATACCAACCTGCAGCAAGAAAATATCCTAACCGCCCTTTCAATTCTTCATTATTCTTAACCTTATAATAAAAATTTTGGCAGGCTCTGATATGGTTACTCACGTGATAAAGAGACTCCATTTCATCACCTGCCATCTTATCAAAAATATTGAACATTATTTCAGGGGGAAGTCTCGATAAATAATCATCCTCATTAAAAACCTCTTCATCCTGATAGGATTTTAACTCCCCATCAGTCATTGACATTAACGGTGCCTCTCTCATTACTTTTATTCTCTTTACGCTACCTGTTGCTATTGGAGAAAACTCAGAATCAAATAGAGCACACTTTTTCATTTTTCTTTCAGGTCCAACCGGCGTCGATGACTGAATATTCGATGAAGTTCGACTTGACTCTCCTAACATTAATTGCGGTGAAAAAAACTCATTGCTTTTCTTGCTTTCCATAAGAGGCGGAGAAAATGGCCTTTTCCTTTTTCCGCTTGCAGAAAAACCAGCCCCTCCTGTTTCTTCTAGTTTTTGATTATTTTCACCATCGCCATTTACGGATAGTGCATCAGCACTAATTATCAAAGCAAAATAAAATAGATAGCACTTCATGCTCATCAATCTATATTAATATCAAATCTTTAGATTAGTCTAAAAAATTAGATTATTAACAATAAATTTATCACCCTCACTTTTTAAGCTTGAAGCATCCTTTCCCTATCATAAATAGTACGCTTCTGTATACAAGCCTCTCATTTATCTGGCCTTACCTTACTTGCCCCCTCTACTCACAACGATTATGATGACTCCCAATAACCATAAACAACCTGATTTACTCTTATTGTCTTTATGGGTAGTTTGCCATAAGGCAACGGGGTCAGTTTGACTAGGAGCCAGGCTGTTTGCTTTACAGGAGGGAAATCTATTGATTCAAACAAAGCAAGAAGGAGAAACCATGACCACAGCCAATTTTTTCCGTTGGCAGCGAGGGGGATTTGAAATGTCATTCCTTCGATTGCGTAGCGAACAGAGCAATGGTGACACTAATCACCGGGTTCGCTATGACGTTACCATCCTGGATGAAGGCCACCTGGTGGCAGCCCTGTATGACCTGAGCGTTCCCTACCACCCATCTACAGAGCGTTATGCCTTTGAAAAACAGTGTATTGAGGCCGTTATCAATTTTATCACCAGTGAAAGCCAGGATCAGGTAGTCACCAATTGGCGCCATGACCTGCGTCGAGAGCGGTTAATTGAACTGGCTAAAGACCTTGATGCCTGGCAGACAGCTCCCGATACTTCTTCTAATCCTACCCCTTGAACCCAACTTCAGCTAAACAGCAACCTGAATGCCGCCATATGAAATAATTACTACTTACTGGTGATTTCCCCCTTAATACGGCAAATCCATCTTAGCCAGTTATTATACTTATGGCGGGGCATTCAAAGACTCGCCCCACCCCACTTTTATTGCACTATAAAATCACTTTCCCACAAGGTTATCACCCAATAATTTTCCCGATCCACTAGTAATTCATACAACCTTGGCCAATACTAAAGTTTGTCCGGTTGAACAATAAAAATATCAGCAGGAATCACCCTCCATGGGCACATATGAACTGTTATGCATGTTGTCAGCCTTGGCTCTTGGAGCCGCACTGATTTCTTCAAAAATAAGCCGACTTCAAACAACGATTGCTATCACCCTGGTCGCTTTCTGCTTAAGCTTAGGCATTCTGGTACTTGGAAAACTGTTTGATATAGACCTTTACTTTAATGCAATTAACGGGCTCAATGACTTGGACTTCCGGGCTCTGTTGATAAATGGATTGCTGGGTTTTCTGCTATTTGCCGGGGCATTGAACATTCGCCTGGGGATACTCAAACAGCAGGGCTGGGAAGTGATGATTCTGGCTGTGTTCAGCACCCTGTTATCTACAGTTATTGTTGCCACGGCCCTATGGCTACTATCGCCACTACTGGGCATTCAGCTGAAGTATATCTATTGCCTGTTATTTGGTGCCCTTATATCCCCCACTGACCCTATCTCTGTCATGGCCATTATCAAGCAGTTGAAAGCACCGGAGGATATAGCGGTGCAAGTGGAGGGAGAGTCACTGTTTAATGATGGTATTGGCCTGGTTCTGTTTGTCTCTTTTTCCCAGCTGGCCTTCTCGGATACCCCAGTCACTCTGACAGATGTAGGCTGGCTTTTTACCCATGAGGTTATCGGAGGTTTACTTTTTGGTTTACTATTGGCCGTTATTCTCCACGGTATGATTGGGTTTAGCGAAGACGAAAGCCAAAAACTGCTCATCACCTTTCTTGCCCCCACAGCAGGCTATGTTCTTGCAATCATGGCTGGCGTATCAGGCCCTTTAGCCATGGTCAGCTGTGGCATTACCATGGGTGCGTGGACAGCACAGCACTTTTTTGACGAGGCAGGGCAAGGTCGCCTGAAGCGGTTCTGGTTTCTCATCGAAGAGTACTTCAACTCACTCCTGTTTTTGCTCATCGGTTTGATGCTACTGCTGGTTGATTTTCACGGTGCCGACTGGCTCTTTATGCTTACAGCCATTCCCCTGGTCCTGGTAGCCAGGCTTGTCAGCATCGCTGTCCCCTATCGAGGCTTCAGGCTATTCAGGAACTACAACCTTTTTGCAGAACCTATTCTTGTTTGGGGAGGCCTTCGGGGTGGTCTTGCTTTGGCAATGGCCATGTCTATACCCGCCAATATTATGCTTGTTCCAGAAAAAGGAATTGACCTGAGAGAGCTAATGATGGTGATGAGCTACGGCGTAGTCATGTTTTCCATACTGATTCAGGGAACAACGGTCAAGGGGCTTATTATAAAAAGTAAGCTGCTAACATCGACCAACAAGCCAAACAGTGACTAATATAGATCAGTCAACAACATCACTCTATCTGAAAGGCAGCTAAAATTTTTTTAAGCTATACTTCATTCGTCTGCTATTCTACTTTAGCAATCACTCCTGCTATTTTAAAATTCTGAAGCTAACCTATCCCCATCACTAATATATGGTTAGCTAGAGAGTAAAAGAATGAGATTATTTTTTTTTCTTATTATTATGGTAATTGCTTCCAATGCAAAAGGAAGAAATATAAATATGGAAAATATTTCCCCTTTGCAAATAATGATGAGTCCTGCAACAGAAAAGGCTCCGTCCAAAACGTCTCAAGAGGGGGGTAATAGGGATGACAGAGAAAATAATTTAGCAACTTCACTAAGTACTTTGCTGAGCACTTTTCTACGTAAAAATAATGATGATGATGAAAATAGAAAAAAAGATACTCCAAATTTTCAGACCCTGATGGGAGGAGCAATACACTGCTCCTGGTGCAAAAGGCCAATGACGCACAGTGAGGCTCAGCATATTATAGAACGAAATGATGGCAGAGTAATATGCGATTCATGTTTGGTAAACCCCTGTTATAACTACGACAAACCTCCGGACTACAATTGGAAATTCACTGTCTATTGTCAATCACGAGCTGAAAAACAAAAAAGATGGTGGTCATTTCAAGGTGATTGGGCTAATGATTTCTTCTTGTATCGGACATCCCAGCTAGCCACTCCCCCCAGACGACAGCCAGGGGAAAGAGGAATCTGTGATATGATGGCTGAACTCACTGCTAGGGACCAGTATGAAGAATTAACACGTAAACAAGAGGTACTTGATAAGATAAAAAAAGAAATCATTGACGAAGACGGTTTACAGATAGAGACAACAGTATTTGATGAAGTTAAAGGTGCTGTTCTTGAAAACAGTAATGCGTTAAAAGCCCGCTGCTCGCAAGCTTTAAATACACTAAATGAATCAGAACCCCATTCATTTGAAATTAATGATACACTTAACGAGTTAATAACTATTATCACTCTATTACAAAGAGTAGATTATTTTTCACTTCTTATAAAACATCTCAGTACCACCGCCACCGGTACATTGTGTTGTGCCTCAGAATATCAACTATTAAAACTACTACAAAGTACTGTTAACAGCATAGTATCAAAAGATATTATTCAACATTACCCAGAAACCACTTTTCACTTTCTATCTAGATGTATTGATTGCCAAATAATTTCCAATTGCTGTGAATTTCTAGGCTATAGACTCAAAAACCTGGTCTACAAAACACCATGGTATAACCCTGAACAATTTGCCAAGGTTGATAAAACCCTTGTTTTGGAGGGAACAGAAAAATTTGAGACATGGATACACCATCAAGCATTAACAGATTTTGATAAAACTTTAATGGATGGTAAAATATTTCTTCAAATAACTTTATTAAAATGCAGCTTTATTAGAAACTCGAGAACAGAACTTGATATAGATAAATTTAAAAAAAGACTAGAGTGCCTTTTAGATATATCAAATACCGAACATTCTGATGAATATAGAGAGCACTTAAAACGCATTGCCTCCAGCCATCAAGGAGGACACACTGTTCCGGACTTTAGAATCCATCATAAACTCATGGCAAAAGATATCAGTGAGGATACATATGCAAAATTTATGTATGATCATCAGATAGTTTTACATATTGCACAACTCCCACGATATTCAGAGTATCCTGAATGCCTGAAAGCCATGTGTAAAGAACTGGCTGAGCACTTGAGCCTTTCTACAGAATTAAATCAAATCATAGATGGGCAGTTTGACGCAGTTATAGCCTCCCAAAATGAATCTGCTGATGTCTTCTATCTAAAGGCTATTGCATATCAACATGCACAGGTATACCCAGGGCAAAAAGGATTAGCAGCATATTATTATGAACAAGCTTGTGAGCGTGATCCATTATATTATTTAGAGTTTGCAATTTATTTAGACCAACAGCCAACAAAGCAACGCCGGTTAATACTATCCGTTTTGAATAAAGCAAAAGAACATATCGATGATGAGGATTATTTGCTATGGCATCATTTATACTCATCTTATTTAGACCCTGATTAACTACATAACTGCTATATATGGGACTTTAACGTACCTATTACAGTTTTAGAGGACAGACTCCAGTCGAAGTCTACCTCTGAGCGGGAATTCCAGTTATTACCTGAATCAAGCAGGACTACACCTGTAGCATTTTTACCATCTGGCTACCCTTTTTCCACCAGCTGGCAATTCCCGATCCTGAAAAGCCGCCTTTCTGAGAAAAGCTAATATCTTTAGCAGGAGGCTCTGCATCCTCCGGAGGAAAGTCAATATCTACCTTCCGTTCAGCTACCTCTGGAACATTCTTGTACTGATTCTTCAGAGTGTCTTTTCTTTCCACCTCTTCCCAGCCGGGAAACTCTAGAGAGTTGGTAATCTGAAGCTTGTTATACTGATAATTCTTATATTCAACACAGGCTCGATTACGTAGTTTTTCCGCTCCCCATACAAGCCCTGCACAAGAGAAAAAGCCAGCCGTCTGACCAGCAAATATAATTTGCGGGGCTAAAAAAGTTGTACATACTTTGGTTATCGCTCTTCCAGCAAGGCCCTTACCCAACATATAGCCTAGCCCATAACTGGCAGCTTCAGGCGCAACAGAACCGCCTGCTGCGGCACCTGCCAGACCACCGGCAGTCATGGCAGCCTTCATCCCAGCGCTTTGTCCTGTAAACATATTAGAAATTCCTAATCCCATATCTTCTCTCCTTTAAATGGCTCTAATAATTATTCTTTCATGGTTTTTGACTCAGCCAGATAAAGAAAGTTCACCATCTTTGAGTTCTTGATACCTTTTGGTAAAGACTGGAAGCCCCTCACTCTAAAGTATTACAGAAGACATAGCCTAACAAAACAGACAGTATCACTAACTGGCTTTCGCTAATGCCAACGCTCTTTCACCGTGGTTATTTTTTTTCGCCGCTATCACCAATAAAGGAATGACACCCGCAATTCCCATCATTACTGCAAGCGTTATAGATAAAGGCAGGGAAATGGCCTGGGCAACCATACTAATCAGTGCCGCCCCTAACATTTGAATACAGACCAGCAAGGCTGATGCCGTTCCAGCAATATGGGCAAATGGGGCCAATGCTTTTCCTGTTGCAGCCCCAAGTAACCAGGCAAAACCAGAGCTGGCAATCATTACCGGTGCCATAAAGCCCCAGGTACTGGTGCCACTGAGCCAATAGCTGGTTGCCATAGACAGCCCCCCAATGATCATTAGCAGCGCACCAATAATCATACACCCCCTTTCACCCAACTGATGCATAAACCGTCCGGCCAAAATACTGCTAACCATGATGCCTAAGGCATTCCCCCCAAACAGCAAGGCAAAACGACTCTCACTATGACCAAGCTGCCCCACCAAAATTTGTGGTGCAAATGAAACATAGGTAAGAATAATAGCCATGGCTGCCATACAACAGGCACTATTTATCATAAACACCGAATGGCTGAGCAGTGTCTTATAGCTCGCAAAGGGCGATACTCTTTCCCCTGATTGCTTTTCAGGTCTTGTCTCTGGCAGTTTAAACCAAACCAGCCCCCATACTATCAGTGCAAAAATAGCCATAAAAATAAAACTGGCCTGCCAGAAAAACAGTGTTGCCAAAGCACCGCCTATGCTGGGAGCCAGGGCCGGTGACACATTCAGGGCGGCATTCAGATAACTAAAAGCCTGTGCTGACTCTCTCGGACTCAGCAAATCCCTTACTACCGCAAAAGCGACGGTGGTAGTACAGCATGCACTTAACCCCTGTAGTGCTCTCATAACAATGAGCTGGTCTATGGATTGCGCCACAGATCCCAGTGCTGATGTCAGAAAATATAAAAGGATACCGTACAAAGCAATTTTCCGGCGGCCATACTTATCCACCAGAGGCCCAACCACCAGCTGCCCCAGTCCCATACATAGAATAAACAGGCTCAGTGTGTATTGAACCCGATCAGGCGTTGTATGATAGTAATCAACAATGGTGGTAAATGAAGGAATATAAATATCGATGCCGATGGGGCTAAATATAACCAGCAAAACCAGTATACCCATCAATCGTTGAAACTGTTTCTTCTGCACCTCTGCCCCACAACTCTTCAAAAAGGGGAATCATATTGAGGGCTGCTTATAAATTGAAATGAATTATATTATTAGCCAATTTTCTTATCAGGAATATCTGTGTGAGGTTTGATAACCTATTCCGCATTGATCTTAAGCTTCTGGTTATTTTTCAGGCATTGCTGGAAGAGCGGAGCGCCAGCAAAACAGCCCATCGACTGCACCTTAGTCAGTCCGCTATTAGTAAGGCATTATGCCGCTTAAGAGAATTATTTGATGATCCATTATTTATCAGAACACCCTATGGACTTGAACCCACAAAAAGAGCCGAGCAACTGGAATCAGGGTTAAGAATGGCACTTGAGCAGATACAGAAGCTGGTCAACCCTGCCGTATTTAACCCGGAAACCGATAAGAGGCACTTTGTGATAGCCAGTATTGGCAGCTCTTATCAAGTGTTACTCACTGGTTTTTTTGCCCACATACAGGCATCGGCTCCTGGTGTTACCTTTGACTGCCATGACTGGCAACCTGAATCCATCCAGCAATTGTTACAGGGCAGTATTGAACTGGCGGTGACCGCCAGGCAGATCAGTGACAACCCGGTCTGGGACCTGGGTCAGTTACCTGACAGCATGCACCACCATATACTGGCCATGGATGAAAATATTTGCCTGCTGCGAAAAGACCACCCTTTTTTTAAAGAACCCGAAGCCAGGCAAAACTGGAACCTGTCGGCTTACCTTAAACAAAACCATGTCCAGGTGTATTGTGAAGGCAAAGATCGCTGGAACCTTGATTATCACCTGGCCAGAATGGGCTATGAACGCAACCTGGCCGTTATTGTTCCCCATTTTCATGCGGCCCTGAGCATTGCCGAGCACAGCGATCTGGTTTTTACCGTTCCCCGATTGTTTGCCCAGCAGGCACTGAAGCGTCATGAAGTCTGTATGTTGCCCCTGCCTATAAAAATCGAACCCGTCACCTGTATGTTGCTATGGCACCAACGGTACGACAATGATCTTGCCCACTGCTGGCTAAGAAAAAGCATTATTCAGCATGTGGATCAAATGAGGCTCAACACCTGTCTATAGTGGCGTTAAAAGTCAGCATCTACGGCAACTAAACCGCGCCCAGTTAGATAACCGCAATTTGATAGAACTGTGATGGGCGCGCTTTAGTAATCGCTTCGCTTGATGAACAAGTCAGGAATATCCGGTTTTCAAACGAGTTTTGGTTTAGTACTTGCCATTTAACAAACAACGGTTAGTATCCAGCCAAAGGATAAGGATTAAATTTGAGCCATGCATTGTCCCTTTTGTAGTGCTGATGATACCAAAGTTATAGATTCCCGCCTGGTTGCGGATGGCAATCAGGTGCGCCGGCGACGGGAATGCCTCACCTGCAGTGAACGATTCACCACCTATGAATCTGCCGAGCTATTGATTCCACGACTGGTAAAGCAGGATGGCTCCAGAGAGCCATTTCATGAAGAAAAGCTGCGTGCGGGTATGACACGGGCTCTTGAAAAAAGACCTGTCAGTATTGAACAGGTTGAAGATGCCATCAATAGAATCAAAAAACGGTTGCGGGCCACAGGGGAGCGTGAAGTCAACTCCAGAGCCGTGGGCGAAGAAGTGATGCGAGAACTGAAGCTGCTGGATGAAGTGGCCTATATCCGCTTTGCTTCAGTATACCGGCATTTCCAGGATTTAAATGAATTCCGGGAAGAAATCGAACGTCTTGAGACTGAAGACCGTTAGTAGTGGGAGCAGGGAATAGTGTGGCATCCTGTTCCCTCTAACTAAGCTGTCATAAACAGCCAACCCAAATATAAGACAAAGCCTATCAGCAGTAACAGGCTTTTATACCGGGGTATCAGGCAGTAACCATTTTCTGCAGGCGCAGACAATGCCCCGGTCTCTGCTGTAGCCATTTTTGGAGGCTGCCGGACAATGCTGGTATACGCAATAACTGCCAGCAATAAAGTCAGTCCCACCATTGCCAGTACATCCCGGTGCAATATCTCGGGATCAAGGGCAATGCCATTCCCTATAATGCCCGGGAAAGCCAACACTCCCAGCAAGTTAAAAATATTCGAGCCAATCACCGTTGCCAGGGTCATATCAAACAGTCCTTTTCTGGCACTGGCTAAGGCAGCAGCCAGTTCGGGTAAGCTGGTACCAAAGGCAATCACGGTCAGGCCAATAACCAGTTCGCTCACGCCCATATAACGGGCCATTCCGGTGGCGCCCCATACCAGTATCTGCGAGCTGCCCATGAGTAAAGCCAGCATCAGTAAAGCCTCAATCCAGGCCCTGGGGGTACTGATTTTCAGGATAACCACATCACCAGCATCGCCTTCCTCACCACGGGCAGAGCGTGTCAAATAATAGCAATAGGCCAGTAGAGTCCCGCCCAGCACAAAACCATCAATCCTGCCTAAATGTCCATCCAGTAACAGGACAACGCAGAGTGCCATAACCAAACCAAGGACAGGTAGTTCCCGATAAAGAATGCGTGGACTCACCACCAAAGGCACCATTAAACCCACAGCACCCAGTACCAGGCCAATATTGATGGTATTTGAACCCAGGGCATTACCCACGGAGATACCGCCAGCCCCATTGTAGGCTGCAACAGAGGAAACCAGCAGCTCAGGTGCCGAGGTTCCGAACGCCACAATGGTCATGCCAATAGTAAGCACCGACATGCCCAGGCGAAAAGCCAGGGTTGATGCCACTTCAATCAGTCGGTCAGCGCTCCAGGAAAGGGTCAGAAAGCCTATGGCAATGGCTGCCAGGAATTGAATCAATTGATACATCAGAAGTGCAATCCGAGGGCTTCGCCACCAGGCAAACCACACCACGCCCTCATGCCAGTGCAGGTTACCCGGGTCTTGCCGAATGCAGAGTCCATAAACCCTCTACATCGCATATGCCACGGCAACAAGGCCGATGATGTTGACATAGGCACCTGTGAACAACAAAACACACAGGCAGGCTACTCCCCCAGAGAGGGCTGAATTATATTCCTGTCAGACTGACAAAGTAAAATACGTGCAGACACGGAGCCACCAGGGGTTCGTCAAAACATTGTCAGCTCACAAACGCTATTCTCTGCAATACTAAAAAAAGAGGTCATAGCTATTTCTACCAGCATGGATGCAGGTAGAGGCCTCCCACAAGGATGTACTTATGAAACTTCGAAAATCAGCACTATTGGCAATGCCTGCGGTACTCATGACCATTGTCCTGTTAGGCAGCCTGTCACTTTTAACCTTTCACTTTAAAGCCATCTTGCTGGATAACTACCAGGCGAAACTGAAGCAGGTTGCAAAAATCACCGCACGTATTTTACGGGATGACGTTGAGCTTCATGGTGATCAGCACTTTGGTTTTGACTTACTGGCCAGCGAAGTGGGCAACAGTGCCAACATCCGGGTCACCATTATCGATGACAAGGGTGTCGTCCTTGGCGATTCCCAGATTCCGGGCCATGAGCTGGATCAAATGAGCAACCACGCCAACCGGCCAGAAGTAAAAGACGCCTGGGCGAAGGGAAGCGGCCTGTCCAAGCGATTCAGTAATACCCTTGGCTACGAACTTTTGTACTATGCCACAACCATCAAAGAGACCAAAAGCAAGCATCACCACACTTCACATGGTCAGGGTCATGCAGAAAAGTCTGCTGAAACAGAGGAATCCTATGCCATTCGAACCGCTCTACCCCTGAATATCCTCAGTCAACAAATGCTGTGGATTTGGCTGTGGGTTGCTGCTATCAGTATTCTGGGCGTTTTTGTTGTTTTCATGATATCCCGCTTTTTCAACCGTATGCTGGATAAACAAGCCCGGACAGAAAGGGCTGCCCTTGAAGGGGAAGTTAAAGAGCGCACCCATGAGCTGAGCCTTATGCAACGCCTGGGAAGCCTGATGTCCGCCTGTACCACGGTGGATAGCGCTGCCAATGTCGTTCATCCAATTGCAAACCACCTGCTGCCAGGTTGCTGCGGCGGTGCAATTACACTCATCAAGTCTTCCAGAAACCGGCTTGACCTTCTGACCCAGTGGGGAGAGCAGTGGAAAGGCAGTGAGCGATTTGAACCCAGTGACTGCTGGTCCTTGCTAAAGGGCCATACCCATTATAGTGATGAGGATGGTCTTGAAATTCGTTGCCGTCACAGCGCCAATGAAAACGACATCTGCCAGGTTTGTATTCCCCTGGTTGCCCAAGGGGAAACCCTCGGGGTACTTCACCTTAATTACAGGGAACAACAATCACTGGAGAATAATACGGCCAAAGCTGAGTCCATGGCTGAACAGATTGGCCTGGCCCTGGCCAACATGAGATTGAGGGAAGACCTCAGGCAACAGGCTATTCGGGACCCTCTCACCGGCCTGTTCAACAGACGCCATATGATGGAGTTTCTGGAACAGCGTATCTACAGCGCAGAAAATCAGCATGAACCCTTATCCATCATGATGATCGACCTGGATCATTTCAAACGGTTCAACGACACCTTTGGTCATGATGCCGGTGACTATGTACTCAAGCAGGTATCCATGGAGCTAAAACAGGGAACCAGGGAAACCGACCTGGTATGCCGTTATGGCGGCGAGGAACTTTGTATCGTCTGCCCTGACACCTCCCTGGAAAAAGCGGCAGAGCTTGGGCATATGCTGGTTGACCGTATTGCCAGCCAGGGAATGCAATTTAATGGCCAGTCGCTGGGAAATGTTACAATCTCAATGGGCATTACTACCCGAACCAACCCGGAAATAGGCCTGGATGCCTTACTCAAGGAAGCAGACACAGCTCTGTACGATGCGAAAGAACAGGGCCGTAACAGGGCAATTTTAAGCGGCAGCGTCCCGGTTCAAGCTCAGGATAGCAATCAAAAAACTGATAACTAAACTCTTATCTCGTTCCCAGCGTCCCTAGGGTGTCGCGAAACCCAATTCTGTAGATAAAAAGTAGGGTTTTACTCTTTTTTAACCACAGAGACACGGAGGCACAGAGTTTTTGTATCTTTAAACTATAAACCTCCGTGTCTTTGTGTCTCCGTGGTTAATAAAAATAACTTTTGCGACAACCTCTCCCCGCTGGGAATGCATACGGATGCTTCCAGCTAATACCAGACTTGGCGGCTTGGGGGAGGTATGCATTCCCAGGCGGGAGCCTGGGAACGAGTCTACAAAATCCATCAAACCACAGTTTGCTAGCTGGGTGCGGTTTAGCAGGTTATGATTGAGGAATTTTACCCTCCCGGAGCCTGTAATGAGTGGTACTTTTTCTCCAGAAGATCATGCCTATATGGCCCGAGCCATCAGGCTGGCAAGTCGAGGTAAATGGACCACTATGCCCAACCCGAGGGTAGGCTGCGTCATTGTCCGAAACGGTGAAATCACAGGGGAAGGCTGGCATCAGTGGGCCGGTGAAGGTCATGCAGAGGTTCATGCCCTGGCAATGGCTGGTAAGAACGCCCGCAACGCTACTGCCTATGTGTCCCTGGAACCTTGCAGTCATTATGGCCGAACCCCACCCTGTGCCAAAGCCCTGATTAAAGCCGGTGTCACCCGGGTTATAGCCGCAATGCAAGACCCTAACCCCTCAGTAGCAGGACGCGGATTAGCCATGTTAAAAGAAGCCGGTATTGAGGTGCATAGCGGCCTGCTTGAAGCGGAAGCCCGGAAACTGAACCTGGGTTTTATCAAGCGGATGGAAACTGGCAGGCCGCTGGTCAAAGCAAAACTGGCCATGAGTATGGATGGGCGCACAGCCATGGCCAGCGGTGAATCCCAATGGATTACAGGATCGGATGCCCGCCGGGATGTGCAGCAACTCCGTGCCGCCAGCTGTGCCATTATCACGGGCGTTGGCTCCATCTTGCATGACGATTCATCCCTGACCTTAAGAGAAGAACAGCTGGGACTACCTGATGCCCGAGCGATCTGTAAACGACAACCTTTACGGGTTGTGGTTGACTCCAGGCTACGCACCCCCGTTTTATCTAAAGTAATTAGTGGACCCGGCCACTGTCTTATTGTTGCCACCTCCGGAGCAGCCGAGAAGAAAAAGGCACTTGAGCAGGCTGGAGCGGAGGTACTTATTCAGGAGGAAATGACAGAGCACGTTTGTCTGACTTCACTGATTGATGAACTGGGACGAAGGGGCTGCAATGAAGTGCTACTGGAAACCGGCGCAACACTTGCGGGTGCAATGCTCCAGGAGCAGTTGATTGACGAGTTATATATTTATATGGCTCCCCTATTAATGGGTTCCTGTGCCCGACCATTATTCCAGTTGCCTTTCGAAACAATGGCTGAAAAGCAACCCATGACCATTTGTGATATTCAGGCAGTAGGCAATGACTGGCGGATCACTGCAAAACCCAAAACCATGAATGGGTCATTAACCGCCTGACCTCTCTGCTCAATCGGCGATTAATGCTATCATCATCCGTTTTACTGGGTGCTAATTTATGTTTACCGGGATTATAGAAGCGGTGGGAACCGTCCGCTCTGCAACATATTGCCAGGGTGACCTGCGACTGCACATCAACTCGGGGCAATTAGATTTATCCGATGTTAAGCTGGGCGACAGCATTGCCACTAATGGCATCTGCCTGACCGTGGTTGCCCTGCCCGGTGATGGCTATATTGCTGACGTTTCTATTGAAACACTCGAGCATTCAACCTTGGGTACACTGGCGAGCGGAGCCTTGGTCAACCTTGAAAAAGCGTTAACACCCACCACCCGCTTAGGTGGTCATTTAGTGAGTGGTCATGTGGATGGCGTTGGTGGTGTAACCGCTATTGAACCCTCAGCCCGGTCTACCCGCTACTGGATAGAAGCACCATTAGCACTGGCTCGCTATATTGCCCATAAAGGTTCCATCACCGTTGATGGTGTGAGTCTGACCGTTAATTCGGTTGAAGGAACAAAGTTTGCCCTGAATATTGTCCCTCACACCCAGGAAATGACCACGATTACCTCCTGGCAGGTTGGAACCAAAGTCAATCTGGAGGTGGATCAGATTGCCCGTTATCTTGAGCGGTTGCTTGACCCCGAACTAAAAGAGTCTCAACAGTCAAAACAATCCAAGTTAACCTCTTCATTTCTGGCGGAACATGGTTTCCTGCGTTAACTTAGCCGGGATACTTCATCAACCGTCCCGCGCCTGATGAAATATCCCGGTTAGTATTCTGTTAAGCGATGCAAACCAGTAATATACCCCCTCCAGTTTTTAGAAGCCTGGCCAGATCATTGCTTTACCTATGCCGGGCATGCTTCCAGAGACACCGCCACGGCTTTTATAAAAGCAAGCTTCCGATTTCTTTTGAACAGCCCCGGTGTCACAACCAGTTCCCTGAGGGGCGTTATGCAGCTGAATTCCATCGAAGAAATCCTCGAAGATATTCGACTTGGCAAGCCGGTTATCCTGATGGATGACGAAGACCGGGAAAATGAAGGCGACCTGATTGTCGCTGCAGAAAAAATCACACCTGAAACTGTGAATTTTATGGTAAGGGAAGGTCGTGGTTTATTATGCCTGACCCTTTCCGGTGAGCGTTGTGACTACCTGGGATTACCACCGATGGTGGCCAGCGATGAAAACAAATCCGGATTTGGTACCCCCTTTACGGTGTCCATTGAGGCAGCCAATGGTGTGACCACGGGTATTTCTGCTCAGGATCGGGCTAAAACCATACGTGTCGCCGTAGACCCTCTGTCCAAACCGGGAGACATCGTCCAGCCTGGTCATATTTTTCCATTACGGGCACAGCCAGGCGGTGTTCTCAGCCGTGCAGGCCATACTGAGGCAGGTTGTGACCTGACCCGTCTGGCAGGGCTGACTCCGGCAGCCGCCATCATCGAAATCATGAATGAAGATGGCTCCATGTCCAGAAGACCCCAACTGGAGCACTTTGCCGAAAAACATGGCCTGAAGATTGGCACCATTGCCGATTTGATCCACTATCGAATGGTTAATGAAAAAACCATTGAGAGGCAGCACCGGCAGGTTCTCGACACGGAGTTCGGCCAGTTTGACATGACGGTTTATAAAGACCTGATTACCGGTGGCAGACACCTGGCCCTTAGCAAGGGCTACCTGACCCCGGATGCACCGGCACTGGTTCGGGTGCATGTTATGGAACCCTTCCGGGACCTGCTCAATGCCAAGAGTCCTGAAAACCAGAAAGGCTGGTCACTGCATCAGGCCATGGAAACGGTTGCAAAAGAGAATGCTGGCGTTGTCGTTTTACTGGAATCCGGCGAACAGTCCAGCTTTGCAACAGCACTGGATCGCTATATTGAGCTGAAGGAAGGCAGCAATGATGGCGGCTCCCGTACTTACCATACCATAGGCACAGGGTCACAGATTCTTAAGGATATGGGGATAGGTAAAATGCGACTGCTCAGTGTTCCCATGCGCTTCACCGGCCTCTCCGGTTTCGGCCTGGAAGTGGTAGAGTATATTTCCTGCGAATAGTGGTTCTTGTAACCCGGCTGCTATTCTGTTCTTTGATGGCAGCCTGTGCTTCCTGCTGAACAGCTGATGTATTAGTACTACTCGGTATGAAGCTGGCTTCGTGTTATCGTTCCCCGTTTTGATAAAAATCTTCCGGCCAAGAGGCATGATTTATGTCTGTAAAGACAATTGAAGGTACATTGCAGGCTAATGGCGGCAAATACGCCATTGTAGTTACCCGCTGGAATGCGTTTGTTGTGGAAAGCCTGGAAAAAGGTGCCATTGACTCCCTGACCCGCCACGGGGTTCCTGAGGAAGATATTACGATTATTCGTTGTCCTGGTGCTTTTGAAATACCACTGACCGTAAAAAAATTAGCCAAGTCCAACCGTTTTGATGCGGTTATTGCCCTGGGCGCAGTCATTCGGGGAGGCACTCCTCACTTTGACTATGTTGCCGGAGAGTGCGTAAAAGGCATGGCTCATGTAAGCCTGGATCACGAAATTCCCGTGAGCTTTGGTGTGTTAACTGTAGATACTATTGAGCAAGCCATTGAACGTGCCGGCACGAAAGCAGGCAATAAAGGTGAAGAAGCAGCGATGGCGGCCTTCGAAATGGTTTCATTGATGAAAAATCTGGAGGCCTGATTGTGAAACAGGAAAATAACCGTCCAAAACCCTCAGCAAGACGCAAGGCACGCCAGCTGGCGTTACAGGCTCTCTATCAGTGGCAGATGAACCAGGCATCCCTGATGTCCATCGAACTCCAGTTCAAGGCAGACAATGATATGAGCAAGGTGGATGAAGGGTATTTCCACCTGATTCTCCATGGTGTACCTCGCCAGCTCAGCCACCTTGATGAAGCCATGTCACCGGTACTGGATCGTTCCCTGGAACAGCTGGACCCGGTTGAACTCACCGCCCTTCGCATTGGCTGCTATGAGCTGATTAACCATAAAGATGTTCCTTATCGCGTTGTGATTAATGAAGCAATAGAGCTTGTTAAACGGTTTGGTGCCCAGGATTCCCACCGTTATATCAACGGTATTCTGGACAAGCTGGCCCCCCGGCTTCGAGCGGAAGAGGTTCGTTCCTACCGTAAGCGCTAACCCCATTAAGGCCATGATTCTCCTTTGAGTCATGGCTTTATTTTTAACCCCATTGCATGATTGCTCACTAAATATGGCCATTGGTGAATTTGAACTCATAAAAAAATATTTTAACCGTGAAGAATTAGCCCCCCCATTAAAAGGCGTTATGGGAATTGGTGACGATTGCGCATTGATTGAAATTCCGGATGGAATGCAACTGGCCCAGTCACTGGATACCCTCGTTGAAGGCGTTCATTTTCCCCGGCACTGTGACCCTGCTCTTTTGGCCTACCGGGTTCTTGCGGTCAACCTTAGCGATCTTGCCGCCATGGGCGCCAAGCCCCATAGCTTTACCCTCGGCCTTACCCTGCCAGAAGCAAACAGTGATTGGCTACAGGGCTTTAGCAATGGTCTGACTCTACTGGCACAACAAGCAGGCATAGCACTCATTGGTGGTGATACCACCCGGGGCCCCTTAACCATTTCGGTGCAGGTGCAGGGAACAGTGCCAAAAGGAAAAGCCCTTAAACGAAGTGGTGCCAAAGTGGGTGACCGGATTTATGTCAGCGGCTCTCTGGGAGATGCAGCAGGTGCACTGGATTTTGTTTTACAAAACCAAATCCCGATAACGGCAACCCATTCTGACACCCGCTATCTGCTGGAACGTTACTATCAGCCCTCTCCCCGACTGAAATTGGGTCAATGGCTAAGCCAGAATGGTGCAACTTCAGCCCTGGATATTTCTGATGGCCTGCTCGGTGACTTAAACCATATATTATCCGCCAGTGGTGTAGGGGCAGCGCTGAACCTTGATGCCATCCCCTGTTCCAAGGCCCTGAGCAATATTTATGGTGATGACAAAGCAAGACAATATGCATTAACCGGTGGTGATGATTATGAACTCTGCTTTACCTGGCCAGAAAATAAAGCAATATCTTTACCGCCTTCCCTTGGTTGCACCCTTTCATGTATTGGCAAAGTGACTGAGTCCAAAATGGTAACTGACGCTAAAACCGGCAAACCTATACAGCCTGAAGCCTTTACTCATTTTTAAAACATCCGGCAACCTGTTTGAGTTATGGCGCTAAACTCAACAGGGGAGGTTTAATGGAATAAGCCGTTTTTTTCCCATAAAATAAACCATCATTTTTTATATCTATTTTTATTTACAAATAATGAGCGCCAAACCTGCTATTTTAAAAAACCCCATTCACTTTCTTGCATTTGGCCTGGGTAGTGGACTATCACCTAAAGCTCCCGGCACAGTGGGTACTATCGCAGCAATACCCTTTTATCTATTCCTTCAACACCTCCCCCTAGGGCAGTATCTGCTACTCATTGCCATTGCCAGCCTGGTTGGTATCTGGCTCTGTGGCCAAACATCGAAAGACCTTGGCGTCCATGACCACCCCGGGATAGTCTGGGATGAGTTTTGCGGTTTCTGGATCACCATGATCGCTGCACCATCAGGGTGGCCGTGGATCTTGCTGGGTTTTATGCTTTTCCGTATTTTCGATATTTGGAAACCATGGCCAATCGGCTGGCTGGATGCCCGGGTGGGCGGAGGCTTTGGTATAATGGCTGATGATATTATTGCCGGCTTTTATGCTTTAGCATTGCTGCAGGCAGCGGCTTACCTAGGGGGCGTTCTCAATTAGACATGTGACCAGCCAGCCGTGATGAGCGCCAGGCTAGGCGCGAACTGCGCAGTGTGGTTGTTCCACATAAGCAGTGAGCAACGCGGCATGGCGCTCATCACGGCTGGCCCTTCGGGTTCCTCACACAGGCATTCATGCCGCGTTGTACGACTTGAACAGGGAACCACCCTGCCCTGCGTCGTACGCCTTGCCTGAATGCCTGTGTGAGGAACTGGTCTCATGACTAATTGAGAACGCCCCCTAGTATAAATTCAGCAGAATCTGGCTTATATTAGCCAGATTCGTCGCATTGATTAAGTGAACAGCACCGTTAAATTTATTCCTTCAATCACTTCAAATGACTAAGCTATTACTATAAGTCCACCTGAAACCATGCCGTTAACTTATAAAAAACATGCAAATGATTAAAACAATAATTTTAATAATCAGCATTCTATTTATTACCTTACCGGCCAGATCAACTTCAATTCATACCATTGCCCTTTTCTCTGGAAAAGCCTTGGTTATAATTGATGGCGAGCGCCATATGCTTGTTAAAGGCAGCACTCCCTTCAAAGGAGTCCGCCTTATAGAGTCCAATAGCCGCAAAGCTATTATTGAAATCAATGGAGCTCGACGCACCCTGCTAGTGGGTCAATTTGCAAAAGGAAGCATAAAACCAGCGCAAAAATCCGTAACCGTCAATCGCAACAATAACGGGCAATACATTGCTGATGGCAAGATCAACCAAAAAAAAGCCCGCATGCTAGTGGATACCGGTGCCAATGTTATGGCTCTTAACTCTTCAGAAGCGCAACGGCTTGGCATTCCCTATAAAAAGGGCAAAGTCGTGCAGGTGGGTACAGCCAGCCAGACAACCCAAGCCTATCTGGTCACCTTGCCATCAGTCACTGTTGGCAATATCACCGCAAAAAATATTGCAGCAACAGTCCATGATGGCACCCATCCTCCCGTCATTCTCCTGGGAGTCAGTTTTCTGAAGCATGTAAAACTCAGTGAAAACAATGGTGTTATGGTACTTGAATCAAAACACTGAATATTCGCTTGCGTGGTTACAGACTGGTACAATCTTCCCTTCAGTTTTTTTATCGTTAAGGAATCCTCCTTCCGGTAGGGTTCCTGCATCACATATTTAACGGTCATGAAAAGCCTGCCAGCTTAGTCATGCTGTTCGAGGAGCAGTGAGTGTCTGTTAGTTTCGTTGCAGAGTCACGCTTGCCCACCCCCTATGGTGAGTTCATCATGCACGGTTTCGAAGAAGGGAGCACGGGCAAGGAGCATTTGGCATTATCTATAGGCGACTTGCGTCACGACGAGCCAGTTCTCGCCAGAGTTCATTCGGAGTGTCTCACGGGGGATGCGTTATTTAGCATGCGCTGTGATTGCGGAGCCCAGCTCCAGGCAGCGCTAAAAAAAATTGCAGAGGAGGGGCGGGGAGTTCTTCTGTATTTACGTCAGGAAGGCCGGGGGATTGGCTTAATCAATAAAATTCGTGCCTACCACTTACAGGATAGTGGGCTGGATACCGTCGAAGCAAACGAGGAGCTTGGATTTGCTCCCGATCTGCGAAAGTACGACATGTGCAAGCTAATGCTTGACCACCTGGGTGTATCCAGCCTGAGGTTAATGACAAATAACCCACGCAAAGTTGAGGCACTGACCCGTCAAGGCATCAACATAGCGGAGCGCATTCCCCACCAAACAGGCCAGAACCCCCATAATGAGCGTTATCTGGCTACTAAGGTCTGGAAATTAGGGCACTTGTACAATACTGCCTGATTACACCCGGTTGCTAATATCTGTACACCGTCATCTTTAGAGAAATGGGGAATAGCATAAAGCTTCATTCCCTATTCCCCATTAACCACTTTCTACGACTAACTGGCAAAAACCACCAAGGCTCAGAATACCATTAAACGATAGACACCTGACTTTTATACTGAATAGTTTTCTTCGGTATACGAGCCAACCTATTTTCTATTGCTTTTTGGATTCCTTCAGCATCAAGGCCACACTCTGCAAGCTGACCCGCATGGGTTGCCGCTTCAATATAACGATCAGGTATTCCCAGCTGAATAACAGGCACAGAAATGCCTTCTTTCTGCAAGAACTCGGTTACTGCTGAACCTGCTCCCCCCATGATACATCCCTCTTCCACAGTCACCAGAAGTTCATGGGTTGCTGCCAGCTTTAGAATCAATGCCTCATCAATAGGCTTAACAAAGCGCATATTAGCCACAGTGGCATCTACTGCCTGAGCGGCCTTTAGCGCATTATCCAGCACAGTACCAAATGCAAGAATAGCCACACGCTGGCCCTCACGCCTGATTTCGCCCTTTCCGATAGGCAGCGGCTTCAGGTGAGATTCGATTTTCACTCCAGGCCCGGTACCGCGGGGATAGCGCACCGAAGCAGGGCCATCGAAAAAGAACCCTGTTGATAACATCTGCCGTGTCTCATTCTCATCTGCCGGAGCCATAATCAGCATATCCGGGATACAGCGGAGAAAGGCAATATCATAACAACCACCATGGGTGGGACCGTCTTCCCCAACCATACCGGCACGGTCTATGGCAAAGAGCACATCCAGCTTCTGAACAGCCACATCATGAACAAGCTGGTCGTATGCCCTTTGCAGGAAGGTTGAGTAAATAGCAACAACCGGCTTCATCCCTTCACAGGCCATACCGGCCGCCAGGGTCACAGCATGCTGTTCTGCTATGGCCACATCAAAATATCTTTCGGGAAAATGCTCCGCAAAGCGGATGAGATCAGACCCCTCACACATGGCAGGTGTAATGCCTGTTAACCGCTCATCTTTAACCGCCATATCGTATAGCCATTGTCCAAAGATATTGGCGTATTTAGGTTTTTTAGGGAGTTTTACCGGTTTATCGCCTTCCTTGCGCTGAGGCTCTAATTTGGTAATGGCATGATAACCAATAGGATCCTGCTCTGCCGGAGTAAACCCTTTACCTTTCTGCGTTACCACATGAAGGAACTGAGGCCCTTCCAGATCCCTGATATTTCTCAGCGTATGGATCAGCATTGGCAGATCATGCCCGTCAATGGGGCCAATATAGTTAAAGCCCATTTCCTCAAAGAGCGTTCCCGGCACCACCATGCCCTTCATATGCTCTTCGGTGCGCCTGGCCAGCTCCCAGGCTTTGGGAATCGCATGAAGAACCTTTTTACTGCCTTCACGGATATGATGATAGGTCTTGCTCGACAACACCCGGGCCAAATAATTTGACAGTCCTCCCACGTTGCGGGAAATGGACATGTCATTATCGTTAAGGATAACCAGCATATTGGCCTTCAGGTCAGCAGCATGGTTCAGGGCTTCATAAGCCATGCCAGCCGTCATTGCACCATCACCAATAATGGCAACAGTACGCCGGTCTTCTTTCATCAGTTTTGCACTGATAGCCATGCCCAGGGCTGCACTAATAGACGTGCTGGAATGACCCACACCAAAGGTATCATAGGCACTTTCAGTTCTTTTTGGGAAAGCTGCAATTCCGTCTTTTTGCCGCAGCGTCGGCATCAACCCTTTCCGTCCCGTAAGGATTTTATGGGGGTATGCCTGATGCCCCACATCCCACACCAGGCGATCATCAGGCGTATTAAAAATAAAATGGAGGGCAATGGTCAGCTCAACCACCCCGAGGCCGGCTCCGAAGTGGCCACCGGTCTGGCCCACAGAATATAGCAGAAACTCCCTTAGCTCCCTGGCCAGCTGGGGCAGCTCCGACTCACTAAAAGCACGAAGTTGCTCAGGGCTATCCACCTGGTCCAATAACGGAGTATCTGGCCTTTTTTTGGGTATTTCGTGAAACATGTTACCGCATTGCAATGATCAGGCCGCAAAGCCAAAATAAACAGGAACCGATTGTACCTGATAACATCGGTTTTAGCATGAAGTCTAAAAATTTACCTTTTTTCATAAAATAGATGACTGCTTATCTTGTATGGATATTAATGCTTAGCGGCACTAAAAAAGCTAGTAACGTCTTTCTATAATATAACCCGCCAGCTGTCGTAAAGGTTGAGCGAGGTCATCAAAATCAGATAATGATTGAATAGCAGTGTCGCATAAACTCATTGCATATTCTCTGGCTGCTTCAAGCCCCAGGATTGAAACATAGGTTGGCTTATCCAGTGCCTGATCAGCTCCCTGCTGTTTGCCCAGGGTATTCGTATCCGCCACCACATCGAGGATATCATCCTGAACCTGAAAGGCCAGCCCGATGGCGTTAGCATAGCTATCAAGCTGTCTGATCTGCCAATCTTCAACAGTACTGTGACTAATGGCTCCCATGGTAACACTGGCTCTGATTAAAGCACCGGTTTTATGTTGATGCATCAAGGCCAGTTGATCCCGGCTCAACTCAATGCCAACAGATTCCAAATCCATGGCCTGCCCTCCAACCATTCCTCCATGACCAGAAGCACAGCTTAAGTTTTTTATCAGCAATAGACGCTGCTTATCTGATAAAAAACTATCAGGCATCATGTGTTCATGACTTAGCAACTCAAAAGCCAGTGACTGCATCGCATCCCCGGCCAGAATGGCTGTTGCCTCATCATAGGCTTTATGACATGTGGGCTTCCCTCGCCTGAGATCATCATCATCCATGGCCGGAAGATCGTCATGAATCAGGGAGTAGGCATGAATGAGCTCAATCGCACAGGCTGCCGGGTCAGCATTACTCTCACAACCACCAACACTCTGGCAGGCAGCATAAACCAGCAAAGGCCGAATGCGCTTACCGCCATTAAAGATAGAATACCGAATGGCGCTAACCAGTCGCTCACTGACATCGCTATGATCAGGCAGCACCCTGCCCATAGCGTTATCCAGACGATCCCGACAATGGTTAATGTATCCTTCCAGTGTCATGATCACTTTTCCTCAAATGGCTGATCGAAGGGCTGTTCTTTCAATTCACCATTTTTTTCAAGCAGTAGCTTTATCTTCTGTTCGGCCCTGGACAAAGCTTGCTGGCATTCACGGGTAAGCTGGACTCCTTTCTCAAAGGCTTTCAATGAGTCTTCAAGTGAAAGGTCCCCGGACTCCATTTTTTGCACCAGTGACTCAAGGTCACCCAGGGTTTGCTCAAAATTGAAGTCTCGTTTTTTGTCTGCCATGACCCAGCCCGCATATACAGTTAAATTCGGTTAAGGATACCACAATCAAGCAAAGCGATACGCGGAACAGGAGAGACTATTCCCCAGTTTATAGCTGATAGACGAATACACTATGAATGCCACCAACATTTCTTTCACGAACTTCCCCAGCACCATACTCTACAAGATGAGTATCTTTGAATACAAAAGAGTAGTCCGCTCTATCCCAAGACCAGCCAGAAATTAAACGATTAGTGTATTTGTAAATAGTGTAATCACCTGACTGTCTAAAACCGTCTGGTTTACCAAGCACTTGAACAACCTCATTTTGTGACATTCCTGGGTTTATGCTGGCAACTTTCTCGCCAGTAACACACCCGGTCAGTAGCATGACCAAGAGTAGGGAAAATAAATATTTCATCTTGCTCTCCATAATGGTGGACACTTAACGCGGGACGCCAGAAGCGTCCCACACCATACACCTGTTAAAAATTGTTGAAAATCATGTTGACAGGAAACATAGAGCCTCAGAGTGAACAGAGGCTGTTTGCTCTTTAACGCTTTGCAATCCTAAACCGCAACCAGTTTGAAAACCGGATATTTATAGCTTGCTGATCCAGCGAAGCTGTTTCTAAAGCACGCCCTGCGTAGGTCTATCAAATTACGGTTTTCTAACCGGGCGTGGTTTAGTCCAACACCGCATCATTGTTAACAGTGACCTTGGGTTCAGCCGTTCTAACCGGTGCGCTATGCTCCTGCCAAACATCATTATCCATAGTCCGGTCAAGATAAGGGAATTTCTTGCGGTTAAATACCGGAGTAATCCCCGTCTTCAACTGCTCGTCATAATCCCTCAGAACCTGGGCTACAATGCCGGAAAGGACAAGTATTGAGATCAGATTAATCAAGGCCATAGTTCCCATAGACAGGTCAGCAAAAGCCCATACCGTAGGCAAGTCCCCCACTGCCCCCCAAATAACCATGGCGATTACCGCAACCCGATACACCATAACCAGGCTTTTACTTTCACGAATAAAGCGCAGGTTGGATTCACCGTAGTAGTAATTGGCAATGATTGAAGTAAAGGCAAACATCAGAATGGCCGCTGCAATCAAATGTTTCCCCCATGGACCCACCTGGCTCACCAGGGCAGCCTGAGTCAACTCAATGCCGGTAACACCGCTTCCTGGCTCAAGGGCACCTGACATTAAAATAATGGCCGCCGTTGCCGTACAGACAACCATGGTATCCATAAAGACGCCCAACATACCAATCATGCCCTGACTGGCAGGATGACTGGCATGAGCTGCCGCTGCGGCGTTTGGCGCACTTCCCATACCCGCTTCATTAGAGAATAAACCACGCTTGATACCCTGCATCATTGCCTGGGAAATCATATAGCCAGCACCACCACCAGCGGCGCTTTCCAGACCAAAGGCACTTTTAAAAATTAGGCTGAATACCGCAGGCAGCTCAGAGATATTCAAAGCAACAACCACCAGGGCTACTAGCAAATAGCCAAAGGCCATAATCGGTACGATCATCTCAGCTGCCCGGGAAATCGAGCGAACACCACCAAAAATGATCAGACCACTGGTAACAGCTAAGCCAATACCAATCCAGTATGCCGGGATATCATAACTGCTAAATGCAGCGGCGATAGAGTTAGACTGGACACTGTTAAAGGCAAAACCGAAGGCAATAATCAATGCAATGGAAAAGATAATTCCAAGCCAGCGCTGACCTATAGCCTTTTCAATATAGTAGGCAGGCCCGCCCCTGAAAGTGCCATCATGATTATTGGTCTTATACAATTGTGCCAGGATATTCTCTGCCACACTGGTTGCCATACCCAATAGCGCAATCAACCACATCCAGAACACCGCACCTGGGCCGCCAAGATAGATAGCAACAGCCACCCCGGCCATATTGCCAGTCCCTATACGTGCAGCGAGGCTGGTACAAAAAGTCTGAAAAGGTGAGATATGTGTTTTGCAGTCCCTGTTGCGGCTGGTCAACATGGTTCTGCATGCTTGGGAAAATAGCCTTATTTGAGCGAAGCGGGTTTTGAGGGTGAAGAAAATACCTGCGCCTAACAGCAGGTACATCAGGATATTCCCCCAAATTAAGTCATTTGCAACGGCAATAATTTCGTTCATAGGCTTCCCAGACTCGTTAGTAATGTTAGAGTTTTATGTCAATTCTATTTTGATGGTATTAGGGACTAAACGAGACGTATTGTGTATTAGTACTTATGCGGTAGGTTGTTAGCTTTTGCAATCAGGTCAGTCAATAGCCTGATTTATAGAACAAATCAGCATATAGCCCATCCAGGCATTAACTTTCCCTATTAATACCTTCCTGATGTTTTATATAAGCTTGGATTAATAATATAACTCAGGACTCTTCTGCTTCAGGTAAAATTTCCGTGGGTTCGCCATTATTTGGATCATCAGAAATAGAAGCGGAACCATCATTCCAAACATCATGATCCATTGTGCGGTCAAGAAAGGGAAAATTGCGGCGCTGAAATACAGGAAGTATGCCCTTGCCCAGTTGCCTGTCATAGTCCCTGAGTACCTGAAATGCCGGGCCAGACAGAAGTACAATCACGGCTAAATTGATCAATGCCATCAACCCCATGGCTAAGTCCGCAAAAATCCAGACAGATTGTAAAGAGCTGATAGAGCCAATAAAAACCAGCAACACAACGGTACACCTGTACAGAAAAAGCAGAATCGGACTATTTCGAATAAAGAGAAGGTTGGATTCTCCATAGTAGTAGTTAGCTATAACAGAAGTGAAGCCAAAAAATATCACTGCTCCGGATATAAAATATTCTCCCCATCCACCAACGATAGCACCGAGAGAAACCTGGGTTAGCTGAATACCATTCAAGGTATTCCCACCATCCAACTGGCCGGACAATAAAATAATCGCCGCAGTCGCCGTACAAATTACAATGGTATCAATAAAGACACTGACCATGGAGATAATACCCTGAGCTGCCGGATGGTGTGGCCAGGGCGTTGCCGTAGCTGCCGCATTCGGGCCACTGCCCATCCCGGCCTCATTGGAAAACAGCCCCCTTTTAACGCCCTGCATCATGGCTTGGGCAACGCTATAGCCAATGCCACCTGCCGCCGCACTTTGAAAACCAAAGGCACTATCAATAACCAGCCTGAATACAGCAGGCAACTGATCCAGGCTAATAGCCACAACAAATAAAGCCACTAACAAGTACGCTAGCGCCATGATAGGCACAACGCTTTCAGCAAAAGCGGCGATGGAACGGATACCTTTAAATATAATCAGGGCGGTGATGCCAGACATCATCAGCCCAACATGAAATGGCGTCAGAACACTGCTGCCGGACAATGCGGCGGCAACAGAGTTGGAGTGGACGGCATTAAAAATAAACCCGAAAGAAACCAGGAGCAGTATTGAGAACAGAACACCCAGCCACCGAAGATTAAAGGCCTTTTCGATATAATAGGCAGGCCCACCCCTGAATGTCCCATCTCCATTATTTGTTTTATAAAGCTGTGCCAGTGTGTTTTCCACATAGCTGGAAGACATCCCCAGTAGCGCAACAGTCCACATCCAGAAGACCGCTCCCGGACCACCCAGATAGATGGCTATAGCGACACCTGCAAGGTTGCCGGTACCCACATGGGCCGCGAGGCTGGTACAAAAAGCCTGGAATGAAGATATCTGGCTTTTGTCTGTAGTGCGGGAACCCAGCATAATACGCCAGGCATGAAAGAAATGCCTGACCTGGACAAAACGGCTTCTGAGTGTAAAGTAAAAACCCGCTCCCAGTAGCAGATAAACCAAAAGGTATTCCCACAGCAGCGAGGTTATGGCCTCAATCATGTCGCTCATAGCCTGTCTCTTTTTGCCAGAACACAAAAAGCATAGCAGATAAACATTATTTACAACTTTGTTACATTTACTATCAACAGCTAAAACAAAAAATCCAGACTATAAATGCTTTTCCACAGTACCTGTGGATAACCTTGTGGCAAGACGTTGGATATAAATCAACAAAGAGCCAATAAGAAGGAAGAATCCTTTTTGATTAAAAATTATACAACTATACAGAAGCCGGATCTTTATACCAATCACTGTTTCTAATATACGGCTCTCTCGTAAACGTGCTTTAGCTATCTATAAAAAAACCTCCTGTCTCAATAACAGGAGGCCTTCTATTGGTGGAGGCGGCGGGATTTGAACCCGCGTCCGCCGATTCTCTACCATTGGCTCTACATGCTTAGATCCGCCTTTTATTTGACCCTGCAACGACCCAGCGGTCGGGGTGAAGCAAGGCGATCCTGTTAAGGTTTTAGTCCGTCAGCCACAGGCATACTGAGCGTAACGAGCCTGCTTACAATGACAATCCGTAAAACCAGCCAGCAGGCGAGCCGGAGGGATTGTCGCGTCTACTAGGTTAGTAGTAGATTAAGCCGCCATGGCAGCGTCGAAACGCTCGCCATTTTGAGCCGCGAAGAGGTTGACTGTAGTGCCAACTAAAGGTTTGTAGTGTTTTGATTAACGAGAACCACTACGTCCTCGGCATGCACCTCAGGTTTCGATACCGTCGTCGAATCCTAATCGCCCCCGATACTCGATAAACCCCAGACTTATTTAGTTATAGAGCACTGGTAGGTATAGTGCAATATAAAGCTTTCAGTAATGCTGTCAGGGATAGTGTTTTGAAAATACCTTGACTTGAATGTTAGTCTGTAAAATGAGGGAGGCTATTCTCAAGCATAATTCATTAAAACCATATTTTTATGCGCAATGGCCGGAAAATAAGTAGCAACTCAGCTCTTTTTATTTTTTCTTCCATCCTTGTAATAGAGCCTTTAGCTCAGACTCTATCTCTTGATCTCCCTCAGACTCCCGGATAAGTTTTTCTATCACATCTATCGTTAAATGTTGTTTAACATAAAAATCTTTATTTTTTACCAAAATTTCACACATTGCCTTTAACGCATATTTATTCTTATATTTACAAGCCTTAGCCAGCAAGCCATCATTAACACTAGGATACACCAACGAAATACTATACTTTGAGCTGTAGTCCCAAACTTCACCATGAGTGACAATATCATCACCATCTTCAAGGCGTTTTGCCAGCTCCTCTATCTTTCTAATTCTTTGATGATCTATTAAAAAAGTTTCCATTGCTTTTGCATCTGGATAGGTTGCTCCTGAATTTTGAGTGGCTAAATCTTGAAGGTGCTTTTGTAACTGACTATACCGATTATCATCCATCTTCACTGTTAGTCCGCCTACTTCTTGTAGCTGAAACACCTCTTTGAATTGGTTTTCAGTACACCTTTCACATAATTTTTCCAGAGCGCCCACATAACCTCCTGCCTGGGATCCGAACCTATAAAAAGCAGTCACCCCCTCCTTTTGTATCCATTTTTTTATGTCTCCAATATTTAGAGCATCAGTACCATGTATGTGTTTATGGAAATCAGTAAGACCAGAAAGGCGTTTCTGTAGTACAACCAATGCGTTTTCTATAGGATTAAAGTCAATATTCCCGGCACCCTTTTCTTTTAATTCCCCTATATGTTTTTCAATATCATCTACTTCAGCTTTAAGCAAAACATCCCCTCTATTTATTAAGGCTTTCTCAACTAACAAAAAACCATCATCATCCATTTTTTCGCAACATTTTTTTATAAGCTTAATACAAAATTTTTTTTCTCCAGTCGGGTCAGGCAGCCTATCCAACATCTGCACTATCATAGCTGCATCTTCTGTTTCATTACCTGTCCTGAGGGTGGGGGTACTGGCAAACCTTTCCAGTGCGGGCTTCACCATCTCCTTTTTCATTTTTTCCAACTTCTCAACCATCTCTAAAGGTGACTCATTTTTAGGTTCTTTTGATTTAACCTCTCCCTTATTATCACGCTCAAGTTTTTTCTTCAGCCCTTTTATTTCTTGGTCAATATCGAGAATATCATGAGGTACAGGCTTAGGTTCAGCACAGCTAGGCCATCTAGCAGCTAACCTTTTAATTGCTTCCCTATGCCCATTTTCAACGAGCACCGTTAAAAGACTCACTTTTCGCGACCCTATTTGAACCTTCTCTGTGGGACCTCCACCTTTTTCAAGAAATTCATCAACCATAACCCTGGGGGCTTGCACCTCACCAGGTTGATGAGATTGGAAAAACGCGATCCGTTTAGAAAGATCAGCAACAGAGAGTTTTGACCTTCTAGCCGTTTTTACCGGGATAGGTGCTTTATCCGCCTCTGCTTTTGGCACCTCGGAGGCTTCATCATCTGTCGAAGGCATTGCATCCAAATCAACAGTACCCATAAAGACATTGCTTCCATCATTTTCCTTTTTGGCTGTTTTAACCGTCTCATCAGGAGTCGAAGAAACATCCCTTTGAGCCACAGGTTCTCTCACCAGACTTAAAGCTTGCTGCCACAGTTCCCGACGTTCATCCTTATCTGTCGGTAACATTCCCCACTCATCCAACTGAAACCACATCAGTCGATATGTGACTTCATTATGATTGGCAACTTCAGCTATCTCTGTAGCAGTAAAGGGCGTGTCCTTATCTGCAACCACAAAGGGAACCAGTGTTTTCTTAAGTTCATAATTAACCGAATCCTTAAAGTTCTTAGCCTCTGCACCACCTGGATCATCTGCATCGACAGCCTCACGGAATTGATCATCATCCTCTTCACTTTCAGAACGATCTACACACTTGTTAAGCCAGCCATAAGAACGAGTTAGATCCTTTAAAAATAAACGAGCGCGGGGATCAAGCGCTTCATCCCTTAATAGCTCACTTGCATACGCCTTCAGGGAGAAAAGCGCTTTCAACCCCTCTTCCATAGATTGTGGCTTATCCAACTTATCTGCAATAAAACGGGCCTTTTTCAAACGGTATAATCTGACAGAAGGAGCAGTACCATCTGTGGAAAGATCTTTTGCTGCTGCTTCCAGCTCAGTAATAGTTGCAGCTTTACTTAATTTAATGAGCAGGGGGCCTGAAGGCGATTGTTTTCCTATAGCTTTCTCAAGTCCTTCGGGCATTAACCTATGCTTTCCATAGGTTGTCTGTAACTCAACATAGAGTTCTTGAAGACAGTCATCACAGGTGCTTGGCGGTTTAACATCTTTCCAGGAACTCACCTCTTCATAGTGTCGCTGTATATCCTCCTGCCCGGTTTTGTCCCAGGAAATCCACTTGAGTCTTGCCCTGACCGTTTCCGGAGTGCGTACCGGGGGAGGCAAGGGGGTTTTGCCGTTGGCCCCGGAACTCAATGACTTAACCACAGCAACAATATTACCCTTTTCCTCCTGTCTCTGGGCCGCCGCCCTGGAGACTAATGCCACAGAAAATTCCTGGGCAGTACATTGTCCTGCATTTTTCCCATCACCTGTAACCAGCTTACCGGCAAGAGCAGCCATTGCATGGGGCCCTGCTTGTTCTCTCATCGCCTTGGTACACTGAATAAGCGTCATCTCATCAGGGTTATAACCTAACGAATCAATCTTAAATACCTTGGCCCGGGCAGACTTCCCTTCACCTAAAATACCATCACCTATACTTCGATTTTCAGATGTTGGCATACTGAGTTGTTTAGCTGTGCCATTTGCATCAATGACAATGGTTTCACAGTCACCGAGATTAACAGCCCATGAATTCTTTACGCCATTATCCCCATCCCTGGCCGTTATCACCATATTTAATGCTGTACCGGAAATATCAGAATCATTAAATCGAGAATCATTAGCCAACATCCGATCCAGCCTTACACAGGCGAGCTTAAATGCATCTGAAATCTCTCTCCCTTCATGAATAGCCTTAATGATTTCTTCTTTTAAAATTCCAGGCAGTTTTTCTTTTGCAAAGCGGGCTATAGCTAATCCATCAGAACCATGGCAGTCCAACAATGTACTCATTTCATAAGTAGTACTATCTACCGTTATGGTTGCTTCAATATGTATATCTTCAATACGGGCTGGCTCCTGCTGACCTTGCCCCGCAACCATCGCAAGACCCACTCCCAGATCAGGCTCTTTTTTTTGGAAAAACCCTTTCATCCCGCCTTTAGTTTTAGGAACACACAGTTTCTGACGGCTACTATCAGGCTCTGCTTCCAGAAAAGCCTGATCCCGCTCTACATTATTGCTTTCATCATCTCTCTGGGCGAACATGATTGACTCAAGGCCATCCTCAAAACGATCATCTTGTCTTTTTTGAGCCTGTTCAGTTTTAGGCGTCATCCGGTATTCACGTTTATCCCACGCCTCGATATCTGCTTCTCTTTCAGACCCTTCCGCAAACCAGCCTGGATGCTTGTCAGGATCAACAGGCACTCTGTCTGCGTCGGGTACAACATTATCGTCAGTGTATCGCTCTTTTTTTCTTCTGATCTTTTCCTGAAGATCTGTGCCGGTAGGAGCACTCATCATTCTAAGCAATAATTTTCTACGGTCAGGATCACGTTCACCCTTTTGAATCAAACTTTCATATTTTTCTCTTTCAGCCGGATTAAAAACAGCTCCATTTTGTTTCAAACGATGAATCATTATCAATTTACGACGGAAATCATCTTCATCCGGGGATGGAGAAGAACACACCATTTCCAAAGGAGAAAGTTGTCCATTACCGTAGCGAGCATTAATATCAAACTCGCTCCACTTTTCTCTTAGTGCACTTAAACTTTTAGACAGTTGTTCATAGGCACAGCGTTTGCATGCAGTAGTAAACTGACTATGCTCTGTTTTCGCATTTTCCGGAATCTGGCTCTCCCAGTAGCCAACCATCGCTTTAAGTTCACTACTGTGGCACTGGGCAAAGTCTTTTGCCTGCAGTTTCGCTTCGGTTAATAAACGCTCTTTCTCTTTACCCGCTCTCTCAAGCACAGCCTGCATATTTTTTTCATTTTCACTCAAATAGGCATAGTGCAGGCTATTGCCTGATACATCTTTGTTGAAGATATCAGCGCCACTATTTGCTAAATGCCTAATCACTTCATCAGCATCATCAGAACACCAGCAAGCCATTTGCAGCGGTGTGCGATCTGCGCATTCAAGGCTGGAATCTGCCCCTTTACCAGTAAGATATTTAACTAATTCAAGGGACTTATTTCCCTTCCTGGCTGCAAGAATCAATGGCGTCACCTTAGTACGACTGCCATCAGCAAGCTTAAATGGCAATGAAACATTAACGTCCTTGACTGTACCACTCTCAAATAAACTTTTTACGCCATCCAAATCTCCAGCAAAGCAAAACTGTAGTAATTTTTGCTCCGAATCCAGCCTTTCTTCTGGCTGCTGAACCTGCTCCTCTATTTCAGCGGCAGACTTCTTTTCTTCCTCTTGACTCTTGGCAGGATTCTGCTTTCCTCCATTAGCATTCTGTGGTTCTTCAGGTGCATGTTGATAAGCATCATCAGCACTGTTGAATCCCTTATAGCAATGACGAAAATATTCATCACCAGGCGCTGCACCCTGGGCATGTTGCTCAAGCCACCGGGGGTCAAAGTAGTAAGGAGGCATGGGAGGCATCATAAAATGCTGCCCCTCGAAAGCTCCCCACCCCTGATACCCGTGACAGGGATACGCCATCATGGGAGGAGGCATTGCTCCGGTGCCAAATGCATGAATATGCTGAAATGCCATAGGCAGGGGTATAGCCATAGGTGTTGGCTGGAAAGCAGGCATCGACATCGCCATTGCTGAATATTGCCCCGCCAGCGACTGAACAACACTCATGCTCTGGGCCAACTGACTAATAAGCATCGCTTGCTGCTGCTGGATAACAGCCAGGGCATTCATAAGAATCGTGGGATTAAATGCACCAAGGGACATCTGAGGGAACGTCGTTGCAGGAACAAGGACTCCGCCCTGGACACAACCTAAAGGAACACCCAGGGCAGGTGCCTGCCCCATGTTGATATTGCCAAAATTATTGATAACAGTACCCAGGCCATTCCAGTAGCTTGCCATTCCCCCCAACTTATCCATACTGCCATAGGCAGAGGCTGTTGCCTGGGCCAGTGCCTGGGATTGATTCATTCCAGGCATTTGAGGAATAGGTTGAGCCACTATTTCCGATGATCGACCATCTAATGGCTTTGGATACTGATATCCATTACCCGATGGTATTTGAGGCATATAGGGAGATGGTGTGACTCCCCCTCCGGGCTGTTCAGTCTGATCAGGACTACCTTGAACTGGTGCAGATTGATGATCGCCTGGTTTTTGTGAACCTGGGGGCTGGCCTGGGCCTCCAATACTCATTGAACCGATTCCTTGGCATTAGTAGATTATTAAATTATAGCTAATAACAGAAAGAGATTTATTATGCTTAATAAACTCGTTTGAAAAATTATGTCAATTTAATGGCACAGTTAATTATCTTCTTTTTTTATTGCGTAATGCCCGTCACCTTTATATGTCACTTTTTCCCCATTATCCATTATATGACTTTCTCCCACACCAATGACAACTGGCTTATCCTTATCAACAACAAGCATTTTTTTCCCACCACTGAATGGATATAGTTTTTTATCCTTATCAAGTTTCAAAGGCATCTTTCCATCATCATATAAAAAATAACGGTCACCGTTATGACTAGTCACAATCTCCCCCTTAACAAGCAGTTTATATTTGCCATTTTTATTTAACACTACCCTTTTTCCATCCGGCAGGATTGTCACTTTTTCAATTTCTTTTTTCTTAATGCGCACAATATAATTAAGCTCATTAACTAATATCAAATTCTCATCATCCGCTGCAACTACAAAGCCTGCCCCATCATAGCCAGCAACTGTTTTGTAATGAGGAGTTCTAATGATTTGCCCTTTCGCCAGATACTGTATATTACCCTGATCATCATGTACAGCAGCTCTCCCATCAATAAGAGCATAACATTCTTTTTCAATTTTTTTAAAACAAGTGCTTTCACTATAATCACCAACAACCAAAAAATTCCTTTTATCAACATGCTTCAAAAATGTTGCTTTATTCATCGACCAGTTAAATACTTTCCCCCAGGAATATAACTTAAACTCAACCTGCTCACCTTTTATATTGAAGTGGTCTAAAACAACCGCATGACCTATCCCTTTGACGCCTACAAAATCATGAAAGTCATTCTCAACATTTATTACACTTTTTGATTTTTTCCTGAAATATGGCTGCTTTTTAGCCTGGCTATCAAGAAATGCTGCAAACTTCGGATCTATGGCTCCCCTGATTGGGCATTTTTTTTCTGAGGCTAAAACCAAATCCTCAAGAAGTTTTCTATCATATTCTTCATTATTACCGCCATCACCTGATTTAAGAGGACGATATATCTTTACTGGAATGCCAAAAAGTTGAGTATTAACAGCATCTGTATAAGCAGTAGATCCTTTTACTCCACTCAAATTATAAACAGCCGACAAAAACAGTTTGTCTGCCAGAGACTCAGGGTTTTTAGACAGATCTTTATTATCAGGAATAGAAACCGTTCTCGTACTACCCGGTAAAGTCACCTCGTAATTAAGAGCTAACTCAGTCATCATTTTTGCTACTTTTAATGGCTGCCTTCCCCAGGCCATCTGCTCCACAGAAAATCCGCCACAAAAGGGAATTGTGCTCTGCAAGACAGCACTTCTTTCTCTAACCCTGCCATATAAATGAACCGCTAGCCGACAAAGAGGAATAAGATTGGGGTCATTATCATCCAAATTTTCTACAAACCTTTCGATATGGCTTAAAGCAGCCAAACGCTCCTGCTTCTTTTTTTGTTGTTCTGTATCGCCAGTTTTTCCCTTTTTCAACTCATACTGAATGGCTACTTTAAAGAGTTTAAGAAACTCCAGAGTGTGTTCTTTGTCCACTGGAAGTTGGTTACTGACGAATAATTGACGTCCATGGATATTATATAACTTATCAAGGAACTCTCGACTATCAGGGCCACTGATATTTTTGAGCAGCTTGATAGCTTGACCTAATGCCCCAGCCTGAACCGTTTTTTTATCTTTTTTTTGTAATTCCTGAGCTGAAGCAAGAGTGACTTGCTTCAGCGGTTTTACCACTTTCCTTTCCTTGGCAGACTCTTTTGCAGGCTTTGGGAGTTCAGGGGTAACCTCTTTTTTCTTTTGCCAGCCTTTATCCACAGGGAATCTATCTACTTCAATCATCTCCGGTTTTTGGCTGAAAGCAGGGGCTTTACCGGTTTCTTTCAGCGCATTTTTTTCAACAGCAGCACTCATATGAGGCGCCAGCCCTCCCTTCCCTACAGAAGGTTTTTGTTCAATATGCTTTCTCTCTTTTGATGGCTGGCTTATACCATTATCCAGAATATCCGCAGGATATTTAAATTCCTGCCGACCTTCAGGAAATCGTGGTCTTTCTGGCAAAAACTGCGGGTCAGACTTATGAATTGCACGATTAGTTTGCTTACTTTCTCCTTCCCCATAAAAACCCGGTTCTTTATGGGGGGTAAAATAAATGTCTGGCGGCACTTCTGCCTCCTCAAGTCCAGAACCATCATAAGGGTAGGCTCGCAAAACTCCCGCCGACCTGGCTCCCGGATTCTTTAGCCAACCAAGATGCTTTACCACATCAGACAGGGGATAAGCCATTGGCATGGTCATTCTGAGCGCGGGGCAGGCATAACCATTAAAAGCGAGCTGTTGACCATTCAATCGAAGCTGATTCTCGTAGAACTCCCTCTGCTTATGATTAATATCCAAACACTGCCGGATAACCGGTACAGCACCGCCAGGCACACCCTTAAGGTGGGCCATCAGATTATCAGCATCATCCCTGGATAGTACTGGAGACTGATGAGCAACCCCCACTGAAACAAGGTCATAACCCGTACATACTGGCCTTTGCCCATAACCCTCCAAATAGCCTAACAAAGCCCTTCGATGCCCGGCAAAGACCATCAATCCCCTTATGTAGGACTCCATTATTTGGGCTGTTAAAAAATGCTGCTCCTGCACAGCTCGTTGCATCAGCAGGTTATAAACCTGGCTGCTATGCATACCAGAAAGAACCGGATTATTAATAACGCTTATTTTTCGCTCTGTTAATAGCGCACCCGGTGACTGAAAAGAATAGGGAGAAACTAAATAGTTGGAACGCTGGGTCGGATTAATTATATTCCCATCATTGGAATAGCTACTTGCCTGACCATAAAGCCAGGAGGGTAAAAGATGATAAAATCTGCCAAAGCCATCCATTCAAGCTTACTTTTTAATCGAATCACGAGTTGCCTGATATTTACTATCGGCACCTGAAGGTATACCAGCATGTCCCATCAAGCCAAATTTACACATGGCTCCACTATGCGTCATATCGCCATTATGTCATGTACCAGCGCTGTTGGTTTGATGGCACTGTTTCTTGTTGATCTATTGGACATGTATTTTATTAGCCTGCTAGGCCACGTAGAGCTGGCAGCCGCCATAGGTTTTGCAGGAACGCTGGTTTTTTTCAATACTTCAGTCTCTATTGGGTCATCCATTGCCATGGGGGCGATGGTCTCAAAAGCGTTGGGGGCAAAAAAACTCGCCACCGCTCGCCGCTATGCAGCCAGTGCCCTGGTTTTTTCCTTTATTGCGGGCTGCCTGGTTACATCTCTTGTATTGAGCAATGCAGAACCACTGCTTGCCTTAATAGGGGCAAAAGGTGTTGTCGCAGAAAAAGCCTATGCCTATTTAACCATACTGATGCCCAGTGCTCCTGTCTTGGCCATGGCCATATCTGCCAGCTCCGCACTTCGGGCAACCGGTGATGCCAGGCGCCCCATGCTGGCAACACTTTTTGGCGGGGGAGCCAATGCAATACTGGATCCCGTTTTTATTTTTGGTTTGAACCTGGGTATTGAAGGCGCAGCATGGGCATCAGTAATAGCCAGACTCACTATCTTTCTCTATGCCTTTTTTAGCATGACCTATCGTCACGGACTATTGGCAAAGCCCAGGGTTAGCTACTTCAAGGCAGACCTGAAACCTATTCTTTTGATTGCCGTACCTGCGATCCTTGCCAATATAGCCACCCCCTTTGGCAATGCATTAGTAACGCGGCAAATTGCTTACTTTGGTGAAGATTATGTGGCCGGTTTTGCTGTTGTAGGCAGAATTATCCCTGTTGCTTTTGCCCTGCTCTTTGCTCTTTCAGGAGCCCTTGGCCCCATCATTGGCCAAAATTATGGCGCGAAGAACCTGCAACGGGTGCAGGAGAGTATAAAAAATGCCATTGTCTTCAATATACTTTACTGTCTTGCGGTATCCGGTGCTCTTTGGCTCCTCAAGGACAGTATCATTCTCTTCTTTGGTCTCAATAATAAAGCGGCTTCACTTCTGGAGGCATTCTGTCCATGGATATCTCTAAGCTTCATGTTCAACGGGGCGCTATTTATTGCCAATGCCTCCTTTAATAACCTGCAACGAGGTCTTTGGGCCACCTTACTGAATGCCGGTAAAGCCACCATAGGCACCTTCCCGTTTATTTTAATCGGTGGCCACCTTGCAGGTGCCGAAGGCGTGCTTATGGGACAGGGTTTCGGCAGTCTGGTATTCGGTGTACTTGCTTGCTCTCTGGCCCTATACCGGGTCAAAGTGCTTAAAGCCCGGTTCCGTCAGGAGGAGGAAGAGAAAACAGCGGTGGAACCCGCAATGCCAATGACTCCTTTCTGCTCATCCCGAGCCTACATTTTTGAAGAGAGCCAACTATGTAAAGAGACATATGATGATGAAACACCTCCTTCAATAAAAACCGGCAGCCCATAACCTGACAGAATACTCGGGGCCATTTATGAAATATCCGGGTCATGTTCTATTTATAAAATTTATTCGCAGCTATGCTATGTTATTTCTAATAGGACACTAAAAATAACGCGCCATGAAATGGTCTTTTTTCAGAAATCGACACAGGATTTACCGATGAAAGCATGGATGCTGCTGTTCAGCTGCTGCCTGATCACCCCAACCTCGCTATCAGCCAAAGAAAGTCCCGTTCAAAAAAACACCCTTCACCTTGGCTCGGTTCTGGCACTGAAAGGTAAGGCCAAAGGCCTGGGTACGGGTATGAAAAACGGACTCAATGCTTCATTGAATGGTCAAACCATTAACGGCCGAAAAATCAATATTCATTATAAGAATGACTTTTATGAACCAGATACTGCATCCCAGGCCACCACAAAACTAATAAAAAGAGGAATATTTTTGATGATTGGCAATGTGGGCACCCCCACAGCCAAAGTCACTTTACCTCTACTGGCAAAAGCCAATATTCCGGCAGTGGGCTTTTTCACTGGAGCCGGCTTACTGCGCCCAGCTCCTGGACCTATCGTAAACTACCGGGCCAGCTATGTTCAGGAAACTGCGGCAGTGATCAATGATGCCGTCAAAAATGGTTTAAATCCCGAAAGCATCTGTGCCTACGTGCAGAATGATGCTTACGGTATGGCCGGGCTTACAGGAATACGCCAGGCTTTTGCAGGCCTTGGAGTCAGTCAAACGTTATTAATGACTCTGGATAAGATCATTGCCATGGAAGGCAACAACCCGGCAAGAAATAATGTGGGCCCTGTAGGTGTCTACAAACGTAATACCGCCAATGTCCGTTTTGGCTATCAATCATTAAAAGCATGGGAAAAGTCCACCGGAAATAGCTGTCGCCTGGTGGTAACCGTTGGGGCTTATGGCAATATTTCCCATTTTGTTCGAGTCGCCAACCGTGACAAGAAAGAAAACTGGATTATATCGGCAGTCTCATTTACTGGTGCTGATAACTACAGTGATGCACTTAATAAGTTTGGAGCTACAGACAAAATTATCATGACTCAGGTTGTACCGTTACTTGACTCTGATTTACCCATTGTAAAGGAAGCCCGAACAGCAATGGGCACACAATTTGGCTTTGTTTCACTGGAAGGCTATATCGTAGGCAAACTAACCAGGACCATTCTGGAAGCAACACCCGAACCCCTTAATCACGACAACTTCCTGGCTCAGGTTAAAAAAACCAAAATAAATTTGGGCGGCTTGCCCATAGACTTCACAAAAAATCCCATTCAGGGTTCTGATCTGGTCATTACCAGTTACCTGACTGATACCGGCTACAGCCGTGTAGATAAAGATGTATGGAAAAAATGGCTGGCTACTCAGGAAAAATAATAGGGTGACAGCCACAAAAGCCTTTTTTATCAGCCAACATATCCCTGTTCTCCAAAAAAAACTGCCATATCACCCAGTGATCATGGCAGTTTATTTAAGCCCGAATAGCCTTAGCTAAACCAAAACCCGTTTGAAAACCGGATATTCCTGACTTATTTATTAAGCGAAGCGATTACTAAAGCACGCCCATCAAAGCTCTATCAAATTACGGTTCTCTAACAGGGCGTGGTTTAGCTGTATACGGGTAACCGACGACAGATAGACAGAACCTTCTCTCGAGTATCAATTTCAACCCTTTCAGTTCCCATATTATCCAGCACATCACAGATCCAGCCTGCCAACTCGGCAGAATCTTTCTCATTAAATCCGCGACGTGTGATCGCTGGGGTGCCAATACGTAACCCACTGGTAACAAAAGGTGAGCGAGGGTCGTTAGGCACTGCATTTTTGTTGACCGTAATATTAGCTCGTCCCAAAGCCGCTTCCGCATCCTTACCAGTGAATTCTTTACCAATTAAATCAACAAGGAACAGGTGATCATCGGTTCCTTCAGAAACCACCTTGATCCCCCTTTCCATCATAACCTTACACATAGCTCGGGCATTTTTGACCACTTGCTGCTGATAGTCCCTGAATTCATCACTCATCGCCTCTTTAAAGCAAACCGCCTTGGCTGCAATAACGTGGCAGAGAGGGCCTCCCTGTGACTCAGGGAATACAGCAAAATTAAACTTTTTGTTTAGCTCTTCATTGTCATTAGCCAGAATCAGGCCACCCCGTGGGCCTCCCAATGTTTTATGGGTAGTAGTGGTTACCACATCAGCAACCCCAACCGGTGATGGATAAACCCCCGCAGCAATCAAGCCCGCTACGTGAGCCATATCAACCATCAGATAAGCCCCCACTTTATCGGCAATAGCACGGTAACGTTGCCAGTCCACCATACGGGAGAACGCTGAAAAACCACCAATAATCATCTTTGGCTTATGTTCCAGTGCCAGGCGTTCCATTTCCTGATAATCAATATCGCCGGTTTCCGGGTGTAAGCCATACTGAACAGCGTTGTATATACGCCCGGAAAAGCTAACACTGGCACCATGAGTCAAGTGTCCACCGTGAGCCAGACTCATCCCGAGAACGGTATCACCTGGTTTAAGCAAAGCCATGTACACTGCCGCATTAGCCTGGGAACCAGAGTGCGGCTGAACGTTGGCATAACCTGCACCAAATAACGCCTTTGCCCGATCAATAGCGAGCTGCTCAACCACATCAACATGCTCACAGCCACCATAATAGCGTTTTCGGGGATAACCCTCTGCATATTTGTTGGTGAGCACACTGCCCTGCGCTTCCATAACCCGGGGGCTGGCATAATTTTCAGAGGCGATTAACTCTATATGCTCTTCCTGACGCACTGCTTCAGCATTAATCGCAGCATTCAGCTCCGGGTCAAATTCGGCAATGGACATATCCTTTTTAAACATCGAAATACCCTTCTTTGCCTGTTATTAGATTGGATAGGCATTCTAATACAGTTAACGGCGGGCTGAAAAGCGGCCCTCCCACTGCATTGAACTGACTTGATATAAGACAACTCTGCACTGTGCCGGCTTGCCCCTTGGGTATTACGTAAGGCCGCTTTACAAACCACTGCACTTACAAGCAAGCGTCAACAACCTCTGATTAAAACAGCGTCTAAATAAATATTCTGTACGAGAATTAGCCTGAATCGGATTACTTTCACCACTAAAAAAAAGCATTTTTTACAGAGTTTTCACTACTGTTTCCAAATCTTTATTCTATTCTTTTTATTAAGGACAGTTTTTTGGTAGTTTTTCTGGAACCCCTTTCTTCTTTCAAGCAAAACCAGAGATGAAGTTCTTATCCATACACTCCTTAAAGGAGATCCCCCATGGTAAGTATTGTGATCGTCTCCCACAGCTGCGAACTGGCAAAGGCCACAGCAGAATTAGCCCGGGAAGTTACACAGAACAACTGCACCATTATTAGTGCTGGCGGCACTAATGATCCAGATCATCCTGTCGGCACAGACCCTGCCAGAATAATGAAGGCCATTGAAACGGCCTATGATAAATCCGGTGTGTTAGTGTTAATGGATCTGGGCAGTTCCCTTCTCAGCACTGAAACTGCCTTGGAACAGCTCACCACCATTGATAAAAGTAACATCCGCCTCAGCAGTGCACCATTGGTGGAAGGTGCAATAGCTGCGGCCTCGGCGGCAGCAACAGGGCAATCCTTAGACGAAGTGGATCGTGAGGCCCGGCTAGCCCTAGCCCCCAAACAAATACATTTTGATAGTACAGAAACACTATTTTCTCCAAAAGACCATCCTTCATCCACTACGGCTAAATATGAAGTTCAGTGGATTCTAAATAGCCCCAATGGTCTTCATATTCGTTCAGCTGCCCGCCTGGTAAAAGTATTAACAGGATTTAACAGCCGGGCCGTTCTGTTAAAGGGTCAGCAGTCAGCCAATGCCCACAGTATTACCAGCTTGACGAAACTTGGCGTGCGTTGTGGGGACACAATCCGGCTAATTGTCGATGGTCCGGAAGCTCACCAGGCCGCTAATGCATTCTGCCAGCTGGCAAAACAAAGCTTTGGTGAAAACATTCTGGATAAAACCCAGAAAATCCCCTGAGCTATCTTTCACAGAAAAATATGAGAGTGCCTTCTACCCTTAATGCCTAAAGCAAAAACTGCCGTTTTTAGTCAGAGGTTATCCAATGATTGAACCCGTAAAAAAAATACTCCCTCTAGCGGTAGGAGTTCTGGTCTGGCTTCTGCCAACACCGGAAGGATTAACTGTTCAGGCCTGGGCCTACTTCGCGCTATTTATTGGTGTCGTTGTAGCTCTTGTTACTGAACCCATCCCTGCTGCCGTTTCTGGATTGATAGGTGTAGTACTTGCTGTCGTCTTGCAGCTAGTGCCTTTGCAACCAGGTGCTGAAATCACGGCAAAATCATCCCTGCAATGGGGGCTTTCAGGTTTTCAAAATGGCACCGTATGGCTTATCTTTTCTGCCTATATTTTTTCATTGGGATACCAGAAAACAGGCCTTGGCAGAAGAATTGCCCTTCATTTAATTAAACTGCTGGGTCGCAAAAGCATCGGGCTTGGTTATGCGGTGGCACTGGCAGACCTGGCTTTAGCTCCCTTTATTCCATCCAATACTGCCCGCAGTGGCGGAACCATTTACCCCATTGCCAGCAATATTCCGCCCATGTATGGTTCCACCCCGGATGAAGAACCAAGAAAAATAGGTAGTTACCTTTACTGGACCGCATTTTCAACCACCTGTGTAACCAGTTCCATGTTTCTTACGGGTCTGGCACCGAACTTGCTCGCCTTATCCATCATTGAAAAGATTACCGGCCATGAAATCAGCTGGATCAACTGGTGGCTGGGCTTCCTTCCCATAGGTTTACTGTTATTTTTTTTCGTGCCTCTGCTCAACTACCTTATCTATCCCCCAAGTCTTAAACAGGCAAAGGAAATGCCTGAATGGGCTACCCAGGAACTGAACAAGCTTGGTCAACTCACCCGACATGAGTTAATGATGGCCGGATTAGCCGTGTTGGCACTGGTATTATGGATTTTTGGAGGAGAACTCCTAAGCTCAACAACGGCGGGTCTTACCATTCTATGCCTGATGATTTTAACGGGAGTCATCAACTGGTCAGATATCATCAGTCACAAACAGGCCTGGAATGTCCTTGTCTGGTTTGCCACCCTGGTGACCCTGGCAGGAGGGCTTTCTAAAACCGGTTTCCTTGCCTGGCTTGCGGATAGTATGAGCCACTTAATGAGTGGTTATGATGCAATGACCATGATGGTGTTGATTATTATCAGTTTCTTTCTGCTTCACTACTTTTTTGCCAGTATCACTGCCCATGTCACAGCGCTTCTACCTGTTTTTCTAACCCTGGCTATGACCATCCCGGATATGCCCATTATTCAACTTAGTATGCTCCTTTGCTTTACATTAGGAATTATGGGTGTAATTACTCCCTATGCCGCCGGGCCTGGTCCAATCTGGTACGGCTCAGGTTATATTCCCAATAAAGACTTTTGGGTACTTGGATTTATTTTGGGAATCATCTTTTTAGCCACGCTACTACTTGTGGGTATTCCCTGGCTTCATATGATGAATTTATAACCAGGGCATTAAAATTCAGTCTCAAGATTGTCAAAAGGAACCCATATCTGGCAATGGCATTCTCTATTAGGAAGAGCTATTACCGCACCACCCTGATTTTTAATTTGATATTTCTCTTCTGGAAGCATTCCACCATTCAGTAGACGAGCAGTATAGTAGTCTCCTAATGAGTACTTTTGGGTTGCTTGAGCAATCTTAATAAAAAACTGATCACCCTGCTCCTTTTCCATAGCAATATCAAAATCAGGTAATTGAAGCTGATGGCTTTTATTTAAACCCCCCATATAATTAACTCTAATCCCTTCTCTTTCTTGAGAAATATCAAAAACTCCATATACTCTAATACCCGGCTTCTGTTGTTCTGTACTTTTTAACCGGCCTAATTTGCTATCTAGAGGAATACTCAGTCGTACGCCATAATCTACAACAACACCATCATCAATTGGCTCACTTAGACAGTCCATTGTTTTCAACACGGGTTTTATCTCGTCCATAGTCCGGCTTAAACCAGATCCTAAAAATGTGCTATAAACCTGAGGAACTTGCTGATTAACGGCCGTACCGTACTGTGTATAATAACTCAAGCTCAACAAGGATGACTTAGATTCCTTTTTTGTTTCATTCATATATAAGACCAAATTTTCTTCAACTCCTTTATACATCATTAAACTCGCCTTTTTTTCCATAAAATAAAAATCATAAGCCAATTTTGTGTCATAGTTTCTCGGGCCATCCATATCCAAAAAAGGAAGTTTTTCCTGATACTGAAACTGAATATTTCTTCCATTCTCTATCCCACGAAAAATAATTCCTCTCTTCATAAGGCTATAACTAGAGGCTAAATCTACAATCCCCTTAACCTCTCCCCCACAGGCTATAGAAAGGTAACGTAACCAATAAAACTCATTAAATCTCTTTGCCAGTATCGGATTACCGATGTTAATAAGAAAACCAGTGGCTTGATGATTTATCCTGTCTGGCATCAAAATAAAATTAATCAAACTAATTAATGATGTTTCAGACAGAAGCTCTTCACTTTCGAATGGTGGCTGTAAATTGCAAAAACAAGGAGTCCCGGTGGATTTTAGCCTTCCTTCTTCTGGTCTTATGCACTCTAACTCAGCAATATGCTCAAAAACACAATCGAAGCAAAGCATATTATCCGCTTTTTTAAATAGCTCAAAAATCAAATCAGAATGACTCCAGCCCATAACTTCCGGAGAAAAACCAGGCAAATAAAAACCCTGAGCAACCAGCGCCCCATCACTTAATGTTAAAAAGCAATACATATTTTCTTCACCTTGATCCTTATTCTGCCTAAAATAAAGTAGCTTTTTCCCAACCACCTCTAGAAAATCATTTATATCTTCATCAGTAATACCTTCATGGATTCCATCCAACTTTATAACCACCTGAGGTGTACTCTCCCCCTCCATCCTCACAATACGATCCCAATCCCATACTGCGTACGACAAATCTGACCACCGTATGGAGATAGTAATGACCAGAAATAAAACAGTGGATAACTTCATACCAATGCCACCTACTTTTTATCACCATCTATACAAAGTAGTCTCTTAGAAGCTGTTCACGATCTTTCCGCAAACACAACTGATTGCCAAAGCCTATCGCATCCAGTATCTTCACTCGGTTAAGTTACTTAATTTAAGAGACACCTTTCCATGGCTCAGTACGTCTATACGATGAATCGGGTGAGCAAAGTTGTTCCCCCGAAACGTCAGATTCTGAAAGATATCTCCCTCTCTTTTTTCCCAGGCGCAAAAATTGGCGTTCTGGGTTTGAACGGTGCCGGTAAATCAACCCTGCTTCGCATCATGGCCGGTGTTGATAAAGAGTTCGACGGTGAAGCCCGCCCTCAATCCGACCTGAATGTAGGCTACCTTCCCCAGGAGCCAGAACTGGACCCAGGCAAAACCGTCCGGGACATCGTTGAAGAAGCCCTGGGAGAGATCAAGCAGGCCCAACAGCGCCTGGAAGAAGTCTATGCAGCCTATGCCGAGCCTGACGCCGACTTTGATGCCCTGGCTGCCGAGCAGGGACGTCTGGAAAATATTATTCAGGCAGCTGATGCCCATAACCTTGAACGTAAACTGGACGTGGCTGCCGATGCCCTGCGCTTACCGGAGTGGGATGCTAAAATTGAAAACCTGTCCGGTGGTGAGCGTCGTCGTGTAGCCCTTTGTCGCCTGCTGCTGTCCGGACCTGACATGCTGCTACTGGACGAGCCTACCAACCACCTGGATGCCGAATCCGTAGCCTGGCTGGAGCGTTTTCTGTGCGAATACTCCGGAACCGTTGTCGCCATTACCCATGATCGTTACTTCCTGGATAATGCCGCCGGCTGGATTCTGGAACTGGACCGCGGCGAAGGTATTCCTTATCAGGGCAACTACAGTGCCTGGCTGGAACAGAAAGAACAGCGCCTTGAACAGGAACAAAAACAGCAGGACGCACGCCGTAAGGCAATGGAGCACGAACTGGAATGGGTTCGCTCCAATGCCAAGGGGCGTCAGTCCAAAAGTAAGGCTCGTCTGGCTCGCTTTGAGGAAATGCAATCCCAGGACTTCCAGAGCCGTAATGAAACCAACGAAATCTATATTCCACCTGGTCCACGCCTGGGCGACAAAGTTATTGAATTCAATAAGGTCTCCAAAGGGTTTGGTGACCGCCTGCTGATTGATGATCTGAGCTTTAGTATCCCTAAAGGCGCCATTGTCGGCATCATTGGTGGTAACGGTGCCGGTAAATCCACCCTGTTCAAAATGATCATGGGTAAAGAGCAACCTGATTCCGGCACTATCGAACACGGTGAATCCGTAAAAATTTCTTTTGTTGAACAGCTTCGTGATGAGCTGGACGACAAAAAAACTGTATGGGAAGCTGTGTCTGATGGTCAGGATATCCTGCGTATCAATAGCTATGAAGTCCCTTCCCGAGCCTATATAGGCCGTTTTAACTTCAAGGGTGGTGATCAACAGAAACGGGTCGGTGAGTTATCTGGTGGTGAGCGTGGCCGCCTGCAGCTCGCATGTACTTTAAAAGATGGTGGTAACGTACTACTACTGGACGAACCCTCCAACGACCTGGACGTAGAAACCCTTCGGGCTCTGGAAGAAGCTATGCTGGCATTCCCGGGTTGTGCCATGGTTATTTCTCACGACCGCTGGTTCCTGGATCGCGTCGCCACTCATATTCTGGCCTATGAAGGCGATTCCAAAGTCACGTTCTTCGAAGGTAACTACACTGAATACGAGGCAGATCGTAAAGCCAGACTGGGTGAAGAAGCCGCGGGCCCTCACCGGATCAAATACAAGCGTATTGACGCTTAACAGGCCAGAAGACCATATCCAGTTATCAGTGGAGTACTGATAACTGGATAGCCAGCGGTTATTTTTATGTGCTCTGGAATTATCTCCATCTTCATGCGGCATTCTATTGAGTAACTTGGCGTATGACCCTGTATACTTGCCAGTAATTTCCCTTTTATAAACCAACGTCGCTTACTTAATACGATATGAAGTATTGGCTTCAATGCCTTGGGCTGGCTGCAATTATTGCCCTGATTAACTATTACACTGTACCTGTTCCGGTTATTGAGCAACTTGTTAAGCCACTCTTTAGCTTTGGGCTGGCCATGGTATTAGGTATTCGATTCCCTGATGTAGACCTTTTTACGCCAGGCCTGAAACATCGTTCAGCCATCACTCACTCCCTGCTGCTTCCCTGGCTACTCACTTTAACAGGATACCCATCGGTGGTAGCCGGACTGGCCATGGGTATGGCAATTCATATACTGGCAGACGTGTTCCCCAAAGCATGGATAGGCGGAGCCCTGGTTAAGATGCCTTTATTTGGCAGTCTGGGGAAACTCTCTCCCTTCTGGTTAATGGCTAATTTCCTTGGCTGCCTGGTTTTAGCACTCCATACCATTTCAATCCAGGGAGACTGGATTCAGTTTGGCAGCTTTGCTATGGCCATTACCGCCACGCTTTGGTACATGATCAGAAAAGAGAAAAGTTTGCCGCCGCTGTTAACAGCCCTAATGATTGTCAGCGTACTGGTATGGAACCATTATTCACCAGATATTTCTTCATTCAATTTAAAAACGCTGACAGCAACAGCTTCATGGAATAAAAGCTCATCAAGCTAAACACCTGGTTAGAAGCTGTTCACATAAGAGCAGATTAGCCTCCTGCCCTCGGACTGCTTACAGGTTTTGGTGTAAGGGCTGGGGTCACTGGCTGTCGGGATTTATCACACTGATAGCCCAAAGCCTTTAGCTCATCACAAATCAATTCTGCAAAGATTTTATGGAACCGCGTGGTAGGGTGGACATCATCCCAAAAGGCGTATTGATCCGGATTGGAACACACAGTGGGTTCCTTTTCACTGGCCTGGAAAATATGGGCCAATTGAGGGTTCGAGTACACCTCCGTTCCAATCAGTGGAGCCATTCCTGTTCGGGCAGAGTTTCGAACAAGGGATGCTATAGCACCTTCCGGTTGTTTTGGTACCGACCCGCCATCAGCTCCAGGCAAACTGACCGCGGCACAAGGCTCAGTTACATTGGTAATATTGAATGCTATAGCGTTATTTAACACTTTCCAAAATAAAGCTCTGGCATCCATTAAGTGAATATTAACGCCTTTTTTCCCATGCTCAGCTTTCATCTGGTTCAATGTATTCAAGTGCCACTGATTATGGAGACTAATAAGGTATTTAACCTGACTTCTTGTTTTAAAGTCTGCTTTCAGGAACCTTGGTGTACGACCCATGTCTGGCATATTAACCCAAATAATATGACGGGCACCATGACGGATCATCATTTCAATACTTCGTTTTTGGGCTTTTACCACATCCCCCGGATTGTCATGCATGTTCAGATAATCATTACCACCAAAGAATGATCTGGCAAGAGTTTTCCGGACACCTGAATTCAAGTCATAAATGCATAACCCATGACTTTTCTTGCATTCACTCCAGTTAACTCTTTGAATGCCTCATATGGTGTTTTGTAACCGAGGCATTTCCTGGGCCTGCTGTTCAGCTTGTCTACCGCAATGATAACGTCTCTTTCTTTGACGTTATGAAGCTCCATTGATTTGGGAAAGTACTGCCTGAGCAGCCAGGGCAAAAACATGATCAGAATTTGAACAGAAAATTGATTTCAAAAGCTGTAGAATCCCATGCTTTTTCTGTTGCCTGATGTCTGCCAAAGCCCTTTTTTCCAAGTTTACATCGCTTACCGACAAACGAGACCCGAAGAAGTCAACACATATTCTTGCAGAGGTTATGTTCATCTCAGTTTGTGCCATTCTCTGTGGTGCAGATGATTGGAATGGCATTCGCTTGTTTGCTGAGCACAAGGAAGGCTGGCTCCGTAAGCACTTAACCTTGCCTGGCGGTATTCCAGTAGCGGTTACATTCAATCGTATTTTCGCCACTCTTGACCCGGAAGAGTTTCGCAAAATCTTCATCCAGTGGATTAGGGATGTTCTTTCCGGACTGGAGCTCTCTGATAGCAAGATAGTTGCTCTTGATGGCAAGACTGTTAAAGGTTCGGCCTGGAATAAAGGCAAAGATGCAATACACATGCTTAACGCTTGGTGCACAGAGGCTGGACTGTCGCTGGGTCAGTATAAAGTTGATGAAAAATCCAACGAAATTACGGCCATTCCTGAGCTGCTCAAGCTGCTTGAACTCAGTGGCAGCCTTGTCACTATCGATGCAATGGGCTGCCAGAAAAAAATTGCTACTGCAATCCTGAAAAAAGAGGCAGACTACTTGCTGGCGGTGAAAGGCAACCAGAGAAAACTCTATGGAGAAGTGACTCGACTCTTCGATCAATACTGGCAAGATAATCTGGAAGATGCTCCTGACCATTACTTTGCGGAACAGGAAGGTAAAGAGCATGGTCGTATGGAGCACCGCCGGTGCTGGGTTATCAATGATGTTACTGAGGACTCCAATGCTGCCTCATGGAAAGCCAAAACCATAGCCGCAATCCAGTTAGACAGTAGCAAAAAGGGTAAAGGGAAAACACTCATCCGTTACTTTATATGCAGCCGCCAGTTATCAGCTGCCGAGGTACTTCAAGCTACCAGGAAGCATTGGCTAATAGAAAACCAATTACACTGGGTGCTTGATGTGGCGTTTGATGAAGACCGCTGTAGGGCAAGAGAAGGGTTCGCAGCAGAAAATCTAGCTGTTGCCCGGCAGGTGACACTCAATCTTCTTAAGTTGGACACTACGGTGAAAGCCGGTATCAAGAATAAGCGCAAAACCTGTGGCTGGAATGAAGACTACATGATGCAAGTGCTCAAATTGGTTGATTTGTGATCATGTTTTTGCCCTGCCTGAGCAGCCCATTGGCATTCTCATTCTGGCCTCTCTCCCAAGAGTGGTAGGGCACAGCAAAGTAGCTGTCGCAGCTCAAGGCTTTGTTGATTGCTTCATGCTGAGCAAATTCCTTACCGTTGTCGTAAGTGATCGTTTTAACAAACCTTTTCAGGGGCTTGAGTGTATCAATCACTGCCTGTTTAACCGCTTTTGCTTTCTTTCCTGGCAGCGGAACAGCAAGGCGCAGTTTAGTCTTTCGCTCATCCAGTGTGGCAATGGCACCCTTATGGTTTTTGCCGATTACGGTATCCGCCTCCCAGTCACCAACACGCCCCCTGTTGTTGACGATCTCCGGGCGCTCTTCAATACCTACCCGGTTAGGTATGCCTGTTCGGTTATGAGCTGAACCATATCGCTTTCGGTACGTTTTTTTCTGATGGCGCAAGTGTTTATACAGGGTACCGTCAGTGCGCTTATCATCCTCTATGAACTGGTAAATCGTCTCATGATGCAACTTGATTATCCCTTCTTTTTCAAGCCTTCCAGCCACTTGCTCAGGACTCCAGTCAGCCCGGATATCTTGAGCAATCCGTCGCTTAATATCTTCCGTCAACTTCACCGCCTTGGGTTTTTCCTTATGACGCTGTTGAGCCTTACGATGAGCCTGCTGGTGCCTGTAACCACGCTGCCCTGTGTTGCGTCCTAACTCCCGTGACAGCGAACTCTGTGAACGCCCGAGTTTTTCTGCAATTTTATTTTGAGAAGTCCCATTTTTCAGTTCGATTTCGATATAATGTCTCTCTTCAGAGCTAAGGTGCTTAAAGGCCATCCTTGGCGTCCTCTGTTTGGTTTGGTTGCTTAACAGAGTACCCCTGAGTTCTGATTCACTTCAAAGGCTCTGTAACAACCCTCTGGTTACAGAGGTTATGCATTTATGATACAAATTCAGGACTTTTTTACGCTGCCTCGGCAATTTTCTGTTCATATTTGAAAGGTGCCAGGTAGCCATTACCAGAGTGTTTTCTCTGGCGGTTATAATAGACCTCAATGTATTCAAAAACTGCCTGCTTCGCCTCTTCCCTTGTCTGGAAGTCTTCATGGTGAACAAGCTCAGCTTTCAGCGTATGGAAGAAGCTCTCTGCCACCGCATTATCCCAGCAATTTCCCTTACGGCTCATACTGCAAATAAAGCCATTTTCTTTCAGCAATTTCTGATAGCTTTCCGAGACATACTGGCTGCCCCTGTCACTATGTACCAGCAGCCCTTCTGTTGGCCTCCGCTTCCACATAGCCATCACAAGGGAGTCAGTGACCAGTGATGCCGTCATGCGATCTCTCATAGACCAGCCAACCACAGCCCTCGAATGCAAATCAATGAATACGGACAAGTACAGCCAGCCCTCCCGGGTACGAATATAGGTAATGTCTCCCGCGTAAGCCTCATTGGGCTGCTCCCGTTTGAAATTGCGGTTCAGCAGATTCTCGGCCACCGGCTTGTTATGGCGGGAGTCTGTTGTTGCCTTGAACTTGCGCTTTGTTTTGCAAACAATGCCTTCCTCCTTCATTAGGCGACTGATTCGTTGACGGCTAACGTTTTTACCCTGATCAGCAAGATCGTCTTTTATACGGCGCTCACCATAACGCTGGCGGTGTTTTTCATGTATCACGCGGATATCTGCCTTCAATGCACGGTCTTCCTGACTTCGGTTCGATTCTGGACGAGAGCACCAGTCATAAAAGCCTGTGGTCGATACAGACATAACCCGACACATGGCAGTAATACTGAAGCGCTCCTGGTTGTCCTTAATGAACTGAAATTTCAGAGACTTTCTCTTGCAAAGAAGGCTGCCGCCTTTTTTAAAATAGCATGCTCCTCTTTGAGTATTTTCAGCTCTTTACGCAAACGTTTCACTTCATCATACACATGCTCATCATTTTTCCTGGGCTGATTAGCCACCTTATGGCGGTGGTACTTTGTTATCCAGGTATGCAGGGTATTCGCATTAACCCCAAGCTCCTGAGCAGTTTCAGTCACTGGCTTATCTGATTCAACTGCCAGCTTCACAGCAGATTCCTTGAACTCAGCAGTGTAATTTTTTACTTTCTTTTCCGACATGCTTCACACCTTAGTAGGGTTTCAAGATTACCCTTGTTTGTGTGTCCGGAAAACTATAACCACTTCAACTGATGATGGAAAGTGATGACTGTATAGACGACAGCCTTATTCAAATCCCCCTGTTTAATGAGCCCTACCTGCTTGCTTTACCCCCTCATATGGATAAAATTCACATCAACTCTTTCCATGACCTGACAAACCTGCACTTTATTCGCTTTACTCGAAACAGTGTGACGGGGAAGGAGATTGAGCGATACCTGCGCTGGCAACGCTATGATATTGAAAAAAGCCTGGAGTTTGACTCTGCCAGTGCAATATTACCGATGGTTAGTGCTGGCATTGGCTGGAGTATCATGCCCCCACTCTGTCTTCTACAAAGCGGTTGTGAACTCAGCAACATATGCCTTAGACATCTTCCAGGATCAGGTTTAAACCGGAATATTGTCCTGGTTCACCACAAGCAGGAACTGCATGAAGCGGTTGATGTGATTGGTCATATTGCCAACTCTATCTTTCTGAAAAGGTGTTTGCCATCACTGATAAGACAGTTGCCTATTTTGTCAGAATACAGCTTTACCCTTTAGCTTTTGCTTCCCATAGATGAATAAAAAAATGCGGCTCTTCCTCAGAAAATTTATAGTACTTTGCCTGAGTTATCTAATTATTGGCTTTGTTGCCGTACCGCCATTGCTGCATCTGACTATCAGCCAACTGGCTCCAAGTTACCTTTCGGTTCCTCTAAAAATAGGGGCTATCCGGTTTAACCCTATAACCCTGAAGCTGACTATAGACACCATGGATGCAGGAGGGATCATTGGCTTTTCGCAGCTCAGTGTAGATCTTGCCTGGGATAGTTTTCTCGAACAAAAGCTTCATATTCAGTCCATAGAGGTTCAACGGCTCTATGGTGCCGCTGTACTTGAGAAAAATGGCAAAACAAACCTTGAAACGATCCTGTACCGGCAATCAGACAAGCCAAAGGATATGCCTACTCAAAATAAGAAAAGCAGGCCCCTTTTGATTCAGATTGACTCCGTCATCCTGAAATATGGCAAAGGCTACTCCAAGGGACCAACGGGTGAATCCAACACAAAAACCCCTATCTCATTAAATCATTGGCTGGAGTCCCGCAACAACACACAATATTTGTCGTCTAATTTCAACTTATGAGCAGGGACTTAACCAGGAGGCAGCCGCCGCCTCGGTTAATACTTATAAAAAAAATCATACTTCACCCTTTTTTTTAAAACCCTTGTTTTTAAAGGATTATAAAGACAGTAACCCCTGACTTCACCCGAAACAGTACATCAGCAACCACTGATTTTTAATTTGTCAATATTGAAGACAGGCCACTTTTCAGTGAACATAGCCTGCCTCTACACCACATGTAGTGTCTTAATCGAGAACAAGGCACAACATAAGCAAATTTCTCAGTTATACTGTTTTAATCTTCCTGGAGTACAGCTAATGACGGATATCATCAAGCGTGATGGTTCTCGGCAGCCTTTTGACGTATCCCGTATTGTAAGGGCGGTCACCAGCGCCTTGAATGATGCTCACCAGAAAGATGACCACTTTGCACAGTTCGTGGCTGAAGAGGTGAAGAAAAACTGTGCGGACCAGCAACAAGTTGATATCTACGATATACAGAGCCGGGTAGAAGACCTGATGATGCGCAGCCAGTACAAAGATGCTGCCAGAAAGTATATTGAGTTTCGTCGTACCCGTGATATCGAGCGTGAATCCCGCAATGCCCTGAACCGGGAAATCATGGGCATTATCAACCAGGATAATGAAGAGCTGCTTAACGAAAACGCCAACAAAGACAGCAAAATCATTCCAACCCAGCGTGACTTACTGGCTGGAGTCGTTGCCAAGCATTTCGCCAAACAGCATATTTTACCCCGGCATGTGGCTCACGCCCATGAGCGCGGAGAAATTCATTACCACGACCTGGACTACTCTCCCTTCTTCCCCATGTTCAACTGCATGTTGATTGATGTTGAAGGCATGCTGACCAAGGGCTTTAGAATGGGGAACGCAGAGATTGAAACCCCGCGTTCCATTACAACGGCTACAGCGATTACCGCCCAGATTATTGCCCAGGTTTCCAGCCACATATATGGCGGCACCAGCATTAATGAAATCGACCGTATCCATGCGCCTTATGTGCGCAAGACCTATGAAAAACACCTTGCCCAGGGTATGCACTGGATTGGCGATGAAGAAAAGGCAAAGCAGTACGCTCTGGAAATGACAGAAAAGGACTGCTACGACGCTTACCAGGCCCTGGAGTACGAAGTTAACACCCTGCATACGGCCAATGGTCAGACACCTTTTGTCACCTTAGGTTTTGGGTTGGGTACTTCCTGGGAAGAGCGTTTGGTTCAGAAGTCCATTTTGAAAAACCGGATTCGCGGACTGGGTCGAAACAAAAAAACCCCCATCTTCCCAAAACTGGTTTTCGGCATTAGAAAAGGCGTTAACTTCAGCGCAGAAGACCCGAACTACGACATCAAACAGCTGGCCCTGGAGTGTGCCAGCAAACGAATGTATCCCGACATTCTGAATTACGACAAACTGGTAGAAGTCACTGGCAGTTTTAAAACCCCCATGGGCTGTCGCTCATTCCTGGGCACTTACGAAGAAAATGGCCAACTGGTTCATGATGGCCGTAACAACCTGGGTGTTGTATCTCTTAACCTGCCACGCATAGCCATTGAAAGTAAAAACGAAGAGGAGTTTTACGCCAAGCTTGATCAGCGTCTTACCCTGGCAAAAGACGCCCTTATGAACCGTATTCACCGTCTTGATAATGTTCGCGCGAAAGTTGCGCCTATTCTTTATGTAGAAGGTGCCTGCGGTGTTCGTCTGAATCCGGAGGATAAGGTCAGTGAGATTTTCAAGAATGGTCGTGCCTCCATTTCACTGGGCTATATTGGTATTCACGAAACCATCAATGCACTCTATGGTGAAGGCAATATATACGACAGCGAAGAGCTGCGTAAAAAAGGTCTTAGAATCGTCGCCTATTTGCGTAAAGCGGTAAACCAGTGGAAAGATGAAACCGGCTATGGATTCAGCCTGTACTCCACTCCCAGTGAAAGCCTGTGTGACCGGTTCTGTCGGCTGGATCGCAAAGAGTTTGGGGTGATTAACGGTGTCACTGACAAAGGTTACTATACCAACTCTTTCCACCTTGACGTAGAAAAGCAGGTAAACCCATACGACAAAGTTGACTTTGAAATGGCTTATCCCGAGCACGCCAGTGGTGGCTTTATTTGTTATGGCGAATACCCGAATATGATCCATAACCTTAAAGCGCTGGAAAGCGTGTGGGACTATACCTATGACAAAGTCCCTTATTATGGCACCAATACCCCCAATGACTCCTGCTACAGCTGTGGTTACGAAGGTGAATTCAATGCCACCAGCCGGGGCTTTGAATGCCCGCAGTGTAAAAACCGTGACTCTGCAAAAATGTCTGTCACCCGAAGAGTCTGCGGCTATCTTGGCCAACCCAACAGCCGGCCGTTTATTAAAGGCAAGCAGGAAGAGGTTATTCGCCGGGTTAAGCACCTGTAATGGTTTGACCATTGCTTAGAGGAAATTCTCCGCTCTATGCATCTATCGCATAAGGCTTTTTGGAGCCACGAAGGACACGAAGAGCTCGAATAATTTAATAAAAGGCCTTGGTGTTCTTAGGGGCTCCCGAGATAACAAATGAATTATCATCAATACTATCCAGTGGATGTGGTCAACGGTGAGGGTACCCGCTGTACCCTGTTTGTCAGTGGCTGTGAGCACTTCTGCAAAGGCTGTCACAACACCTCAACCTGGGCTGCGGACTCAGGACACCCCTATACCCGTGAACTGGAAGATCGAATCATCAAAGATTTGGGAGATGAACGGATCAGGCGGGATGGACTGTCGCTCTCCGGAGGCGATCCCCTTTTTCCCGGCAATCTTGACGCTATCCACCAATTGGTCCGTCGAGTCAAGGCGTGCTATCCGGAAAAAACCATCTGGCTATGGACAGGTTACACCCTGGAGACCCTGTCAGAACAACAGCAGGCCATAATCCCCTATATTGATGTTCTTATTGATGGCAAATACGAACAGGATAAGCGGGACTTATCTCTACCCTGGCGGGGCAGCAGCAACCAGCGTATCCACCACTTCTAAAAGGCTTAACACCCTGAAAAGGGCATTGACCAGCCAAGGCGTATTATAGAAGTTCTATTTTCTGCTATATTTCCCGTGGGAGCTTACTCCCTGGCGAAGCCAAGGACTCCCCCGGGTTGTGTATCAGGCCTTTTTTGCTGGTCACGGCATAGAAATAAGCTGATTGGCACACCCCGGGTGAGAAATAAGCCTGAGTCAATGGCAACATTGACCGTCGGATCACTCTACCCTGCTTCGCAAAATACCCTGTATAATGCAGGGCATAGGGGGGCTTTTTTGATGTATGTACAGCCATGATAACTTCTGCTGGTAAGTACAACCATTATAAATAGCCCAGACTATCCTTAGCAGCTGAAAAGCTGTTAAGATCACAACTTTATAACGCAACGTGTCCTTTTCCGTGATAGCAAAAAATCAGGATCTCTACGTGATCAATGATGATTTGAAGCTAAATAACCAGAAAGACGCATCATTACTCTAGAGGTCCTACCACCATGCAAAAGAATAAACTCTTTGTTGGCAACCTGGCTTTTTCCTCCACTGAAGCAGACTTAGAGCAGGCATTTGGCCAGTTCGGCGAGCTGCACGAAGTTAAGGTAATCCTGGATCGTGAAACTGGCCGTTCCCGCGGTTTTGCTTTCGTGACTTTTGCTAACGAAGACGATGCTGAAGCAGCTCTGTCCCTGGACGGTAACGCCCTGAATGGCCGTAACATCCGTGTTAGCATTGCAACCGAGCGTCCAAGAAACAACGGCCCTCGTCGCGAAGGCGGTTTCAACAAAGGTAACCGTCGCTTCTAATAAAGCAGTGGTTTCAAATAAAGCCGACTTTATGTCGGCTTTATTTTTGGCTAAGGCATTTTTGTTGACTTTAAAAATCCAGTATGTTTCCGGAAAAATTTCAACAGCCTGCTGCTAAAGCTTGCCTCTGTAGCAGTGCCTTTGCGTTTGTTATTCCCTCTATAAAACAAACCGGGATAGTCCACAGGGTTGTAATCACTTTCAACCATCAAGCCCTGTATATACTCCACCAGTGAGGGCAGCTCCTCTTTCGAATCAAAGGACCTCTGTAACAAATAACGCCCCAACTCACTGGATGCCTTTATGTTTTCAAGGTTAAGACTTCGGCAACCGGCAGCGCCGCTGGCCAGAATCTCATAAAAAAATGCCTTATCCTTTTCCCACTCACTCTCACTATGCTGTTTTTCCCCGGCCTGACACACACAGAAATACCCTTTAAATAAGGCGGGCAAACTATAAAAACTGTAATACCTGCGAAAGCCTAAATAGTCTCCGGGAAAGGGGCTATCCACATCCAGGACATAGTCGTCAGGTTTTTTTCCCACCGGATAGTACGCCGCTAAGCGATGGAGCAGGTCCAGTTGTGCCGCTTCATGACCAATAAAACTCTCCCGAAAGCCTCCCAGAGCCAAAAACCAGTGACGACGTATTAATAAAGGCCCATTAGTCAAGCTGATCGCTTCCACAGGATCACTTTTACCTTCCAGGTAAGTAGTCAATGCCTCGGTAAAACAAGCCTGTTGATATCCATGCGTACCGGCTTTTTCAAAGCCATCGGAGGCATTAGAAAGGGAACGTTTTAACACCGGGTAAAGAGCGAAAGCATTACCTCCTTCCTTGTCAAATAATTTAACCTGCTCTGGGAGATTGGCGATAAAAGTATCACTAGCAAGCAAACGCGCCTCAAACAACAATATATAGCGCCCGGTAGCTTCTGTTACGGCAGAATTATAGATTTTCCCCCAGCCATCCAGCTCAAGGTCTGGCCTGTGGAGATAACGCAGATTGTCCGGACAAAACGAATCAATAATCGAAGCAGGGATAGCCACACTCCCCACATCAAACAACAAGACTTCAAATACCTGATGCCTCAACAAACAAGCAAGAGTTCGCTTCAATTGCTCCAACCCACCAGGCTCCCCCTTGCCCTGCCTGAATGGAATAATGATAGAAAGTAATGACATTATGAAAGTGGTACACCGTATGACAAAGGATAACGGCACACCATAGCAAAGCTCCCGGGACAGGGCGACCCACATTCAGTGTAAATAGACTCACATTAATTGATAAAAGCCTGAAAATAACCATTTGAACCCGACATAAGTGAAAATAGCTCTTATCCCCGGTAGGAAAGACCTGTAGACGTAAGTGTCAGTTACCAGCGACTTGATGTACGAATATCATAAACACCTGTTTTCTTCTCAGGTTTCGTCTTAAATTTCACTCCATCTTGTAGCCTGAATTTCTCGTCATCCCTGATGTTTAACTTAATTTCTATTTGTTGCTGCGACTCCAATCTCATGTTGAATTCATAGAACCCAAACTGTTTTTCTGCGGGAATAAATTCTGACGAGTTCAGGTTTTCGTGAACCTTAAGAAACTTCCATGGATTTTCTTCTTGAGCCTCTTCTTGATTAAGACTACCTTCACTATTCTCAGCTCTGCTTTTGTTATCAATACGGTCTAAGAATTTTGATCTTGCATTCTTGGCTTGATCTTCACTAGACAGTGTTGATGCTTTTCCTCCTGAGGTGACTCTTGTTCTGCATGAGAAAGCTTCTTGCAGTCTTATAGTTGCCACTTGCGGGGTTTCAGAAATATTTTCCAAATCAAATAAGGCAACCTTTAGCCCCTTTTCTGCATCATGGCCTGCTTCATTTGGGTTATCTTTGGCTGTTACTTTTAAAACTTCATATGTTTTTTTTCTAATTGCATCAGATCTTTCTGTAAAGTCCGATAATCCAGGCCTTTTATCATTAACTGTAATGCGAGCACTTGATTGAACTCCACTCCTTAATTCACCCTGTGTCATATGCCCTGTCAATCCTGTTTCATCAAAGTGTTTTATCTTAACTGACCCAGCAGGAAAACCAGATCTGTGAATTCCAGTGGGTGAAAGTCTCATATTGACCACAACTAAACACTGCCACCTTTCTCTGGGAATGGTATGACATTGCTTGTAGCAGCCTTGGTGACTTTCCCGCAATAAGTTGCAGCAAATAACTTCCAGCCATTTTCAAACCAGTGGCTCTGAACTAATGACCGAAGCGTCAATACGCCCTGACCACCCGGATTTCGCCAGCGCATACCTGAGCACTTCATCCGCTGGGTAACCAAGGTTTTACAGGCTGCCTCTACCACACCAGAGCCGATCGGAAGGTTATTCGACAAGTGTTCAGCATAGCGCATACGCTGGCGATTTTTTCTGAAATACTCCAGCTCGGTCTTTAATTTTGAGCGGCGCGGATGCTTTTTATGCTGATAAGCCAGGGCTTTAATAATGCGCTCAACCCCATCGAGTTCCTCTTTTAGGACGTGTCGGTAAGTGACAAACTTTTCTTTGGACTTGATGCTGTTTTCTCCATAAGCCTGGTCAAATGCTTTCTTCAGGTGATCGGCTGCGTGGTAGTAATCAATAACCTCAACACCCGCTGGTAGTTCCTGGGAAAGGTATGACCAGTTGTCCTTGGCGCCATCAGCGACTTTGACCAGTGACAGCTGTGGCTTTTGTCGCAACGCTTCTTGCAATAGTGCTGACAAAGACTGCTTGAGTGTGAGTTTTTTAGTTTCTGGCATTCGTCCTATGCGGACTGTTGATAAACGCTCCCCCTGTTGATCGTAAAACGACAAAGTTCCGCAACTGGCCTCCTTGCAACCTGTTGGCCCTTGAGTCCGTTTGCCTTCAGAAGCGCTCCTGGCTCGCTTTTCTACTCGTTTGCCATCTTTCATGGGCAGCATAACGCCATCCAGGGAGGCGGCTACTGTGACCGCATTGGTGGGCACGTTAAGTTTCTCAATAAGCATCTCTTCAAAAGGCTCACGGTGCTGTTCCCACTGAGTATTAAATTGCCTGGGGAAACGAGCAAGACTGCTTTCTGAGGGAGACATACCTCCCATGAGATCAAGGAGGCTTTTTGCTTCACCGGGAGACATTTGAGCAACAACCCAGGCAGCTTGCTTTGCAGCCCGAGGCGTCCAGAAGCCTTCCACGATCCCGGCTTTCAACTCCATGGGCACGATACACGGCTCTTTGCCGTTACGGTAAAGTGTTCGCATAACCCGGACTGAACCAACCGCTGTCTGGTAGGTTTTATAACTGCGCAACACCTGCTTATAAGTGATCCCGCTGACCTCAATAGCTGGGGTATCAATATCAAGCTCAGCCAGCGCCTCTGCTAAAAAATCTTGCTGAGCTTGATTAAAGAGAGCATTAACGGTCTGCTCAAACTCTTCAAAGTGCCTGATAGGATTGCCAGACTCTCGCAGAGCCTGCAATTGGTGGCCTAACCGTTGAATCGCATCACAAGAAATGGTGGCGGCTTCAGTCCGTAGCTGACATACTTCCATGGGGCGGCCTCTCACTGGCAAGGTGTTGTGTGCTATCAACATCATACCTGTGATTGGCTGCCTTCTGTTTAAGCATTGAAAAAATAGCTGCCTACTACTTTCCCCGGTTGGCAAGCTGAAGAAGCTCGGTCAATTTGAGACTTTCACCCATTCCAGTTATACCACTTACAACCACTAACAATTCCTTTTCAAATTTAAACCCCTCTCTCCTCAAACCATAAAAATAGTCTTCTCTTTTTGGATTCAACCATTTTGATAAATCAAAGCAATGTCTTTCCTTACAAAAAACTTCTGTTTGAACAGAAAACACTTGTACTAATTCATTATCTCGCCATAATTCAAAAGGGTGAAAGTCTCATATTGACCACAACTAAACACTGCCACCTTTCTCTGGGAATGGTATGACATTGCTTGTAGCAGCCTTGGTGACTTTCCCGCAATAAGTTGCAGCAAATAACTTCCAGCCATTTTCAAACCAGTGGCTCTGAACTAATGACCGAAGCGTCAATACGCCCTGACCACCCGGATTTCGCCAGCGCATACCTGAGCACTTCATCCGCTGGGTAACCAAGGTTTTACAGGCTGCCTCTACCACACCAGAGCCGATCGGAAGGTTATTCGACAAGTGTTCAGCATAGCGCATACGCTGGCGATTTTTTCTGAAATACTCCAGCTCGGTCTTTAATTTTGAGCGGCGCGGATGCTTTTTATGCTGATAAGCCAGGGCTTTAATAATGCGCTCAACCCCATCGAGTTCCTCTTTTAGGACGTGTCGGTAAGTGACAAACTTTTCTTTGGACTTGATGCTGTTTTCTCCATAAGCCTGGTCAAATGCTTTCTTCAGGTGATCGGCTGCGTGGTAGTAATCAATAACCTCAACACCCGCTGGTAGTTCCTGGGAAAGGTATGACCAGTTGTCCTTGGCGCCATCAGCGACTTTGACCAGTGACAGCTGTGGCTTTTGTCGCAACGCTTCTTGCAATAGTGCTGACAAAGACTGCTTGAGTGTGAGTTTTTTAGTTTCTGGCATTCGTCCTATGCGGACTGTTGATAAACGCTCCCCCTGTTGATCGTAAAACGACAAAGTTCCGCAACTGGCCTCCTTGCAACCTGTTGGCCCTTGAGTCCGTTTGCCTTCAGAAGCGCTCCTGGCTCGCTTTTCTACTCGTTTGCCATCTTTCATGGGCAGCATAACGCCATCCAGGGAGGCGGCTACTGTGACCGCATTGGTGGGCACGTTAAGTTTCTCAATAAGCATCTCTTCAAAAGGCTCACGGTGCTGTTCCCACTGAGTATTAAATTGCCTGGGGAAACGAGCAAGACTGCTTTCTGAGGGAGACATACCTCCCATGAGATCAAGGAGGCTTTTTGCTTCACCGGGAGACATTTGAGCAACAACCCAGGCAGCTTGCTTTGCAGCCCGAGGCGTCCAGAAGCCTTCCACGATCCCGGCTTTCAACTCCATGGGCACGATACACGGCTCTTTGCCGTTACGGTAAAGTGTTCGCATAACCCGGACTGAACCAACCGCTGTCTGGTAGGTTTTATAACTGCGCAACACCTGCTTATAAGTGATCCCGCTGACCTCAATAGCTGGGGTATCAATATCAAGCTCAGCCAGCGCCTCTGCTAAAAAATCTTGCTGAGCTTGATTAAAGAGAGCATTAACGGTCTGCTCAAACTCTTCAAAGTGCCTGATAGGATTGCCAGACTCTCGCAGAGCCTGCAATTGGTGGCCTAACCGTTGAATCGCATCACAAGAAATGGTGGCGGCTTCAGTCCGTAGCTGACATACTTCCATGGGGCGGCCTCTCACTGGCAAGGTGTTGTGTGCTATCAACATCATACCTGTGATTGGCTGCCTTCTGTTTAAGCATTGAAAAAATAGCTGCCTACTACTTTCCCCGGTTGGCAAGCTGAAGAAGCTCGGTCAATTTGAGACTTTCACCCATTCCAGTTATACCACTTACAACCACTAACAATTCCTTTTCAAATTTAAACCCCTCTCTCCTCAAACCATAAAAATAGTCTTCTCTTTTTGGATTCAACCATTTTGATAAATCAAAGCAATGTCTTTCCTTACAAAAAACTTCTGTTTGAACAGAAAACACTTGTACTAATTCATTATCTCGCCATAATTCAAAAGGGTGAAAGTCTCATATTGACCACAACTAAACACTGCCACCTTTCTCTGGGAATGGTATGACATTGCTTGTAGCAGCCTTGGTGACTTTCCCGCAATAAGTTGCAGCAAATAACTTCCAGCCATTTTCAAACCAGTGGCTCTGAACTAATGACCGAAGCGTCAATACGCCCTGACCACCCGGATTTCGCCAGCGCATACCTGAGCACTTCATCCGCTGGGTAACCAAGGTTTTACAGGCTGCCTCTACCACACCAGAGCCGATCGGAAGGTTATTCGACAAGTGTTCAGCATAGCGCATACGCTGGCGATTTTTTCTGAAATACTCCAGCTCGGTCTTTAATTTTGAGCGGCGCGGATGCTTTTTATGCTGATAAGCCAGGGCTTTAATAATGCGCTCAACCCCATCGAGTTCCTCTTTTAGGACGTGTCGGTAAGTGACAAACTTTTCTTTGGACTTGATGCTGTTTTCTCCATAAGCCTGGTCAAATGCTTTCTTCAGGTGATCGGCTGCGTGGTAGTAATCAATAACCTCAACACCCGCTGGTAGTTCCTGGGAAAGGTATGACCAGTTGTCCTTGGCGCCATCAGCGACTTTGACCAGTGACAGCTGTGGCTTTTGTCGCAACGCTTCTTGCAATAGTGCTGACAAAGACTGCTTGAGTGTGAGTTTTTTAGTTTCTGGCATTCGTCCTATGCGGACTGTTGATAAACGCTCCCCCTGTTGATCGTAAAACGACAAAGTTCCGCAACTGGCCTCCTTGCAACCTGTTGGCCCTTGAGTCCGTTTGCCTTCAGAAGCGCTCCTGGCTCGCTTTTCTACTCGTTTGCCATCTTTCATGGGCAGCATAACGCCATCCAGGGAGGCGGCTACTGTGACCGCATTGGTGGGCACGTTAAGTTTCTCAATAAGCATCTCTTCAAAAGGCTCACGGTGCTGTTCCCACTGAGTATTAAATTGCCTGGGGAAACGAGCAAGACTGCTTTCTGAGGGAGACATACCTCCCATGAGATCAAGGAGGCTTTTTGCTTCACCGGGAGACATTTGAGCAACAACCCAGGCAGCTTGCTTTGCAGCCCGAGGCGTCCAGAAGCCTTCCACGATCCCGGCTTTCAACTCCATGGGCACGATACACGGCTCTTTGCCGTTACGGTAAAGTGTTCGCATAACCCGGACTGAACCAACCGCTGTCTGGTAGGTTTTATAACTGCGCAACACCTGCTTATAAGTGATCCCGCTGACCTCAATAGCTGGGGTATCAATATCAAGCTCAGCCAGCGCCTCTGCTAAAAAATCTTGCTGAGCTTGATTAAAGAGAGCATTAACGGTCTGCTCAAACTCTTCAAAGTGCCTGATAGGATTGCCAGACTCTCGCAGAGCCTGCAATTGGTGGCCTAACCGTTGAATCGCATCACAAGAAATGGTGGCGGCTTCAGTCCGTAGCTGACATACTTCCATGGGGCGGCCTCTCACTGGCAAGGTGTTGTGTGCTATCAACATCATACCTGTGATTGGCTGCCTTCTGTTTAAGCATTGAAAAAATAGCTGCCTACTACTTTCCCCGGTTGGCAAGCTGAAGAAGCTCGGTCAATTTGAGACTTTCACCCATTCAAAATCAGGGTTTAAAGATTCATGTATTATCACAGTAGTAGAAATACCTTTTTTGGATTTGCTTGGCTCTATTTTAACAGCGCTTTTGTTTTGATCTCCTAAAAAAACATCTGTAGCAATTAGTTCTTCATCAGGAAAAGCATAGCGTTCTCGCATGTTCTCAAAACAGCATACTGAATAGGTTTCAGCCGAGCATGTCTTTACTGGAACTTTAAAGGTTGTTACCAACTGTCCTACACCAGTATCCTCTCTAAACTCCAGCTCATAATCTATAGACATGAATTCACAGGAGTCATCACCAGTAGATATTTCTTGAAGCTGTATTTCCACCTCATCATCTTCATCAACTGAACAATCAAACTCCAATTCTTGTAGATTTAGTCCTAGTCTAGCAATGTCCAACTGTATATCCTTATCACCTCTTTTATAATCCTCTCTATAAGTGGCAACGTTAGTAACATGAAATTCAGGTCGTTTTTCTGATGGGCATTTAGGTCTGAACCCTTTGCTTGCAACTGCTTTAGGCAAGTAAAGATAAACATACCCTTTTTTTAAGTCACCATTTTTTATACTATATGCCATTAATAGATTATGTGAGCTTACAACATGCTGGCCATTTCTCCCATTAACTACGGTTTTTTCAAACCCATATACATCCACCCTATTTGGTAGTTGAATATTTTTTTCTGTATCAGGAATTTTTTCAGTCTTTGACTTACCTGCATTAACATCAATCGATATAAAAAAAATGACAATTAGGAAGAATAACTTGTTCATATAATTAACCTGGTTGGTTATGATATTGAGCGAATCAAGAAAACGTTCATTTTTTCAACCTACTCCTTAAAAATAGTTATTATCTTTTCAGTCCATAGAAGATAGCGCATTTTTAACGTTTAAGTTTTATCGTCTACTTTGAAATCCATTGGTTAATACTTTGACCACTAATTTGAGCTGCCATAACAATAGCTGTATGAAATTCAAGCAAGACCAAAAACGAGTAAAAAAGCAAGATCATACCAACAAACTTCGGCTATCATTAGCTCCCACCAGCCAAGCACAGCCTATCTATAAAGGATTACCTGCCCATGACCTGTAAAACCGATGCTGAATCTCCACCGGCCAAACAAAGTATGGATTACGCTCAGTTACTGGCAGCGCTGGAACAGGCCAGCGCATTTGACTTGTTCCGTCTGGAAAGTGTTATCCGGAAAGAGCTGGAGTCTGCCGAACGAATTCGAACCGTCAAAAAACAACTCACCATTGGCCAGAAGCTCAGTTATTTCGATACCAACAGTAACAGCCTCCACTCCTGTGAAATCATCAAACTCAACCCGAAACGGGCATTGGTAAAAGACTTTACCGATAACAGTCAGTGGACCGTTCCTTACCATATGCTCAACATTGAAGGTGCCGATACCCGGGTCAATCATAACGTAGAAAGAGGACTGAGCCGACACGCTTTATCAGTGAATGATGTGGTTGGTTTTCGGGATAAACACGGTATCGAACGCACCGGCAAAGTCATCCGCCTGAACAGCAAGTCAGTCACCCTCCAGTGTGACGAAGGCCGGTGGCGGGTCAGTTACGCTTTACTCTACCGGGTACTTGATGGCGAAGCCGGAACTGCGCAGCAACCCCTTATTTTAGAGGGAGACAATACACACCCTTCCGATAATGACCCCATGACTATTGAGGGAACGGTGATTGACTGATGGACAACATAAAGAGCTAATTCGATTAGCAACAAATCTGATATTACTGACAAGCCTGCCGGCATTATTGCCCGCTATCTGGATCAGCAAGACAAGCCCGTTCTGGTTTCCTTGCTGACCGACATCATTAATCCGAGTCGATTCCGAACCATACAGGCACAAAAAAAGGGCTTCATTTCTGAAACCCTTTATTCATATGGCGCACCCGAGAGGATTCGAACCTCTGGCCTCTGCCTCCGGAGGGCAGCGCTCTATCCAGCTGAGCTACGGGTGCGCAAAACTGGAATCTGTTGCATATCCAGTGGGTGACAATAATACTAACCAAAGACCCTGCTGTCTATGGTTTTTTAAGTAGTTACAGCAATAAGCACCTTACCCTGGCCTGAACATAGATTTCAGACGAACGGCCAGTGCTGTTTTAGCCAGCATAATTACATTATACTGATCAGAGGCTGCATCAATTTGCCTCCAGATAGCGTAACAATTACATAAAATATGCTTAAAAATAATATAGTTTTACTGATGCCAACGCAGTCAGAGTCCGCTTCAGGAAAAGCTACTAACAGGATAAGCAAGTGTCCAGGGGGAGTTAATATGGGTATACGTGCCCTCATTCTTTGTATGGCTTGGCTATTTTTTACAACAACGGCTTCCGCCAGGATAACCACAGATCTTGACGAAATCTCCCGCAAGGAAATTGCCGAGAGAATAGCTCCCGTGGGTAAAGCCTGTGAAACGGATCAGGAATGTGCAAAAAATGCCGGAGTCATCGCCTCTAGCAGCTCAAGCGGCCCAAGGAGTGGTGAGCAAGTGTTCAACCAATTCTGCACGGCCTGCCACACTCCTGGTTTGCTTAACGCGCCCAAGATCAATGACAAGGCAACCTGGAGTGCCCGGATGGATGAGCTTGGAGGGTTTGACAAACTGCTGAGCAATGCCATTAACGGCATTGGAAGCATGCCTGCCAAAGGTACCTGTATGAACTGTTCAGATGATGAGATCAGCAGTGCCATTGAATATATGAGCGGCCTGAAGCCATAACAGGCATTGTCATCGTATTACTCAACCAGGTTGATGGGGAATAGAGCAGTGGTTCTATTCCCTGTTCGTTTAGGATAAAGGGCTAACATACCCCTCTGGTTTCACAGCCAGAACCGAACAATAAATACTATTGAGAATATTCTCTGCCGTATTTCCTATCATCATGCTACGAGAGTGCCGACCCAGGGTTCCCATCACTATAAGATCCACATCCAGTTCATTAGCCAATTGTTGAATTTCATGGGCTGGCTGACCTTTCAAAAGATGGATATGAATATTCTCTTGCTCACCCTCTTCTATCCTGAACTCTGCTAATAACTCACACTGCTTATTTCGATAGCGTTTTCTTGTTGTTTCCTGAAGTTCATAAAGCTCTTCATCTGAAAACATGCGAAGAGCGCGTTTACTGACAGGCAGGTTCCAAACACTGACAAAGTGCAATTCTGCCTGCTCTTGACTGGCAAGATAAAGGCCATACTGAAATAAACGACGGTTGATTTCAAGAGCCTCCCCGTCAGCATCACCGGCATCAAAAGCCACCATCACCCGACCACAGGGTTCAGGTAGCTGGTTTCTGTCCGCCATCATTAATACCGGGACAGGACTCTTCCGCAATAAGGCCAGGTCATTTCCCGTTAGCTGATTTCGAGCAACAGCACCACTGGGATCAGCCAGTTTAATGACCAGGTCACATTGCAACTCCTCTAGCAGAGAAATAATAGATTCCCTTGGCCTGCCAGCAACCACACGCGCTTCAATGGCCAACCCTTCATCCCAGGCAAGGTTTTGTATTCTTTGCAGCTCAATATCCAGCTGATCACGCAGCATTGACTCCAGTCGCTTCTCTAACGGAAGAAACTGCAACTTGTGCAGCACATTCAAGCTATTATCAAACAGCGCAACAGTAAGGTGTGCCCGATTATCCGCTGCAAGCCTGAAGGCTTGCTGAAATTCCATATCAGAGGTATGTGTACGGGTTATAGCCAATAAAATGTTACGAAATGCATGCATAACACTCCCTCAAAGCCGATATCTTTAGCCTTGGTACGACCAGCATTGTTGATCCCGGGACTTTTGACTCAATCGCGTCCTTTACAGTCCCGTTAATCTACGCTCCCATAACCAAGTGCGATTTGGTTTTTCTGAAAGGTAAATATAGACATAAATGGTGTTTCTGCCTCATTTATGGTTGGTATTAACCCTTCTTGTGACAGTGGCTGTCTTTACTATAATCCCGCGGGTTTTACCCCTCCCGACAGGACAGAACAGGACATGAAATTCAGGCTCTTTATTTCTGTGGTGGCAATCATTTATGCCTCCTTTACACAAGCAGGGAATCCTGCCTCGCCAGAAGCTGGTAGTAAAAAAGATAAAAACCTTTACTTCTATAATTGGAGTGACTACATAGCTCCCAATACAATCCAGGACTTTGAGAAAAAAACCGGCATAAAAACAACCTACGATTTATACGACAGTAATGAGGTTCTTGAAGGCAAGCTGCTATCTGGAAAAAGTGGTTTCGATCTGGTTTCACCGTCTCATGACTTTTATAAGACCCAGATTAGGGCTGGTGTTTACAGTAAACTGGATAAATCCCAGCTACCCAACCTGAAAAACCTTGATCCTGCCTTAATGAAACGGATCTCAGATTCTTTCGATAAAGATAACCAGTATGGTATCCCTTATCTTTGGGGAACCACAGGTATTGGCTATAACAAGAAAGCTGTAGAAAAGGCTCTTGGTAAAAATGCACCCGTAGATAGCTGGGCCCTGGTTTTTGAACCTGAAAACATGAAGAAACTCCAACAGTGTGGCGTTGCTTTTCTGGATGCCCCCTCTGAAGTGCTGCCTTCTGTGATGGCCTATCTGGGAATACCCGGAGATAGCCTCGCCATCAAAGACTACAAAGCTGCCGTTAATAAAATTAAAACAGTCAGTCCTTATGTCAGTTATTTCCATTCTTCGAAGTCCATCACAGACCTGGCCAATGGCGATATTTGTGTTGCCATTGGCTGGTCTGGTGACATGCTGATGGCTCGTGACCGTGCCCGGGAAGCTAAAAACAACCAGGATATCCGTTATTCCATTCCCAAAGAAGGGGCTGCTTTATGGTTTGATATGCTGGCCATCCCTGCGGATGCTCCCAATAAAAAGGCGGCCCATGAAATGCTCAATTATCTGATGGAACCAAAAACCATTGCGGATATCTCAAATTATGTGGCCTTCGCCAACCCCACGCCAGTATCCAAGCCTTATATTGATGCCGAGGTTGTCAATGATCCCGGCATTTACCCAACCCCGGCAACAATGGATAAACTTTTTGTTTTCAAAGAGCTGCCTCGCAGGTTGAAAAGCTACATTACCCGGGAATGGACCCGTTTAAAAACAGGCCGTTGATCCCTCTTCCTGAAAGAAACATACTAGGGGCTGTTGACGTTTGATCGTGAGTTCAGTGGCTCGTAAAGCGGTTTTCCGCAAGGCGGACTGGTGCAGGCATAGTTATTCTACGTCAAGCCAGTCCAACGCAGTCGGAAAGCCGCTTTACGAGCCACCCGAAGGGCCAAAACCAGCGCTTCCGTGCCGTCGTTGCAGTAGCTTGAAAGACGCGAGTACGTGTGACCTTTAGGTTATTCCTGCGCTACTGCGCCTAGCCACGAAACCGCTGGTTTTGGCTGAGCACACGAGCAAACGCCAACAGCCCCTAAGAACAGGAAGCAGTAAAACCATTGGTGACAAGGATGTCATACCGTGAAAAAAGAGATAAAAAACGTCCATGTTCTGGTGGTCGAAGACCATGAATTGCTTAGCAAAATATTGATTCAGGCGTTAACCCGTGCCGGGATAGATAAAATAGCGCTTGCCACCAATGGACTAGAGGCCTTGAATATCATTCAGAGCGGAACGCCTGTGAACCTGATCATTTGTGATCTGGATATGCCGACTATGGACGGTATTGAATTTATTAACCATGTAGGCACCCACGGCTCCGATGTCTCCATTATTATATCCAGCTCCCTGGATCCAGCCCTGATCAGAACCGTCGAGGATATGGCAGCATCTCATGGGCTTGATGTTCTTGGCACACTGCCAAAACCCATTTCTTCAGAAAAGCTTGAGGGTTTCATTAACCGCTACCTGCAACAGGATATCCTTACAGAGAACAGTCAACCCCAGCACACTGGATTGGCTATTAATCAGGCAATACTTGAAAAGGCCATTGATGACGGCCAGTTTATTTTGTACTTCCAACCTAAAGTTAAGCTCGATACCGGTGAACTTCACTCAGTGGAAGCCCTGGCCAGATGGAAACACCCCAACGCCAGCATCGTTGCACCGGGTCAGTTCATCGCTCAAATGGAACAGTGGGGACTCATTGAAAAGCTGACCCTCTCCTTATTAAATCAAGCCTTGGATCAGATAGAAAACTGGAAAAAGCAAGGGCGCTCCATTTCAGTGGCCATCAATATATCTCCAGCCATGCTTAATAACACCCAGCTGCCAGATATATTACTGAAAGAAATATCCTCCCGTCACCTGGATCCGAAACTTCTCATTCTTGAAATCACAGAAAATGGTGCCATCACTAATACCACAAGCACCCTGACCACCCTGGCCCGGCTGAAAATGCATGGATTTTCTCTCGCCATAGACGACTTTGGTGTCGGATACTCCAGTATGCAACAGCTTAATCGCATTCCTTTTACAGAACTGAAAATAGACCGTTCATTTGTTCATAATGCCAGCAACGATACGACCCTGAAGGCTATCATTGAAGCAAACCTGTCCCTGGCGCAAAACCTTGGCCTGAAAACCGTGGCAGAAGGTATTGAACAAAGCAAAGACTGGCAGTTACTCAGAGACCTGCACTGCGAGATGGCTCAAGGTTTTTTTATTGGCAAGCCTATGCCTGCCTCAGAACTGGATGACTGGGAGAAAAGCTGGTTAGAATTTACCACCAGTAATAGATTCCCAAAGAGGTAGATATCAGGTGAAATTATTTAATGACAAAAACCACCTTCTGCTCCTCAACTTTTTACTGTTTCAGATCGGCTGGTTTGCCTGTGTACTCGGCGGCAACGCCATCGCGCTGCTGACAACGCTGGCAGTCCTGGCTATCCACTTCGGTTTTGTCTCCCACTGGAAGAAAGAGAGAGAAGTTCTCGCGACAACCTTACTGCTTGGGGGCTCGATCGACAGCTTTCTCAGCCATCTAGGGATCATTACATTCCCGGGTGACAGCCTGCTAATCCCCCCCTGGCTTGCCTGCCTGTGGGTACTATTTGGCACTACGTTAAGGCACAGTCTTCTCTGGACAAGCCGATACAAACTGGCTGGTGCCCTGTGTGGAGCCATTGCAGGCTCGCTCAGTTACTACGCCGGGTCCCAGCTAACGGATGTTCAACTGGCCACCCCGCTGTGGATACCCCTGCTGGTTTACGCTATTGTCTGGTTGTTATTAATACCTCTATTACAAAGCTTTTCAAACATCTGGCTAATTCGCTATAAAAAGAACTGTTTGCCATAAGCCTTTGGCTTGGAATCCTGCTCTTGAAAAACCTGTACTACAATCCTTGAGTCTTTAGTGGGTCGTAACGATTAATTTCCCCTTATTCATTTGATACCTAATGAAGGCTCTCCTGCACCATGGATTATGAAGTTGAACCGATAAAACTCACAGAATACAGCCATGGCGGTGGCTGTGGCTGCAAAATTTCTACCCAGGCTCTTGATACCATTCTGAAAACGGAGCTGGTGTTGCCCGAGTATCCCGACCTTGTGGTGGGTAATGCCAGCAAAGACGATGCCGCCGTATTTAACCTTGGCAATGGTGAAGGCGTCATCAGTACAACCGATTTTTTTATGCCTATTGTGGACGATCCCTTTGATTTTGGGCGCATTGCCGCCACCAATGCCATTAGCGATATCTATGCCATGGGAGGCACACCGGTCATGGCTATTGCTATTCTCGGATGGCCAATAAACACGCTGGCTCCAGAAATTGCCCGAAGCGTAATAGATGGAGGCAGGCAGGCCTGTATTGATGCCGGGATACCTCTGGCAGGCGGCCATAGCATTGACTCACCTGAACCCCTGTTTGGCCTGGCCGTTACCGGTCGGGTGTCACTACACAATCTGAAACAAAACAATAAAGCCCAGGCAGGAGATCAGCTCTATCTTACGAAGCCGCTGGGAGTTGGCATCCTGACCACTGCCCAAAAAAAGCAACTATTGGCTGATGAGCATACCTACATAGCCATTGATGCCATGTGCACTTTGAATAAAATTGGCATGGATCTGGCCCAAATAAAGGGTGTTCATGCAATCACGGATATAACGGGCTTTGGACTACTGGGACATCTATTGGAAATCTGTGAAGGTAGCCAGGTTAAGGCCACCGTGTATGATAAAAAAATACCACTCTTACCTTTTGTGGAACTTTATCAGGGACAGGACTGCATTCCCGGGGGAACCCTGCGCAATATTAACAGTTATGGGCACCAGGCTTCAGAAATGACGGAATTACAACAACATATCCTTTGTGACCCCCAAACCAGTGGCGGCTTATTAGTAGCCGTTGCTGAAAAAGCTGAAAGCCAATTTCATGCTGTTGCCGCCCGGTATGGACTGGAACTGGAGAGTATTGGAAAACTATCAAAACAGGATGGCAGCCACTTGGTGTCAATCATTTAGCTAAAATGGAAAACAAAAAAGAAGGCCCGGAAAACGTTCCGGGCCAAAAATGTGTTGAGATGATATAGCCCTACTGACGACTCACTGTCCCTGGCGAACCTAGATAGGTCTGTTGCCGTAGTCTCCATTAGGTTTTTTGGGGGGATCTGCCGTGACATTGGTGGGTATTTCCTGAATTTTACCGCCTTTTTTCAGAAATTCTTCGACCTGATTACTCAGGCTCTCCCTCAATTTCTTTCTAGATTCAACAGTCCGCTCTTCAGCCGGCTCATCTCGACTACCTAAATAGCCAATATCTATACCGTCAAAACCAGTTGCAGCTTTGTTTGGCTTTTTCCGTGCCATAGCTTTGTCCTCTAATTCACTGGTCTTTGGAGACTCTGCTCCAACCCTTGTTATTCTTTTATTCCAACTATTTTTAGTTATAGTTCAACATTTATAAAACGCTAGTTCCTATTACCTCCCTGACCAACAAACCACAGAAAAGTATAATTACCTATATACAACCTATTGTAAAGCTATAAGAAAACACCACCCTCTACCAGCTCAGAATGAACATCCCTTAAGAAACTATTAAGACTCTGAGAAATCCGCCGATACTTATCCAGTTTCAATCAGCTATTTCTGATGATAAACATGATTTGCTATCGATCCCTGCTCTTTCCCATGGCTGCGCTTTGTTTTTTCTTTATTACTCCTGCTACCTCGGGAAAGAATGAATCCCAGGTGCTCATACCGATCTTTAAACCCGTTGCCATTGATATTAAGAAAGAGAAAGCGCCCCTGAATCCCAAAGGCTGTACAATGGCAGAGATGGTACAGTTTTATCTTTCGGAACTAGGTATAAAAAATGCCCAGTTACGCTTTGTCAGACAGCGCATGCCCCACCCTCATACTCATGGCTACACCCAGCCACAAAGTAACACTCATTACCTTATTGCACTCGCCCAGAGCCTCGAACCCAGCGAAATTCGAATTACTGTAGCCCATGAATTGGTTCATGTTCGCCAGATTGAACAGGGCCAAATTAAAAAAAGTGAATTTAAAAAAGACTATCTGGAACGGGATTTTGAAGACGAGGCATTTCGGCTAAGCCTTCCCCTGGCCGCAAAATTTTACCAGGTACTGGATTGCCAAAAATAGTTAAAAGCTGGATTCACACCAAAAAAAAGGCGCCAAAGGCGCCCGCAAGAGTGAGACTTTTTAATCAATTAATAGATCAGGCAGGCTGAGCCACAGCCTTCTTTTCAGTAGTGATATGCTTCATGGACATGGCCAGCAGGATAACAGACATCACACAGCTGGCGGTCAGTAACATAAAGCCACCATCCCAGCCAAAGTGGTCGACAGTGTATCCAAGCACTGCGTTTGCTGCCACTGCCCCACCGAGGTAACCAAACAAACCGGTCAAGCCTGCCGCTGTACCTGCCGCTTTCTTCGGTACCAGTTCCAGTGCATACAGGCCAATCAGCATAACCGGGCCATAGATCAGGAAGCCAATAGCCACCAGAGCCAGCATATCAATGGTTGGGTTGCCTGCCGGGTTAAACCAGTAAACCATGACCGCCACTGTCACCAACAGCATAAACACAATACCGGCAGGGGCTCGCTTGCCCTTGAACACCTTGTCAGAAATCCAGCCACACAACAGTGTACCGGGAATACCTGCCCATTCATAAAGGAAGTAGGCCCAGGAAGACTTGTCTACAGAGAAATCTTTGGCTTCAGATAAATAGGTCGGAGCCCAGTCCAATACGCCATAACGGATCAGGTAAATAAACGCATTGGCAATGGCGATGTACCAGAGCAGCTTGTTACGGAAGACATACTTGAAAAAGATCTCTTTAGCGGTCAGCTCTTCCTCATGGCTCTTGTCATAGTTCTCAGGGTAGTCATCCTTATATTCCTCAATAGAAGGCAGACCACAGGACTGAGGTGTATCTTTCATTACCAATAAGATGAATGCCGCTACCAGCATGGCACCTGCTGCGGGCACATAGAAAGCAGCATGCCAGTCTTCTTTAAACAGCAGCATACCCAACAGGAACAGTGGGCCAATCAAGCCCCCCCCCACATTGTGGGCAACATTCCAGACAGAGACTATTGACCCCCGCTCTTTCTTTGACCACCAGTGCACCATTGTACGACCACAGGCAGGCCAACCCATTCCCTGAAACCAGCCATTAAGAAACAGCAACACAAACATAGCAGCAATACTACTTGTTGCCCACGGCATCAACCCCATGGCAAACATAGTTAGCGCAGACATTATCAAGCCAGCTGCCAGGAATATTCTGGGATTGGAGCGGTCAGAAACATTACCCATCAAAAATTTGGATAGGCCATAGGCAATGGACACTGCTGAAAGGGCTACACCCAGATCACCACGGCTATAGCCCATCTCGCTGATAAGGTAAGGCATGGCCAGGGAAAAGTTTTTTCTTACCAGATAATAACCGGCATAGCCGATAAAAATCCCTGCAAAAATCTGCCAGCGCAGTTTTTTATAATGACCATCAACCTGGCCAGTCGGCAAAGCCGTCCGGTGAGGTGCTGGTTTGAAAATACCTATCATACTGTTTCCGAAAAAATACTGTTTTCAGCACCTGGGTGAAAAAGTTTGTTCCTTGCAAAACTGAAATCAGCCCCACTGGTCGAATAGTGCTCACCCGATGAAATTAGGAGCAAATAATAGTTTTTTTATGTTCATTTCATATTGACTCAGGACAATAAACGAACAAATTGACTCATAATTGATAAAAATCATTCGCCGTAGACGAACATCCACTTACAATATTGTTCGTAAAACAACATTTTGATTGCGGAAAAACATGAAAAAATATACGGCTCTGGCTCTTGGTATTATGATTGCCTCCGGCTCTGCCATTGCGAATAGCAAACTGGTTATTGCCCACCGGGGAGCCAGCGGTTATTTGCCCGAACATACCCTTGCAGCCAAATCAGCTGCATACTTTATGGGTGCCGACTACATTGAGCAGGATGTAGTGATGACCCGTGACAACAAACTGGTGGTACTACACGACCACTATCTGGACCGGGTGACCGATGTCGCTGAAAAATACCCGGAACGTTTCCGGATGGAAAACGGCAAAAAACGCTGGTTTGCCATTGATTTTGACCTAGCTGAAATTCAAGGGCTGAGCATGACTGAAGGTTTTAATGTCAGCTCCGAGAAGTTCTCAAAAGAGAGTGCTCAGGCTATTTTTCCTGAGCGCTTTCCTCTATGGAAATCCTCTTTCCGGGTACATACCCTTGAGGAAGAAATTGAATTGATTCAGGGTATGAATAAATCTACCGGCCATGATGTTGGTATCTATCCTGAAATCAAGGCTCCCTGGTTCCACCGGCATGAAGGCAAGGATATATCCAAAGCTGTACTGGAAGTGCTAAAAAAATACGGTTATACCAAGAAAACGGACAAGGTCTACCTGCAGTGCTTTGACCCCAACGAAACCCAACGAATTGCCCGACAACTGATGCCTGCCATCGGCATGGATCTGAAGCTGGTGCAGCTTATGGCTGAAACCAGCTGGAATGAAACCATGGTGTACACTCGTGGCAAACCATCCCCTTACAGTTATGACTGGATGTTCCAGCCAGGCGCTATGGCCGAAATTGCCAAGTATGCAGATGGCATCGGCCCATGGAAGCCATTCTTGGTGGATAGCTCATCCACCAAGGATCATCTCATTATTACCCCGATGATCTCCGAGGCTAAAAAAGCAGGTCTTGAAGTACATCCTTATACCTTCCGTGCAGATAAAGGGCGTATCCCAACCTATGCAGATAACTTTGAGGGTATGCTGGATATTTTCTTCAACAAAGTAGGCGTTGACGGGGTATTCACCGACTTCCCGGATAAGGCTGTGGAGTTTGTGAAACAGTCTGAAGGGAAAGCTAATAAAAAGAGTTAGTCACTGCATTACAAGCCTACAGAAGCTCACCACTGTAGGCTTTTTTTCAATACATAAAATAGACATGACTTTCCAGTCAGCATCTTTTACCTCAGCTATAGTTTATATCCATAAGGATAATTCTCGCCTGAACAACAAAGAGGCTATTGGAATTTGTCATGTCACGACTTTCAATAAAAAAATGGGCAGTACAACTATCAGTATTCGCTACTTTCCTTTCAATTAACCCGGATAATGCCACCGCTCAAAAATTTACTGTTAGCTACACTCCCCTCTCCAACGCCACCAGCTTCTATAATGCTATCAGTGATAGTGATGGTGAAGAACTATACAGGCAACTGTGTGACTTTCTCACCCAGCCCAGCCCCTCAGATCACCAAGCACTTGAAACATTACTAGGCAATAAACACCTGGGGGCAACCAGTATTAATAGCCTTCGAGAGCTTGTTTATCTGCCATTGTCCCAAAGCCTGCCGAAGCTCCCACACACTGTCGTCATCTCATTTATGCGCAAACAGCCAATACTGGTCATTGCTTTAGACGAGCTTCAACAAGTGTCTGAACACAGCTTCCTTATTGATGGCTCCTCACTCTATCCGCTAGCTGCCCTATGGGGGGCAATGCAACCTGTTCCAGAACTGCAGTTATTATTATCCGGTGCACAATGGTCAAAATTATCCCTGACTTCGCAAAGATCAGTATGGCCATCAGGCATAGGAGACTATTTAAAACAGCTCTATGATGCAGCCGTCCATCAAAATGTACAGAACAATATAAGCATGCTCACCCTGCCGTTTGAGCCAATGGAAACACAGGGTATGACTAAAAATCCCGAGGGTTGGACGCAAGTATATACCACCCCCTCATCAACCAACGCTAGCCAAAATGGGTTCTATGCAGCATGCTCAGGGGGATTAACCCTCAAACCAACAGCATCCATGCAATCAAAAAGTTTCACTGAAAAAAAAAGTCCCTGCATGAAAAAATACAAAGATGTAAAAAGGGCTATTCAACAAATGCAGAATACACGTTATAAACGATACCCTGGTGAAACCGATAGATTAGATACCCTTTTAGAATCACTCTCACACCCTTTTCCACTATCAAATAAAGAATTGCTAAAGCTTTTTGGCTCTGCAAAAGAGATGATTAAACCTGATTTTCCTGAAATGATTATTTCTGAAGACACAAAACAATTAATTAGAGACTTACAGCTAATTATCTCCCACTCATTTTTTGAAAATAACGATGATCATTCACCTAACCCAGGGACACTGGTAAGCCATCCTAAATCACGCAACACTCTCATAACGATAGAGTGGACTTACATAGAGCTACTGCGAAACCCATCCCTTAGAACCGATGATTTACAATGCAGCATCCCTTTCAACCCGGACAACCCGATCCATCATATCCTTTTCTACATCTATGTCACTGACAAGCTATATCGTGCCACACTGATAGCTCTATCCTATTACCTGAATATATTCCACTTCCAATTCCCTCCAAAGAAACAACAAACCTCTTTAGCCTCTACCAGTAAAGACCCACCGCCATTAACATGGTCATCCACCCAAGATTCATCAGAAATTACACACATTTTTCACAATATAAAAAGTACCGTGGCTCAAAAAAAGAAATCACTGAAGGAAAAAACCTACCAATTAAGGGATTCAGCCCGTAAATTGACAGAACTATACCAGTATCAAGGTTTTACAGGGAAATCACCTCACCCGCTGATTATTTTGGACGGCAGCTTCATGGTTTTTGATAGTCGAAATTTCTGGAAATAATAGACTCCAGAGAGCATCAGCATAAGAAAGCTGATGCTCTCCGCTATCTTACTCAATCCAATTTCTGGAACGCTCTACGGCCTTCTTCCATCCCTTATAGAGATCCCCCCGTTTCTCATCATCCATCTCTGGCTCATACTCACGACAGATAGAAACTTTATCCTTCAACTCATCAATATTATTCCAGAAGCCCACTGCCAGGCCTGCCAAATAGGCAGCACCCGCTGCGGTGGTTTCAGCCACTTTGGGTCGTACTACATTTTTACCCAAAATATCGGACTGGAATTGCATCAGGAAATTATTCGCCACAGCACCACCATCAACCCGCAACTGGCTCAGCTCAATTCCGGAGTCCTGCTGCATGGCTTCCAACAAATCCCTGGATTGATAGGCAATGGCTTCCAGCGTTGCACGAACAATATGGTTACGGTTTGCACCACGGGTCAGGCCAAAAATAGAGCCTCGGGCATAAGGATCCCAATAAGGCGCACCCAACCCCACAAAAGCAGGAACCACATAAACGCCATTGGTGTCTTCAACTTTTGACGCGAAGTATTCAGTATCCGCTGCATCACGCACCAGACCCAGCTCATCCCTTAGCCACTGGACACTGGCACCACCCATAAATACCGAACCTTCCAGTGCATACGTCACCTTACCATCAATACCGCAGGCAATAGTCGTCAGCAAACCATTTTCAGAACGGATAGGCTTGTCACCGGTATGCATTAACAGGAAGCAACCCGTACCATAGGTATTCTTGGCCATGCCTTTTTCCAGACACATCTGACCAAACAGGGCTGCATGCTGGTCACCGGCAATACCGGCTATAGGAATACGGGTTCCACCTTTACCACCAATATTGGTTTGACCATAAACTTCTGAACAGGATTTTACCTCAGGCAGCATTGAGCGTGGAATCTGCAGGATTTCCAGCATTTTCTCATCCCATTGCAACTTGTTAATATCAAACAACATGGTGCGGGAAGCGTTGGTATAATCAGTGACGTGTACACGCCCATTGGTCAGTTTCCAGATAACCCAGGAATCTACCGTACCAAATAACAGGTCGCCTTTTTCTGCTTTTTCCCTTGCCCCTTCAACATTATCAAGAATCCACTTCACTTTGGTGCCAGAAAAATAAGCATCGGTGACCAATCCAGTGGTTTCTTTAATATACTCTTCAAGCCCTTCTCGTTTGAGCTGCTCGCAAATATCTGTAGTACGACGGCACTGCCAAACAATCGCGTTATGAACAGGCTGCCCCGTATGCTTATCCCAGACCACAGTGGTTTCACGCTGGTTAGTAATACCAATACCTGCTACCTGATCGCTGCGAATACCTGTTTTAGCCAGTACCTCTGTTAATACAGAACTCTGGGTTGCCCAGATCTCCATGGCATTATGCTCTACCCAGCCAGCCCGTGGATAAATCTGGGTAAACTCACGCTGGGAAACACCAACAATATAGCCCTGCTTATTGAAAATAATGGCACGAGAGCTGGTTGTACCCTGGTCTAAAGCAACAATATATTGAGCATCAGTATTCAAAAGATATTCCTTCTTTTAATTCGATTGTTTTTAAACGTCCGCAGAGCGTATTTCACAACCGGCTGTGGCACATTCAGTGGGTTCCAACTGGCTGGCAATCAATTTCACATAAACCCAGGCTCCGGCCATTGCTCCACAAATCGGGCCAACAATAGGCACCCAGAAATAAGGGTTGGAACGAGCTCCGGTCAGGGCAACGTCACCCCAGCCAGCAAAATAGGCAAATAGCTTTGGACCAAAATCCCTGGCCGGATTCATGGCAAACCCTGTCAAAGGTCCAAAAGAAGCACCAATCACAGCAATCACTATTCCAATTAACAACGCAGACAAGGCTCCATTTGACACACCGTTATTGTCATCACCAATAGCCAGAATGGCTCCCATCAAAACCGCCGTGATGAAAAACTCAACAAAAAATGCCTGAACGTTAGTAAGAACCGCATTCGGATAAGTGGAGAAAACCCCTGCCGTCGCCAAACTGGACGCTTCACCACGAACAATGGCATGGTCGCTTTCAAACTCAATGAACAGTCCCTGATACAGGAAGTAAACCAATGCCGCGGCACTGAAAGCACCCAGGATTTGTGCTGCGATATAAGGCAGTACTTTATGTTTTTCAAAGCCTTTAAATACCGTGAGAGCCAAAGTGACTGCCGGATTCAGGTGAGCACCGGAAACGCCTCCAGAGACATAAATGGCAATGGCAACCCCCATGCCCCAGACAATGGAAATTTCCCACTGACCAAAGTCGGCGCCAGCAAGTACTAAAGCAGCAACACAGCCCGCACCGAAAAAAATCAGCAGACCCGTTCCTATAAATTCCGCAATACATTGGCCCAATAGTGACTGTCGCATAAAAATCGTCCATCACAGCAAAAGGAAACAAAAGGCTAACGGATTTTCACAAAAAGAAACACATCTAAGCAATGCTAGAGGCTTGACACCTATCAATAAACAAACAGAAAACGGTGAAACTTTACTCTCACCATCGATAAATTAATTCATGGGAAAATATTGGGGAAGAAGCTGTATGAATGAATGCAAAAACCACGAAGGATATGAAGACAAAGTTTCTCTTTCAATGCTTCATATCCTTCATGATTCCAAAGAGCCTTTAACTGCTTGTCTTCTGTTGTAAACGAACCCACTCATGGCATGAATCATAGGCTTTTTTCAGGCTATAGCCAGTGCCCGCAACACTACCTGCGATAATCGCCCCCATACCCTGCAAGACCTGTCCATCAGCTTGCAAAGCTTGCCCATTTTTTTCTTCCCCATCATTGGGAGACAAAAGCATTCTGCCTGCCTCCGCTAAACACACCCCGGCAGCGGCAGCGCAAAGAAGCCCGGAAACCAGATATTTACCGGTATTTACCAACGCCTTTGTTTTACGCTCAGCTAACGGCACCAGCTTATCCATGTCATTTGAGGTCAATGGCTTCCGACATAGAGGACACGGATATTCTGATTCTTTTGCATCGTTATTGAGAACTGGTTTAACCCAGGCGAAAACACAGGTTTTATGGAAAGCATGCTTGCAATCAAGGTCTGTTTTTATGCTGCCATCAGTATAATCACTTCTGCAAATACTACAGGTACTGTTATCAATTTTCATAATGTTACCTCCATGTAAACGTCCTCACTAATAATAATGAGTCTTTTTTTTAAAGGCATAACATTTATGTAAGAATAACTAACTTTCTGGTAGCACGAATGCTGTCAGGCCTTGAGCCCTAATAGCGTTAATCTGCTAAGCTCAAAACAAAAAAACCTCCCCCTTTTTCAGCGCTCCTATCCATGAATTGTCTCCCACACCATATTGAAAAAACAAGTCAATCCATATTTTTAAGGAAGTGGACATAAAAGCGGTTCTGCACGATACAACCTGGCAACCGGTGGATTATCCGCATAATAATCTGTACATGTACCAGGGTACTGCTCAATAAAAGTACAAACAGCACACTCCTTACCATCTATTACACCAGCATAAATATTAGGCATTGATTCGACTTCTTCGACGGGCATTATTTTTTCTGGCCTTCCAGAAAAATTAAATAGGATCTGCTCAATACAGGCAACCGATTTTCCAGGGACTAGTCTATACCAATAGCACCCCCTGAACATACCAGCACCTTCATTAGGCGTAACCTCAACTTCATTCCCACCGTGCTGGCAAAAAATAGGCTTTTGGAATGCACTATCTGGAAGCGGGATAGCTTTCTTGGTAACAGAGTATCCTGTTATAATTTTTGAAATTTCTAAAAGCACAGGAAAGGTAAATATATTAGCAAGTGTAAAGGGGCACTCCAACCATTTTTTATACTGCTCTTCTTCACTCAAATGATCCATTTGAGATAGAAACCTCATAAAACCATCTGGTGTTAAATAAGCACCATTACACTCCTTTCTATCAACAATAATTTTAACATTATAGCCAGTATCCTTTTCAGAATTAATTTTGATAGTATGGCTGAAAACAGCGTCGGCTTTAGCCTTCTGAAGGTCAACCCCAGAGCCTTCAGTTATTTGCCACTTAAACTCCTCTGGCAATTGCTCTAATGGACTAACCATTTTTTTTATTCGATCCCTAACCATTTCTACGTATTCTTTATATACTTCCTCTCTCTTCCCTTTCTGCACACAGCCTGATGCACTACCAAATAAGCCACCCGCTACAGGAGAACCCACACCTAAAAGCGATTCGTCATCAACTTCATAGTTTCCAAATAAATCATACCCAAAAAACAAATCACTTTTTAGCATGATATTACTATAAAGATCCACCCGATGCCCCATAGCTACAAATGGCGTTACCCATCGATAACGCATATTTTTATATATAATTTCTTTACTGGAATCTACTTTTTCAGATTTCTCCCTAACCAAATAAAGATTTTCTTCTTCCACTGCAAGCTTTATTTCAGGGGTTATTTTTATTTCATATCCCGCATAGCAACCATTCCAGATAATTAATATGTTTAAAATCAAGCATACAAGAAAAAATAGTCGTTTCATAATATCCAGGCTAATGGAGTAAAATATCAATTCCAATATAGCCTATAAATAGACCTATCACCTGATGACCTTTTACACCCAAATAGTCTTGACTTAATCTTTTAACTGACACCTGCCTTAAAATAAAAAAGGACAGGAAGGAAAAAGGATATTTCAAAATCACAGAAAATATCATTCCCCCTTCTACTCTACAATCCTAAAAACTTTTACCGTATGAAAGCTATACATGACTGCCAAGTATTGACAATCACGACTAAGAATCAGGGAGTAAGGACCTGCAAAACGTTGCTTGCGCTCATCCCAGCATTGGACTTTACTCCGATCAAAGGTTAACTCGACCCACCTCCCCCCCTGTTTTTTTAGATATTTTATATGACCGTCCTTAAACCCAATAACTAAGCACTGGCTATTAGAGCTAAAAACGTGACTGATTAAATGCTCTTCATGCTCAAAGATATCTTCATTATCAATACAAAAATCATTAGGATTGATTTTTTTTAATATTGCTTGCTCAGCATATACCCTTCTAGGGCCTTTAGTACAAATATACCTTTGTGTCTGTTTATATATAAGCAAATACTGACTGTCGGGGCTAAAATCAACAGTACCATCATATCCACCATAATCTATTGTTTTCCAATGACCATTCTCTACGTCAAGCCCCCTCAACCTATAATCCTCAAAATATCTAGAAACTATTAACCCAAAGTATCTACTAAACAGGACGTCAAAAACTATTGAGTGCTTTCCTGAAACTTGAATAGTATCCCCTACCTGAGTTAAAACTCCTTCTCTAATTTCACTCTGATAAAGTACATAAATACATTGTTTCCTATTCAACTCTGCTTTAGGTTTAACTACAACAGCATAAGCGCAGGCATCTAGACTTACAAAGACATCATCCACTACTTCCTCATTTTTAAAAACTGTACCACTTAGAAGGTCTGGAAGATGCCGTTTCGCTTTTGAAAATTCAAATTTATTCTCTTGCTTTGTTAGCCATAGGCAGTCATCCATTTTACCATCATCTTGTATTTTTCTTATCTGAAGTCCGGGGGGCCTAGAATCTATCTTTGTTAAAAGATGCCTGGAATGCCTGTCAAACTGGCAAATTCCTTTGTTTTCTACACTGAACTCATCCATGACATCTAAAGCTAAGCTCTCCCCCCACTTTGCAAGATAAACTTTTCTCTTATCACTGACTGCTACATATTTGTTATCATCACTCTGTGCAAAATTCACTTCTTCCCTAACACTCACTTCTCCAGAATCGTCACCAAAACATAGTATTCGATCACCACGGTTTATCCCCAAAGGATATAAATAAATACATTTCCCATGCACGACCAGCAATGAATTATCATAAAAATCGATCTGACCTACGGCGCTTGTTAACTGAATGTCAGCGACCTCCTCAAAAAAAACATCAAATGCACGCAGCTCAACAAAAAACAACAATCCTGATATAAGTAAACTATATCTTATCCTTACTTTCTTCATAAGCTTGACCCTAGTACATCAACTAGCGATAAGTAATTATAATAGATGAAAGATCCCCCCCCTTCTCCAACCCCCATAGAACATCAACAAATAGACGCAAGCACACCACACGCCACAAATCACCAAAAAATCACAACCAAACCTACTATCGAACCAATACGAACACAGTCGAATGTTGATATAAATCATTTCGAACATTAAAATCCCCCTACATAATGTTTGTAAAGACGCGTATCTAACCTAACCAGGCCTCTAATGAAAACCCTTGAAACAGACGTTGTCATCATCGGCGGTGGCGCTACAGGAGCCGGTGTCCTTCGTGACTGCTCACTGCGGGGCATTCGTGCAATTCTGATCGAGAAAGATGATATTGCCACTGGAGCTACCGGCCGCAACCACGGCTTGCTTCATTCCGGAGGCCGTTATGCTGTCACTGACGCCCACTCTGCCAAAGAGTGCATCCAGGAAAACAAAATCCTTAAGAAAGTCGCCCGTCACTGCATAGAAGAAACCGGCGGATTATTTATCACCCTGCCCGAGGATGACGTGTCTTTTCAAAAGACATTTATCGAAGCCTGTAATACGTCAGGCATTGAAACAGAGCTACTCTCTTCACAGCAGGCATTGAAACTAGAGCCAAACGTCAACCCACGATTACTGGGCGCTGTAAAGGTTCCTGATGGAACCATTGATCCCTTTCGCCTGACAGCATCCAACATTCTTGACGCCGAAGAACATGGCGGCCAGCTGCTCAATTACACCCGGGTTCAGGGACTGATTGTTGAAAATGGCCGTGTCTGCGGCATTCATGCCACCCACATTAAAACCGGGGAACGCATTGCTGTTCGCGCTCAACAAGTGGTGAATGCTGCCGGGATATGGGGACAACAAATTGCAGAATATGCCGACCTTTCTATCCATATGATCCCTTCAAAGGGTTCTCTGCTCATCATGGATTATCGGATTAACAGCATGGTGCTTAACCGCTGTCGTAAACCGGCTGACGCTGACATTCTGGTTCCTGGCGACACCATTTCCCTGATTGGCACTACATCCCAAAAAATCCCCTACGGTGAAATTGATAATCTGAAAATTGATCCTGAAGAGGTGGATATTCTGATCCGCGAAGGAGAAAAGCTGGCTCCTGTCATGTCACGCTCCCGAATTCTTCGGGCCTATGCGGGAGTACGCCCTTTGGTTGCCCTGGGAGACAGTACAGGCCGGAATATCAGCCGCGGAATTGTGTTAATGGACCATGCAGACAATGACGGTTTACCTGGACTGGTAACTATTACCGGTGGCAAGCTGATGACTTATCGCCTGATGGCAGAAAAAGCCACAGATGCCGTTGCCAAACACCTGGGCAATAGCACTCCCTGCTGTACTGCCGAAGTTCCTTTACCGGGAGCCTGTGGTGAACAGGCAGATATTCAAACGCCAACCCTGTCAGCTCCGGTGTCTGTTTCCGCAAAATATCGCCATGGTGAGCGGGCAGCAATGTTCCTTTCCGAAAATGAAGAAAAGAATGCCATTGTTTGTGAATGTGAAATGGTAACCCGGGGGGAAATCGAATACGCCGTTGAAAAACTCAATGCCCCGGACTTAGTGGATCTTCGTCGTCGGACACGGCTGGGTATGGGGCCTTGTCAGGGCGAACTCTGTGCCTGTCGTGCGGCAGGCATTATCCAGGATCTAATCCCCACAGAACCACAGCAGCCCCTGAATAGCATTGGTGAATTCCTGGAAGAGCGCTGGAAAGGCAATCAGCCAGTCCTATGGGGCGATGCCTTGCGGGAAGCTGAGTTCAGTCACTGGATTTATGAATCATTGCTAGGCTATAGCAGCCTGCAAAAAGCAACAGAACCCCTTGATATCAATTTGGCACAACCTGCCATTACACAAAGCCCAGTAAAAGAGAAGCCAGCAGCATGAGATATGACAGCATAATTATTGGCGGCGGGCTGGCTGGACTGACCTCTGCCATCCGCTGCGCCGAAGCAGGCTTGAAAACGGCAGTAATCAGTTTCGGGGAAAGTTCCCTGACTTTTGCCTCTGGCGCTATTGACATCCTTGGTTATCATAGCGATGGCAGTGTCGTGCAATCACCTTTTCCCGCCGTGGCCAAGCTTGCAGAAAGTAACCCCAACCACCCTTATAGCAAGGTTGGGGTAGACACACTTAAACAAGGTCTGCACCGCTTTTGCCACCACCTTGACGTTGCCGGAGTTCCCATGGCCAGCCAGAGTGAAGATAATCACTGGCGAACAACGGCATTGGGCAGCCTTCGTCCAGCCTGGCTTTACCAACCCGGTATGATGCCACTGCCTATAAAACAGCCCGCAAAGGGAATTCAGCGCATTGCTATTGTTAATATCGCCGGATTCAGGGATTTTCAGCCTTCTCTTGCAGTTGCAGGTCTAAAGCAGCACCCGGCATTTCAACAAGCCAGGATTACCAGTAAAACCATTACTGCCAGGGAGCTGGGTCTGGAAACCCGAAATCCGTTTGAGCTTCGCTCTATCGAATTAGCACGGGCGTTAAATCATGCCGATAACTTTCAGCGACTGACAAACGCCCTTGGAGGCGCAGCAGGTTCTTCGGATTTGCTTATCATACCTGCCGTTTTGGAGGACTCACTGGGCAGAAGCCGTATTCCTGAATTATCACAAAAAATTGGCTGTCAGATTATGGAAGTGGCAAGCCTGCCTCCCTCACTACCAGGCCTGCGCATTGCTAACGCCCTGAAAAGGCAGTTCAACAAGCTGGGCGGGATGCTTATTGAAGGAGATCTGGTGGAAAAAGGCAACTTTGATAATGGTCGCCTGGTGAGTATTGAGACCCATTACAACAAGGATCTGCCCCTGTATGCCAATCACTTTGTTCTGGCTTCCGGCAGTTTCTTCAGCAAAGGACTCCTAAGCAAGCAAAATCGCATCATTGAGCCAACCTTTGACCTTGATGTGGAAGCCCCTTCAGACCGGTCACTATGGGCATCAGGAAAATTCCTGGACAGCAAGGCTCATCATTTTATTGAATACGGTGTCAGCTGCAACCAGCAGTTGCAACCAACGCGCCAGGGTCTGCCCATTGAAAATATGTACTGTGTTGGCTCTGTGCTGGCCGGTTTTAACCCGGTAGCAGAAGGTTCAGCCGGTGGTGTATCCATTGCCACAGGCTTCCATGCTGCCGAACAAATTATTGCTGCATATCAAGCCTGCGCCGGTAATTAAGATGCTATCTCTCACAGACACCACCTTTGATAACTGTATCAAATGCACCGTTTGCACCACCCGCTGCCCGGTTGCTGAAGCACGCCCTGATTATCCCGGCCCCAAGCAGGCTGGCCCTGATGGCGAACGATTTCGCATCAAAAGCCCCGGCCTGTACGACGATGCCCTGAAGTATTGCACCAACTGTAAACGCTGTGAGGTGGCCTGCCCGTCCAATGTCCATATCGGCACAATTATTCAGAAGGCCAAGGCTCGCCATGACGGGTTCAAGCAGGGTCCCCGGGAGTTTATGCTGAGCCATACTGACTTGATGGGTACCCTGTCTTCAACCACCGCACCTATTGTCAATGTAGTAACGGCCATGAAGCCTGTGAAAAAACTACTGGACAAAACCCTGGGGGTTGATGAACGACGGACACTGCCGAAATACACCTTCCAGACATTCCGTAAATGGTTTGGCAAACATGCCGGAAACCAGGAACGTTTTGACCGCAAGATCACCTATTTCCACGGTTGCTACACCAATTACAACGTACCCGCAGTGGGTAAAGACCTGGTGGCTGTTTTAAATGCCATTAATATTGGTGTGCGATTAACGGCAAAAGAAAAATGTTGTGGCGTCCCTCTCATTGCCAACGGCTTCCTGAAAAAGGCCCGTAAAAATGCTGACCTGAATATGACTCAGTTTGCCAAAAGCCTGGATGCCGGTTCAGAAGCCGTTATCTCATCCTCTTCAAGCTGCGCCATGACGTTACGGGATGAGTATCCGGATATGCTGGATGTGGATAACTCTGCCTTTAAAGATCAGATCCAGTTTGTCTCCCGGTTCCTGATCAAGGAATTTGCATCCGGAAATAAGCCGGAAATGAAGCCCCTTAACCTGAAGGTAGCCTACCATAGCCCCTGTCACTTGATTCGTATGGGGGGAGTGGTTCATACCGTTGAGCTGATGCGGGAAATCCCGGGACTGGAACTGACCCTGCTTGACCAGAATTGCTGTGGCTTGTCCGGTACTTATGGCTTTAAGAAAGAGAACTATGATACTTCCCAAAAAATTGCCAATAAGATGCTGGAGCAAATAAAGACAACGGAAGCTGACTATATCATCACAGACTGTGAGTCATGCAAAATGCAGGTGGAGATGAATACTGACCATAAGGTACTTCATCCGGTGACGCTGATTGCTATGGCACTAGTTTAGAAACCACTCTATGGACAATAATAATTACTATTGTCCATAGACTATGGCATATCATTTAAAAGCCTGCTCCAGATCCTTAAGGTCAATGGGCTTATCCATATAATAAATGCCTCTATCCACTTCATGCTTCAGGAATCCAATATCTGATTTTCCGGGATTAACCGCTTCAGCCTTTCTTTCAATAGCTGCATCATACACATCATCAAAACTCGGTTTGTCTGTACTGTCAGCTATTCTTAATAGCGTATCAGCAGCTGCATTCATTCCCCGCCCTCCATTGGATAGAAGAGGCAATAGCTTAGCCATATTAGCTATAGAAAAACCGTTATTTTCAGGAGAAAATGCCAGATTTACCAACTCCTCAATTCGTCTATCTTTAGCATAAAAAAAGCTGTTAGATAAAGCAGCCAAATCCAATGTTAGCCGGTGCCTTGGACATCCCTGACATATTGAGTCCCCATAAACCGACTGCTCCTGAACACCTGCCGCCCGGATTATTTCTAAAAGTCGAAATAAATTGGCCACATCAAGATTTATTGATGCACCTACCGAATGACAATCGCCACTTTTTCCTGCATCACGGCATAAAGGCTCTCTATATGTCACACATTCCGTTCCATCTTTAGGAAAACAACTCTTAATTACGGGTCTATTTCCCATTTCCAACTTGGCAACATCAACAGCCATAGAGGCTTCCGCCAGGCGGACAACATCGACACCTGTAATATAAAGAGGCCCATATGGAGGGACATATATTTCTTTGACCAATTCAAAGACTTTCATTGCTTTATTTTTTGATTCACCAGGTGGTAATCCTGCTTTCATTTTTAATCTGGACGCCACTTCATAAATTTCATCTAGCCCAATACATAGGTCATCGCTACTCATTTTCTTTATATCACTTTGATAGATCTGAAAATCTCTGCGAAGCTGATCATAACTAACAACAGGCTCTGAATTCAGATAGTTACACCTTCTTTCTTTGGCGTGAGGAGAGGCATCAGCAGTCTTTGTTTCAGGTTTGTTTTTTGTTTTTTCAGGGACAGCTGCGCCAAATCTAAATCCACTGTCAGCCCCCATATACAGTTGTCCTGTATTGATATAGATTGATCCCTTTTCTGAATTAGCTATTATAAAGTCATTGCCCTTATAAAAAAAATCCTCGTTATCATTCATATTGACTTTATGCCCGGCTTTTTGAGCAGCTTTTTCAAAAAGATATTTAAAAATATCTTCCTCATCATCACCCGATTGCGCATTCGCCGGAGCAGTTAGTACATTAGATAGAACTACAATAAAAAAAACACTTAAAACCCTGCTAAAATAACAGGCTCTATTTATTTCTTTTCCCAACATTTATTACCACCTTAATATTATTAGTCAATATATTTATATACATGGGGATGTATTCCATTCAAAAGACAAAATTCATATTAAAAAGTTCACATCAAATATAAGACTTTTAATTAAAAGCATTCCTTCCCACCTTTACCTTCCAGTTAGGGTAAAGGTTATCCTACCTGTAATATCAAGATTATTATGGGATTTTCAACAATGGCAGGACTACAGACTCAGCTAAAGCTCTCAGGAGTCAGCTGTGCGGGCTGTGTTGGCAAGATAGAGAAAGCCTTGCTCGCCGTACCCGGCGTTTCCCGGGCTTCCGTCAATTTTGCAGACAGAACGGCAACAATCTCGGGAAATACTGATTCGAAAGCATTGATAAATGCGATCAAAACTGCCGGTTTTGATGCATCGGTCATAAAGCCCGTTAATGACAAAGTACTTCTTATTTCCATTCCCTCCATCCGTTGTACATCCTGTGTCAATAAAATTGAAACCGCCATAAATCAGCTGTCCGGGATTAAAAAAGCCACTGTCAATCTCTCAGACAAAACCCTGACCATAGAAGGCTCAGTAATACTGGCTACCATCTTGGAAGCACTGGAAAAAATCGGCTTTCCGGGGTATTTGATAGACCAGGAAGAAGAACGTCGTTTACAACAGGAACAGGAAGATAAGGCGCAATACCGCTATCTGCTCAAACACACCACCATTGCCCTTGGACTGGGTATTCCCCTTATGGCCTGGGGAGTTATTACTGGCGAGATGAGCATTAATAACTCCAGTCAGCAACTGGCCTGGGGAGGAGTTGGAGTGCTAACCTTCCTGGTACTTTTTTTCTCGGGAAAACACTATTTTGCCGGGATGTGGCAATCACTGAAATACCGCAACGCCAATATGGACACCCTTATTGCCACGGGAACCGGCGCGGCATGGCTTTATTCCATGCTAGTGGTTTTATTCCCTGAGTCACTGCCCGCCAGTGCCCGCCATGTCTATTTTGAAGCCTCCGCCATGATTATTGGCCTGATTAACCTGGGCCATGCCCTCGAACTAAGAGCCAGGGGCAAAACCAGCGAAGCCATAAAAAAGCTGCTTGGGTTACAGGTAAAAACAGCACAGGTTATTCGCAATAATCAGGAAATGGCTATACCCATTAATCAGGTTATAAAGGGTGATATCCTGCGTATTCGTCCCGGTGAGAAAATACCGGTGGACGGGATCGTTATTGACGGCGCCAGTCTGATAGATGAATCCATGCTGACCGGAGAACCAGTGCCTGTTAGTAAACAAAAGAGTGATCCGGTGACTGCGGGAACCCTGAATAAAAACGGCAGTTTACTGGTTAAAGCTGATAAAGTTGGTAATGAAACAGCCCTTGCCCACATCATTGCTTTAGTGAAAAAAGCGCAAGGTTCCAAAATGCCCATAGCCCGGTTAGCTGATAAAATAGCCGCTGTATTTGTCCCCGCTGTGATCCTGATAGCCCTGGTGGCCGCAGCAATATGGTTTTATTTTGGTCCTGACCCCAAAGCGGCTCATACCCTGGTTGTCTTTACCACGGTTCTGATCATAGCCTGCCCCTGCGCTTTGGGTCTTGCTACACCCATGTCCGTCATGGTGGGGGTAGGCAAGGCAGCAGAAATGGGGATGCTGGTGCGCAACGGTGATGCCTTACAACAGGCCAGTAATATAACATCACTGGTTCTTGACAAAACAGGCACGATTACAGAGGGAAAACCTCAAGTCACGGACATTTTGCCTGTTCATACTATTTCTGAAGATTTACTGATGACTCTGGCCGCCAGCCTGGAAGCCAGTTCAGAGCACCCTCTGGCCGAAGCCATCATCAGCTCGGCAAAAGATAAAAACCTTACTTTATTACCCGCAGCTAACTTTTCGTCCATTACCGGACAGGGTGTTAAGGGGCAAGTGCAAGACCAGAGTCTTTTACTGGGTAATAACAAGCTAATGACCGGGAACGGAATAAATACCGATATTCTGACCTCACAGGCCCAAACACTTGCAGCCCGTGGAAAGACTCCCATGTACCTGGCAGTAGATAACCAGCTGGCTGGATTAATCGCTGTGGCTGACCCCATACGCAAGGATTCAGTGGCTGCCATACAGAGATTACACCGGTTAGGTATTAAGCTGGTAATGCTAACCGGAGACAACTGGCTGACGGCAGAGACAGTGGCAAATGAAATCGGTATAGATCAGGTGTACGCCGAAGTGTTACCTGAAGATAAGGATCGCCATATTAGTCAGCTACAACAACAGGGTGAAAAAGTCGGAATGACCGGTGATGGCATCAATGATGCCCCTGCATTAGCGAGAGCCGATGTAGGCTTTGCCATTGGTACAGGAACCGATATAGCCATTGAATCCGCTGATATCACGCTTATTCGTCCATCACTCCATGGACTGGCAAATGCTGTGGAGCTTTCCCGGGCCACACTTCGAAATATCAAACAAAACCTACTGGGCGCTTTTATCTACAACTCATTAGGTATTCCGGTGGCTGCGGGTGTGTTATACCCATTGACAGGAATGCTCCTCAATCCGGTCATAGCAGGGGCAGCAATGGCACTATCTTCCGTCACCGTAGTATCCAATGCCAACCGATTGAAACTTTTTAAATCATCTCTCCGGGAAACATTCTGATGAATATCTCAAAAGCAGCCGAGGCCACAGGACTAACACCAAAGACCATTCGCTATTATGAAAGCATTCAGTTAATTACGCCCGCTTGCCGACAACAGAATGGCTACCGTGAATACAGCAGGGATAACCTGAAAGAGCTGGCATTTATTAATCAGGCCAGAAAACTGGGGTTTACGCTAAAGGAGTGTGCCGAACTTATGAACCTATACAAGGACAAAGGCAGAAAAAGTTCCGATGTGAAGGCCCTGACAATGAAGAAGATTGAAGATATTGAGAAAAAAATTACCCAGCTACAATCCATCAGGGATAGCCTCCAATTGATGACGGAGTGTTGTCACGGAGATGAGCTGCCAGAGTGTCCTATTATTGACTGTTTGGCGAAGGCACATTAATAACGGGAGGGTTGAGGGCTGATGGAGAATAAAAGCGTATTCTCCATCAACCTTTCCTGCTAAGCACTCCATAGGGACGTAGAGGGTGAGTATTACTTCGCCAGTTGTTCCTCAACCAGCACCTGCCAATACTTCACTCCATTCATCAGAATCTTGTCATTGAAGTCATAATTGGGGTTATGAAGCGCAGTACCGCCACACTCACCAATGCCGTTCCCCATGAGGATGTAACAGCCAGGTACTTCGCGAAGCATAAATGAAAAATCTTCACTAATGGTAAAAGGCTGGCAGTTACCGTTCACCTGATCTTCACCTACCACTTTTTGAGCAGCACTGATTGCATGCTGTGTCTCTTTATCGCTATTGATAGTGGATAAAAAACTATTGTTGAATGTGTACTTGTATTCAACACCCGCAGACAGACACTGCCCCTTAACAACACGCTCAATAGCTGCTTCTATTTTGTGCAGTGCTTCATCGGTAAAGCTTCGGGTATCGCCCTTTATTTTAACCTGGGATGGAATGACGTTCACTGTACCATTGGTGGTGAATTCCGTAATGGATATAACGGCCGTTTCATCGATAGCACTCAGGTTACGAGAAACAATGGTTTGCATCGCTGTGACAATTTGCGCACCAACCACAATCGGATCTGTTCCCATATGAGGTAATGCAGCGTGTCCACCTGTGGCAATAACATCAATTTCAAAACTACTTTCACTGGCCATCAATGAGCCTGGGCGGGTTACGATATGACCTTCAGCGATACCGGGCAAATTATGTATGGCATAGACTGCATCAATGTTCCACCGGGTAAAAAGCCCATCGGCGATCATTGCTTTGGCACCCAGACCATGTTCTTCGCAAGGCTGAAAAATAAAGTAAACAGTGCCGTCAAAATTATGGGTTCTTGCCAGCTCGTGTGCAGCACCTAACAACATTGCCGTATGACCATCATGACCACAGGCATGCATAACTCCCTCATGAACCGATGCATGGGCAAAACAATTTTGCTCTTTAATATGAAGGGCATCCATATCAGCACGAAGCCCTATGGACCGTTCACTGCTTCCACACTTAAGTATCCCTACCACACCTGTTTTGCCAATATTTCTATGAACCTCTATGCCCATTTCCTCAAGACACCGAGCCACCATTTCCGAGGTAAGCTGCTCTTCAAAACCAAACTCGGGGTGTTTGTGGATATGACGACGCCAGGCGATCACTTGTTGTTCAATGGTCATGGTTCAGGCTCCAGAATTTCTCTCGCGAAAACCATCATGCTTTTCGCTGAGTAACAGATATTGGTTTGTTTCGAGATAGTGTGTAGCCACCTCAATATGTGGGGTGGCTTAATAAATAGCTATCAGACTTATTGAGGATTCAACAACTGAGTGGATTCTACTTTGTCTGCTTCTTTTGACTCGTATTTATTGAAAATATATAGCGCTACCACAATTAAGGTAACAACAATGGTTTTACCCAATGCCATTTGCTCACCCAATGCCAGAACCGCAACGATATAACCAACTAAAGGCATCAGGTTTAGAGTCATGGATGCTTTTTCAACTCCAATTTTTGAGAATGAATAAAGCTGTACTAAATAACTTCCACCGGCGATTCCCATTCCCAGGAAAATCAGCAAGCCCGTGAGCTTTGGATTAGAGAAAATAATTTGAATTTGGGACAAGTCGAGATTTAGTGTAAATGCCGCAATCACACCAGCAATGGAAACAGACAGGTACTGGTAAAACATAGCGACTACGGAACCGTATTTTTCTGCCAAACTGCAACGCAGGTGTGAGGTCCAGGCCAAAGAAAGCATGGAGGCTGTCACCAGGGCAAATCCCAGCATGGGTATGCCACCCTCTACCTTGTTTGTTGGTCCAAGACTCATGGCAATAATGCAAAGAGCTGAGGCAACAAATGCTCCCCACTGAATTTTATTCATTTTGAAACCCATGAACATCATGCCAAAAAATACGGTTGCAAAGGGCTGCATGCCTTGAACAACTGCGTTTTCTGTGACGCCAATATGGGAAAGAGAAAGAATACCTGAATCCGTGATTTCTTGATTTGCCCGGCAGTTTTGAAAATGTGCTGATTAATTTTTTCCTTTGAAAATAACTCGGGTTATTGATTGAAGTGTTTTTATGTCGTTTTTAAGCATAAATGCTGATCAAAATATCATCAAACTTGAAGACAGGTTGAAAGAAGCCCTACCGTTATCAATACAGTACTTTCTCATTTATGGCATTTTTTTCTATCTCGCTATTCAATCAACAAAGTGCATGCTGGCTTATTAATTGATGGAAAGACCTGAAACCAGGACAGTAACGACCAAAGCGTAGCCGGTATTGATGTCCTTTTTTCAGAAGACGGGCAGCCAGGTAGATGAGTTCCTGTATCACGGTTTTTAACCGGCGTCGTTTGGCTTTATGACGTACCGGCGCATCTGGCCCGAGCAAGCAACTCTGCCCCATGTAGCGCAGAATGTTATAGACCAGTGCACCCAAACACATCACCAGGTCGTTGGTGTCAAACTTGCCTGAAGGCAGGCGCTCTAAATCCATATCAGTCTTCAACTCACTGTGAAACTGCTCGCTGGTCGCATGATCCTCATAAAGATTAATGATCTGATCATCGCTGTAGTCAGCTTCGCTGAGTGTTGTCCACCATCCTTCCAGCTCATAATCGGGTGTCAGAAATCTCTGCCCTACAGTATCAGTGGTACGCTTGATAATGCGAATAATCAGACGCTGGTTACCATAGTTGGTTTCATAGACGGTTGAGAGTGTCGCATAACTCTTTCCTGGACGCGACTCCTCCCATTTGACTTGCTTTTCTTCAAAAATGGGGAGCCAGTGTTCCTTGGTGTGATACTTTCTTGGGTTGAGCTTGATAATGTGATTCACACCTTTGAACCCGGCGATTTCCCGGCGCGATTCCTCAGCATCGTGGCCACTATCAAGGCGAACCAGAATAGGCGCTCGGGTCAAACGTCGGCTGCGGTGCAGCACTGCTTGTAAAAAGCCAATAAAATCATTCTGGGAGTGCTGAGAGCCTGGGCGTAATTCACATCCCAGGCACCAGCCTTCGCAGCCAAAGTAAGCGGCAATAGGGGCATAACCAAAGAATTTTTTATACGTGTACTCGACCCCCTCCTTTTTGGTATTGCTGTTATCCATAGGGAATACGTCGATATCCAGTGGTATGTGCTGCTTCTTATCGAGTTTTTTCGGAAGGGGTGTGACGGGCACCTGAAGATTAACCAGGACATCGGTAAGGCTGTCCTCGATGAAAGGAATCAGTTGGGCGGCATCTTCATTGAAACGCTGTCTTAAGCGGCTGGCTGAAGGCATTTGTTTAATGCCCATTGCCAACCGGAACCAGTCGTTATCCCGGTTATTATCAACATTATCAAAATCACTTTTACCCTGAGCCAGTTGGCCGCAGTAAGCTCTGATCAGGTCGATATGAGTGATACGGTGCCTTTTTTTTATTTTGCGCAGGGATTTGCTTAACGCTGTCTTTTTGTTGAGTGCATGACCAACGAAATAAAGCCCTGCGACCGGTGTATAAAATTCCGTCTGTGATTGTTCAATTTTCAGTTTCACAAAAATGCACCCAGGTGGTGAAAATTAGAGTGGGTGCATTTTAACTTGGAACTTACGTTTTGTGGTTGATCCAGAGGAGTTGGGCTACAGTGAACTCACGGATTCAGGGAATATTAAATAAAGCGAATGCACCTTGGCCGACAACACCACAAAAAGCAATCCTTAAAATATCTTTTTTCTCAATTCTTAAGGATGATCCGAGTTCTTTGCTAAGGCTTTTACTGCGGGAAGTAAATGCAAAAACAACAGAAAGGCCAATAACGGAAGTAAGGTAAGTGAAAAAAACCAATGTAATAGGGTCAATCGCCATTGATAATGGCTTCGCAACAACGCCAGTCACTCCCCATATACAGGCAACAGCTATCGCTGCAACCCAGCCTGAAATAATACCACTTTTAGGTGTATCCACTTATCACAGTTCCCAAAATCAAAAAACCTCACTACTCCGATATTCATAATGAATTGCTTATTTGCTGGCTTTTTACGTACTGCCTTAAATTCGACGAGCGAAGTATCACAAACAAATCATTAAAAAATAACAGTGGCGAGGGTAAGAAAATATAAAAAACAATAACCGTAAAGCCGGCGACAATGAACTGCTCCCCTTGGAGCAGTCATGGTCAAAAGCAGATTAAATAATGATTAACTCTGGCTCGGCACGCTTGGTTAACCATTCAGCCCCGTCTTCAGTAATCACGATATTTTCTTCATGAACCATTGATTTACCAGGGGCATAGACCATACCAGGCTCAAGAGTCATCACCATGCCAGGCTTGAGCAGCGTGTTATCAGTCGCTGTATTGGAAGGCCTTTCAGTTAATTCCATTCCCAATCCATGCCCTAAACGCCCAACGTCGTTTCCAAGAGCACCATTGGCTTCAAGCACTTTCCACATGGCATTGTAAATATCGGTAGTGGTTGCACCAGGACGAGCAGCTTCAAAGCCTTTAGTGGTGGCTTCGTAAGTTGCACGATAGGCCGCTTTTGTTTCTTCACTGGCATGACCAAATGCCCAGTTGCGGTCAAAATCAGAGAAATAGGCGTCGCGAACAGCACCTGTATCAATAATCAGAACATCACCCTGTTCGATAACACGGTCTGTTGGCCCCATGATAATGCTGTCATAACCATCTGGACCTGACCCGGCAATGATGTACGGACATTCATCAGCGCCAGCAGAAAGCATATCAATGCGGAACTGTTTGCAGATTTCCCGCTCAGTCATACCCGCCCTTGCGTAAGACGGTATTTTATCAAAGCCAATATTGGTAATACGGCAAATTTCGCGGGTTTTTTCTATTTCAGCCTGTGACTTGATTTGACGCAGTTCGTGGGTTGCCAGTGAAATATCAACAAAGTCCTTCTTCACCATACCCGCCAGCTGAAGGTAATTATTTACTGGCATACGCAGATGTGACTCTATACCCAATGTGGCACCAACACGTCCATAACGGCAAGGTAAGGAGTTAAGGGCACTGGCTACCAGGCTAATACCATCATCTTCAGGGCGTGGGGATGGCCAGGTGATAATATTATCAACCCAGGTTTCCGCCATGCCACTTGCACCAATTTCAGGAATAATGGCAATGGGCTTTCCTTCTGCCGGAACTATAACGAACCATGGTCGTGTTGGACTATGCCAAAACTGGGTGTGAAAACCAGTAAAGTAACGAACATTCGGTTCAGTGGTAAACAGCATGGCGTCCAGATTCATGTCATGCATGACTTTCTGTGCCCGTGCAGTACGATTCTCAAATTCTGATTGTTCAAAACCGCGCTGAAGATAATTTGTCATCTCAACCTCTAATCCAGATGGGTTACTGAGTGATCTGGTATGTGTGAGGAAAAACAAACCTTTCACGCAGCATAGTTAACTTTTCGTTACTTTAAGGCTCAAATCTTACCGATAGCTGAGTTAAAAAAATTGACCTATATCATTAGTTAACTTTTTAAGACTTTATTACTTGCAACCATTGATTTAAATCAAAAATTGCTATTTTTAGCTTGTTTTTAGAACAACTCCCCATCAAATAGTTACATAAAGTTAATTATACCCTTGTATTTCTTTCCAATAACCATCAAAATAGCGCCACCTATTATTAACAATACTGATCTAAAATGGATGGCAAAAAATACTTGGCATGTGGCACACAGTTTACTGAAAGTGACAGAACCCTGTTAGCCGGGTACTTTCGACTGGCGGATACCATTGCAGACCTGATCGGACCACACTGCGAAGTTGTTATCCACTCATTAGAAAGTGTCGAAAAATCAATCGTGAAGATTGTCAACGGACATCATACCGGTCGAACCTTAGGCTCACCCATTACTGATTTAGGGTTAAAAATGCTAAGGCATTTTGAACAAACAGGAGAGGTGACACCCAAAAGTTATTTCACTGAGACCAAAGACGGCTCACTGTTGAAATCAACTACCTGTATTCTGGCGGGTGAACATGACAATCCTATTGGTTTGTTCTGCATTAATATGAATTTGTCGCATCCGTTTCCAGAAATAATTAAGACATTAATGCCCAGTACAGGCCATGCCAGTGAAACCGTTAGCGAGAACTTCAGTCATTGCTCAACCCATGTTATTGAGCAAGCCTTAACGCAGGCTGTTACTGATGTTGAAAGCGACCCGACAGTCAGCAATAAGAGCAAGAAAAAAACAATCACCCGGCTGTTATTTGATAACGGTATTTTTGAATTTAAAGAGGCAACGGCAATAGTCTCTGAAGGCCTCGGCATCACTCGACATGCGGTGTACAAGTACATCCGTGAGTTTAAAAATTAACCACAAAAGTTGATGGATTACCCCATGAAAAAAATCATTCACACAGATCACGCCCCTGCTGCCATTGGTCCTTACTCCCAGGGCGCTGCCTTTAAAGAGCTGGTATTTACTTCAGGTCAACTGCCTTTAGATCCTGAGACCATGGCTTTTGTTGAGGGTGGCATCAAAGAGCAGGCGCTTCAGTCCCTTATGAACCTGAAGGCAGTTCTGGAGCAGGCGGGTGCTTCACTGAACTCTGTTATTAAAACAACCTGCTTCCTGTCTGATATGGAAAACTTTGCTGCATTTAACGAAGTGTATACTGAAATTTTTGGTACAGAAGCAGCTCCTGCCCGCTCATGCGTTGAAGCTGCCCGCCTTCCTAAAGACGCTTTGGTAGAAGTTGAAGCGGTTGCCTTTATTAATCAGTAATTCTGATTGAACGATACCTTTGCCACTTCCCGGCACAGGTATCGCTTTATTTGCTTCCATCCTTATTCAAGAGCCCAATATGCTGAAATTTGCCCGAAATCAGTTCTATACAGCTGAAACAAGCGCTCTATTCACTGTAAAAAATGCTGAGCAAGCTCGCAGTTTTCATCGTCAAATTGATGCCTATGCGCCAACACCACTGGTTTCATTGCCCAGGCTTGCAGAAAAGTTGGGAGTGAAATCTATTCTGGTCAAAGACGAGTCCCATCGCTTTGGCTTGAATGCATTTAAAGTGTTAGGTGGATCCTATGCTTTGGGCCAGGTTCTCGCAGCTCACTTGAACATCGACATTTCAGCAATTGATTTAAAGACAGTATCAGAAAAATTAGAAAGCCCTGTCGTTTTCACCACCGCTACAGCAGGCAATCACGGCACAGGTGTTGCCTGGGCAGCCCGTGAAATGGGACAGAAGGCAGTTGTCTATATGCCAAAGGGATCACCTCAGGCCAGTGTTGACCGAATTCGTGGTTTAGGGGCTGAGTGTATTGTTACCGATGTTAATTACGATGATACTGTACGCTTTGCCAACAAGACCGCCGATGAAAATGGCTGGATGCTGGTACAGGACACCGCATGGAATGGCTATGAAGAAATCCCCACATGGATTTCTCAAGGTTATATGACCATGGCAGATGAAGCCATCGAGCAGGCAGCTGCACTGCCTGAAGGTATGCCAACACATATTATGCTTCAGGCAGGAGTGGGCGCTATGGCTGGCGGCGTATTGGGTTATATGGCCGATAAGCTTGGCGCAGATACATTCAAGGCTATTATCTCCGAACCTGAGGCAGCCGATTGTATTTATCGTTCGGGTACCAGTTCTAATGGCTCCATGACATGCGTCGGTGGAGACTTAAACTCAATTATGGCTGGACTGGCGTGTGGTGAACCCAATCCGGTTACCTGGCCTATCTTGCGTAATTGCAGTCATTCATTTGCTTCCGTATCCGATAATGTATCCGCAACGGGCATGAGAATACTGGGCAACCCCCTGAAAGGTGACCCCGCTGTAACCGGTGGCGAATCAGGTGCCATAAATGTTGGTCTGTTATATCTGCTGGCTACCCTTCCAGAAGCCCAAGCAGCAGCTGAGTCCATTGGCTTAAATAAGGACTCTGTTGTCATGATTTTCAATACAGAAGGAAATACCAATCCGGAACATTACCGAAAGGTTGTATGGGAAGGGGCATTAGGGTTACAAAATCAATAAGTAAGACAGGCTGAGCAAAACCTGAAATATCTGTGTTTTCTTATGCCGTCAAAATAAATTCCCTCACGTTCAACGATAATGGCATCAGCCATTATCGGCTATCTAACTCGGGGCAAGCCCCCGAGATTTCCTGGATGCCGTAAAGTTGATACTTTGGAGATTTTGAGAGGGAGTAATCGTTAATATTAACTCCCTCCTTACCTTAAAATTCTTTTAATAAAAACTATTTATCAAAATTAAACTACAGACTTACGACACTGAACTATATTTCTTTATCGTCAACCTACATTTCGAGAAAAGAATATGTGCGTATTTTTTTTAAAAGACATTGCTTTTTTATTCATTATTTTCTTTGTCAACCTTACTGTTTTTTCTTTAAAAGCACTAAGTAGGTCATAGTTTGGTTTCAAATAAACTGGATGTTCGGCCAGTACGAGAAATCTACTTCTTGATCTAACGATCAGATAGCTATTGAATGATACATTTACTCTATTATAAAGAGAGTACTGGTCTTTAAATCCCTCTCCCTATGAAGTACGTCACTACAATCACTGATGAAGCTGTTTTATCAACTTTGAAATTCGCCAAACACTACGGACCTCTGAGATGTATAAGGGAAAGAGCCCATAGCCTTTTATTGAGCAATCGTGGCTTTACCCTTGAGCAAATTGCCGAAATACTTGAAATTAGATATCAAACTGCTTCTCAGTGGATTGATGATTGGGAAGAATATGGTATTCGTGCCTTGTACAAGGGGCATGGTGGCGGTAGGCCGTGCATATATGACGAATCCGAAGTGCAACGCATAAAAGAATTAGTGGCTGAAGAGCCTCGTCGCTTATCGTATGTCAAATCCAAGATCGAGGATGAAACCGGTAAATCTTCATCAAAAATTACTCTGGCAAACATTGTAAAAAAGCAGGGCTGGTTTACAAAAGACTCCGTAAATCATGCAAACATAAACGGGACGAAGAGCAATTCCATGACTGTAAAACTGCTCTGAAAGATGCCCAGGAAGCCGAGAGCAAAGGGTTAATCAATTTATTTTATTTTGATGAGTCCGGCTTTACCCAGGAACCTTGTGTGCCATACGGTTGGCAGGAAAAAGGAAAGCAGCTCAGAATACCATCAGTCAAAAGTAAACGCATCAACGTACTGGGGTTTATGAACCGAAGCTGTGAGCTATTTCATTATCCTGTTGTGGGTTCAGTGAATAGCGATACGGTGATTGCGGCCTTTGATGACTTTGCAGAGAAAATGGCAGATGAAAAATACAGCTCAAATGATCGTTACACGGTAGTTATGGTGGATAATGCCAGCATTCACACCAGCAAAAAGTTTTGTGCCAGAATTGATGACTGGATGATTGAAAAGAAATTGCTGGTCTGCTTTCTGCCAACATATTCACCTGAGCTCAACCTGATTGAAATCCTGTGGAGGAAAATAAAGTATGAATGGCTCAACCTCTTGTCAATCAAGAGCTTTGCGGAATTTGAAAAAGAAGTTGAACGGGTGCTTTTTTCATTTGGAGAGGAGTATATGATCTCATTTTCTAATACTGTCCGACTGGATGGTTAAATTATTCGAAAGCAATCTATACACTACTTACGCCATGGATGAAAAGTTATTATACTGGAACAACAGAGGTTTTACCTGGTGTAAGTAAAGCTGTTTCTAAACTTTTTAAGAAAGCTAATAAGAAAGGAAAGGTGTCAAGAGAGAGTTTTAATCATTTCAAAAGAAAACTGAGAGAACGACTTAACCTCCGTGGAGGGAGTTTACATATACGTCAGCGCAGTATTCACGATAGCTATAATCTATTAAAAATTAATCATGAAATAAGTCAACAATCTATTGTGTTTTTACCAAACAACACTGTACCTATTTATCAGCGTGGGTTTACTCTACGACGGGGGGTTATGGAACCTGTAATTGACTTACTAAGCAGATTTACTTTAAGTGAAGATAGAAGATGGTTAAGGAAAAATGAGTTAGTGGACTGCCAGCTAAGAGATTTGATATTGACTATTGGAAACAGTCATTCTAACTATGTCCATAAGGTTAATGTTGGCAGGGCTGAAGGATATTGCCCACCAACAGGTTTCAACTGGATAACCGGGACAACACCAAAGTGTGAAGTAACCGCCAGAGCACCTATTGTTATAATGATGTCAAATGGTTACTCGGTATTTGTTCTTGTTATTGATAGCATGGTAGGCACAGAAGCTAAATGTATTTAATTTGAGCCTGTCAATAATTTTTCAGATCGAAAATAGATAATAGGGTTCTTATCTAAACTTGTTTCCCCTACCTTCCCATCTAACTTTGACTCCAGTTCTTGCACTTTCTTTTTAAGATCGCTTATCTCTTTATTTTTCTCACTAAAGAAATGCTTAACAACATTTTTTTTCTCTTCAGGAGATACCGCATCTAAAAAAGTTTTTATTTGACACTCCAACATTATCTTTTCCTCTCCTAAAGAGGCCTCACTCATCTTGGACTCTTTCAATTGCGCCTCCAGCTCAGACTGACTCTTTCTCACCTCTATCACTTCTTTATTTAGCTCTGAGCTGGCTTTTAAAAACCGGGCTTTTGTAATTTTTGATCTTGAAAAATAACCGTTGGCAACTCTAGAATTAATACGAGCTAAATTAGAATACTTATCATTAAGAACTTTAAATTTATCTTTTAGCTCATCCAGTGCCACCTCAGCGGTTAATCTCTTAAACCTCTCATCTCTCATTTTTTTTGAAAACCTATTAACTTTGTTATTTTCCAAACGCAGTTTTTCAGATAAAACTTTAAGCGAATCCTGTAAATTTTTATCATCATCTTTTTCAGCATTCAATGCTGAATTTACAGCCTCAAGCCGCCTCTCAATAGCCAAAACAGAATCACCTTCTTCACCACATGCAGCTATTTTTTTTTCACTAAAAGCGCTACAGCTATTAATTTTTTCAGATTCTTGCTTTACTTCCTCTAAAACAGAGCACTCTGTAAATTCGCCACCATAATTCCTCTTTGCCTCATCCCCAATACCAGCAATAAATTCTAAAAAACTAATAACCTCACCGTCATCTTGATGCAAAGTCACCCCTTTGTCACCTAGAATTGTATTTATTAACCTTAAAGTAGCCACCTGCCATACTTTATCAACAGAACTATTTTTAGAAAAAGCCAACCTATAAACAGTCTCCATATCATATATAAAAAGAACAGGATCTTCAAAAACCAAACAACCTTTATTTATGTTACCTTTATAACAACAGGCCTCAATAAAATCACGGCGTCGAACCTTCGTACTTCCATCCACTTTAGATAGATCAAGGTTATACAAGTCAACTATATTAGACCATAGAAGAAGACTAGGAAAACCATCAACTCCATTTTCCAACAGCCAGTAATTATCATTTATACGTACTTCTTTATATTTATCTAATAGTTTTTTTAAATGAATATTTTCTTCTTGGCTATCACACCCTGATTCTAATGTAACACAATCGATAAAGTCTTCTGGCAAACTACAATCTTGATTTATAAAACCATCAATATTAACTGATACAGGTATATTTTGTCGATACCAATAAGACTTCCTCCAAATAGCTTCGATTATTTTTATTTGTTCACAAGTAGAATAACATCCAAGACTAACCCCTTTCCACGCCATATTAATCATATGCCTAACATATGAAAATCTCAGACAGTCTCCTTTGTTTAAATAATCTTTTAGCTTTTCAACCTTTACTTTAAAGGTAAAAACACCTTCATTAACATCATAATGCCTGGCTTTTCTTTTAGCAAAACCTCTTCTATTTCTAAAACCATAAGCATTATAACATAATTTAGCCTTTTCAATAGCAACATAATATAAATCCTTAAAGCAGTTATGAATAGCAAGAGGCATCCCAACCTTGTTTAAAAAAGGGTCTGTCATATCATAACTAACATGCCTTACTTTAGGGTGACTATTGATTTCATCCAAATCACCTAATAACTTTATCACTTCACTTTGAGTACTTTCATTGTTTTGAAATTTTCTTTTTGCAAAATCCTCTTTATTTCTTTTTTTATTTTTTTTCTCTGCCTTAACTTTTATCTTACTTCCTCCACAGTATTTTCTGACCTCTTTAAGATTTCTGCCAAAACCAGATTTAGACATAGCAACATCAAATATAACATTTCTCTCTTGAAGCTTAACAAAAGAACCTCCTCGTTCAAACTCCTCACTTTCACAAACAAGTTCTGGAATTTCCAAAATAAACTGTTTGTCATTTTTATCTTTCCAGTTGGGTTCATTATTGAACCCCCCTGAAAAACCAAAAGACGGACATTGATCGCCTCCTCCATACCAATAATAAAAATATTCTACGATGTAACATAAGTCATGCTCAACCTCTGCTAAATCAAAAGCCATGGAACTGATATAAGCAAAATCTTTATTACATACAAAAGTAACATTATTCCCACTTTCAACTTGTTCAACATTAACCTTTGCTAGATTAATCTTTCCTGCTTGATCATCAACTCTCAATAAAAATTCAAGCTTTAAACCATGTTCTATTATTTTTCTTAGCAAAGCCTGATGCCATTCAAACGGGTAAAAACCAATACCACTATTAAACCCTGAATGACTTGCCAATGACAAAACCCACTCATTCTTTTGACGTCCAGAACCAGCTGTAACTGAAATTCCATCAACAGAATCACTATTCCCCTGCCGCCCTACGTATACTTTTAGAGACTTCACAACATCACCCTCTGGTAAAGCCGCATACGAAAAACAACAAAAAAGGCAACATGCAAATTTAACAATCAAGAATATTGCTAAAATTCTCATACCCCCTTGCATACCTCAAAGCGTCAAAAACCATATAAATATAAACTTAAAAACTGCTATGCAGTATAATAAATAGAAATCTTTTCCTGAATCCGTGAGTTCACTGTAGCCCAACTCCTCTGGATCAACCACAAAACGTAAGTTCCAAGTTAAAATGCACCCACTCTAATTTTCACCACCTGGGTGCATTTTTGTGAAACTGAAAATTGAACAATCACAGACGGAATTTTATACACCGGTCGCAGGGCTTTATTTCGTTGGTCATGCACTCAACAAAAAGACAGCGTTAAGCAAATCCCTGCGCAAAATAAAAAAAAGGCACCGTATCACTCATATCGACCTGATCAGAGCTTACTGCGGCCAACTGGCTCAGGGTAAAAGTGATTTTGATAATGTTGATAATAACCGGGATAACGACTGGTTCCGGTTGGCAATGGGCATTAAACAAATGCCTTCAGCCAGCCGCTTAAGACAGCGTTTCAATGAAGATGCCGCCCAACTGATTCCTTTCATCGAGGACAGCCTTACCGATGTCCTGGTTAATCTTCAGGTGCCCGTCACACCCCTTCCGAAAAAACTCGATAAGAAGCAGCACATACCACTGGATATCGACGTATTCCCTATGGATAACAGCAATACCAAAAAGGAGGGGGTCGAGTACACGTATAAAAAATTCTTTGGTTATGCCCCTATTGCCGCTTACTTTGGCTGCGAAGGCTGGTGCCTGGGATGTGAATTACGCCCAGGCTCTCAGCACTCCCAGAATGATTTTATTGGCTTTTTACAAGCAGTGCTGCACCGCAGCCGACGTTTGACCCGAGCGCCTATTCTGGTTCGCCTTGATAGTGGCCACGATGCTGAGGAATCGCGCCGGGAAATCGCCGGGTTCAAAGGTGTGAATCACATTATCAAGCTCAACCCAAGAAAGTATCACACCAAGGAACACTGGCTCCCCATTTTTGAAGAAAAGCAAGTCAAATGGGAGGAGTCGCGTCCAGGAAAGAGTTATGCGACACTCTCAACCGTCTATGAAACCAACTATGGTAACCAGCGTCTGATTATTCGCATTATCAAGCGTACCACTGATACTGTAGGGCAGAGATTTCTGACACCCGATTATGAGCTGGAAGGATGGTGGACAACACTCAGCGAAGCTGACTACAGCGATGATCAGATCATTAATCTTTATGAGGATCATGCGACCAGCGAGCAGTTTCACAGTGAGTTGAAGACTGATATGGATTTAGAGCGCCTGCCTTCAGGCAAGTTTGACACCAACGACCTGGTGATGTGTTTGGGTGCACTGGTCTATAACATTCTGCGCTACATGGGGCAGAGTTGCTTGCTCGGGCCAGATGCGCCGGTACGTCATAAAGCCAAACGACGCCGGTTAAAAACCGTGATACAGGAACTCATCTACCTGGCTGCCCGTCTTCTGAAAAAAGGACATCAATACCGGCTACGCTTTGGTCGTTACTGTCCTGGTTTCAGGTCTTTCCATCAATTAATAAGCCAGCATGCACTTTGTTGATTGAATAGCGAGATAGAAAAAAATGCCATAAATGAGAAAGTACTGTATTGATAACGGTAGGGCTTCTTTCAACCTGTCTTCAAGTTTGATGATATTTTGATCAGCATTTATGCTTAAAAACGACATAAAAACACTTCAATCAATAACCCGAGTTATTTTCAAAGGAAAAAATTAATCAGCACATTTTCAAAACTGCCGGGCAAATCAAGAAATCACGGATTCAGGTCTTTTCTCTCCCACTTAAAGCAAAAAAAACCATAAATCCTGCAAGACAGTCAGGAATACGAATACAAAAGTAATACTTATTGTTCAGGCGCTATACTGACCAGAAGCCAATAACGGGGAAGACTCAGGTCTTTTCCCTTGAACTTAAAAAAACAGTGTGATCGGTTGATGCCTCTTTTGCTCCAACCGACCACAGAAGTATTATCGAGATTAAACTCAGCCCTCTTTCCCTCTACTTCGCCTTAAACTCGGGATAGGCTTCTACTCCACATTCAGCAACATCTGCACCGACATATTCCTGTTCCTTGCTGATTCGCAAGCCAACAATGAATTTAATCCCGCCCCAAACAATCAATGAGGAAATAAATACCCAGGTAAAAATAGATGCTATGCCTAACAGTTGAGCTCCAAGAGTGGCATCAGCATTACTCAGAGGTACCGCCAGCAGTCCCCAGATACCCACAACGCCATGAACAGAAATGGCACCTACCGGGTCATCAATATGCAATCTATCCAGTGTTATAATTGAAAGAACGACTAATACACCTCCAGCAGCACCGATCAATGTGGAGCTCAATGCTGATGGGGTTAAGGGTTCCGCAGTAATTGCAACCAGACCAGCCAGTGCGCCATTAAGAGCCATAGTCAGGTCAGCCTTGCCAAATAACAGACGGGCTGTAATCAAGGCCGTGATCACACCACCTGTTGCAGCAGCATTGGTATTAACGAATATCTGCGCCACTGCATTGGCATTTTCCACATCGGCGATTTTTAATTGTGATCCACCATTAAAACCGAACCAGCCCAACCATAGAATAAATGTCCCCAGAGTTGCTAAAGGCAGATTGGAACCCGGAATAGCATTGATTCCGCCGCTCTTACCATACTTACCTTCGCGAGCCCCCAATAACAGAACACCAGCAAGCGCAGCAGATGCACCCGCAAGATGGACGACTCCGGAACCTGCAAAATCCAGGAATCCATGGGCATCAAGAAATCCGGCTCCCCACTTCCAGAAACCCTGAACCGGATATATAAACCCTGTCATAAATACGGCAAATAGCAGGAAAGACCAAAGCTTCATCCGCTCTGCTACCGCACCGGAAACAATAGACATGGCTGTAGCAACAAATACAACCTGGAAGAAAAAGTCTGAACGCTGGGCATAGTACGGAGCATCATCCCCTCCCGCCATCACCGCTTCAACTGTATTTTCTGTGCCCAGTAATGTGCCAAATACCGGCACAATTCCACCTTCATTGGCACCGGGATACATGATCTGATAGCCACACAACAGGTACATGGTGCAGGCAATGGCAAACAGGGCAATATTTTTTGTCAAAATTTCCACTGTATTTTTTGAACGGACCAAACCGGCTTCAAGCATGGCAAAGCCTGCCGCCATCCACATCACCAAAGCACCACATACCAGGAAATAAAAGGTGTCGAGCGCATACGACACTTGAATAATATTATCCACGGGACCCCTCCCAGGTTTAGAAATGTTTTTTCTTATTATTAGGGTTTATTGACAGAACTAAGCCCGGCAGGCTCCTAGACTAAATGGCATCCTCTCCAGTTTCGCCGGTTCTGATGCGTATCGCCTGCTCCAGATTAGTTACAAAAATTTTGCCATCACCGATTTTCCCCGTATTAGCAGCCTTGGAGATCGATTCAATAACCTGCTCCAACAATTCATCAGGAATGGCCACTTCAATCTTCACCTTGGGCAGGAAATCAACCACATACTCTGCACCACGGTATAGCTCGGTATGCCCCTTCTGTCGTCCAAACCCTTTTACCTCAGTTACTGTAATTCCTTGCACGCTGATGTCTGAAAGCGCCTCGCGAACATCATCCAGTTTAAACGGCTTGATAATGGCAGAAACCAACTTCATAAATATATTCTCCTGAAAGTTACGATCCGGGAGGGGTAGTCCGGCGCTTATCCAAATCAAGCTGCCAGTCTACGCCTACTGGTTACGACATCCAATAAACTGCTTATTAAATAAGCAGAAAGTATGCCAACATAACCATGATGCATAAAGTGGGTGAAATATAAGAAAATGCATCAATTAATGCACCGAATATAGATAACAGGGAGCTTTACTGACATTTATGCACTCATAAAGTGCGTCAATGAAGTGCCTGTTTGCACGAACAGGCGCTTATAAGAAAACTAACCCTTAGCCCAGTCCAAGCATTCAGATTTATTTGAAAATCCAGAAAACCCTCAGCCAAAATTAGGAGGTAAAGCTAAACTGCGCCAATATAGAAAGCACATGTTTTCTATGGGCTGTTTAGGAAGCTGACCGAGATACGTAAAGGCTCGAAACCATTGTTGTACATGTGGAAGATACTGGCATGAAATATTATGACTCTATCTCTCTCAAACTTTTTTCTATCTGGTGGCTGTGCTTTTTCGCTCTGGATGCATGGCCAACCCAGCCATGGTTCAAAGCTGTTCCAGCTTATATTGCCCGTATCACACCTCCCTCATACCTTGAAGCCTGGCTATGTTCAACCGCCCTCTTAAAATATCAAAACAGGCACAAAACATTAATACTACTGGTAGCTCAAAACTATACACATAGTAAATACACGAATCTTAAAGGGTGTATAAACGATGCCATTAATTTAAGATATTTTCTGAAAAAAATGGGGTATCCGGAAAAAAATATAAGACTGATAACCGATGAAAAACAAAATATAACCACCGAGCAAGTCATTGATGAAATAGAACAGATAGCCAATAAAACAACCCGGCACTGGATGGACTGGAATACCGTAATTATTGCTTTTAGCGGTCATGGCTCCAGTTCAAAAGAAAGGAAAACCTCTCAGGAAAAAGATAAGCGGGATGAACTCCTGGTCTGTGGTGACGGCTGTATATCTGACAATAAGCTGCATGAGCTGTTAAAGCTGTTTGACAGAAAATGTAACGTATTCTTTTCCTTTGATACCTGTCACTCTGCAACAATGCTGGATCTTCAATATATATGCCGCTCGGAGTGGAACGCAGATACGGCTGAATTCAGGTTAAAAAGGGACAAAAACAGCAAGTATTCCTACATAGCCGCCAATGTGGTCATGATCTCTGGCTGTCGGGATAGCCAAACCTCTGCCGATGCCCTTCTGCAAAACCCTGAGCGCAGGGAAACCCGCTACTTCAGCAGGTTAAACTGGAGCCGACAAGGTGCCTACACAAACACCTTGTTAAAACTGTTAAAAAAATCACATGCTAACTACAAGCTTCTGAGCCTTCCGCTACACCTTTCTGAATCACTGCACAAAAGGTTCAAACAGCGCCCTGTTCTCTCATCCAGCTTTTATATTCCCCGATACTTCCAGCTCTTTGACTGGTAGTACTTACTGAGCCAGCGAACCAAGCGCAGCTTGGCAGCCTTCAAGAACATCGGCAAATCGCCCTCCTTGTTATATGATGCACCATAAATCAAGACGTACTGGAACCTGACGAATGATTGATAAAGCTGCACTGATCAATAATATCGCCGAAAAAGCAGGTCAGTTACTGGGAGGCGAGAAAAGCCAGACCAGGGAAGATATTGAACGTAATATCAAGGCCCTGGTAACCAGCGCCCTGTCTCGCCTTGATCTGGTGAACAGGGATGAGTTTGACACCCAGGTTGCCGTATTGCAGCATACCCGGGAACGCTTGGAAACCCTTGAAAAACAGGTGGCTGAATTAAATAAAGGCGATACTGAACAGACCCGGGATTCAGAGAACTAATTTAAACTCTGCTTTAGAAAACGTCCTGTATGGGATACTTCCCTTTTGGATACCTCTTCAGGTGTGCCTGAAGCAATGATTTGCCCACCACCATCACCGCCTTCCGGCCCAAGGTCAACAATCCAGTCGGCTGTTTTGATGACATCCAGGTTATGTTCAATAACCACTACGGTGTTGCCATGATCCCGCAGCCGATGCAAAACAGTGAGTAGTTGTTGTATATCGTGAAAATGCAAACCGGTGGTTGGCTCATCCAGGATATAAAGCGTTTTCCCGGTATCCCGTTTAGACAGTTCTTTTGCCAGCTTAACCCGCTGGGCTTCTCCACCAGATAGCGTTGTTGCGTTCTGTCCCAGTTGAATATAGGACAGCCCCACATCCATCAGGGTCTGAAGCTTGCGCCTGACGGCGGGGATAGGATCAAAGAATGCAAGGGCATCTTCCACAGTCATGGATAGCACCTCATGGATGCTTTTACCCTTATATTTAACATCAAGGGTTTCCCGGTTATAGCGCTTGCCTTTGCAAACATCACAGGGAACATAGATGTCTGGTAGAAAGTGCATTTCCACCTTAATCACACCGTCGCCCTGACAAGCTTCACAGCGCCCCCCTTTAACATTAAAACTGAACCGCCCCGGTTTATAGCCGCGGGAACGAGCTTCCTGGGTGCCCGCAAAAAGTTCACGAATTGCGGTAAAAATACCAGTGTAGGTGGCCGGATTAGAGCGAGGTGTTCGACCAATGGGGCTTTGGTCTATATCAATGCATTTATCCAGATGGGTCAGGCCACTGATCTTTTTATAGGATGACGCCGTTAGTGTGGTGGCCTTATTGAGTTTATGGGCGGCCACCGGATAGAGGGTGTTGTTAATCAGGGTTGATTTACCGGAGCCTGAGACACCGGTGACACAGGTCATCAACCCCACAGGAATTTCCAGGGAAACATTTTTAAGATTATTTCCGGAACAACCGGTCAGCTTCAGAATCCGTTTCTTATCAAACGGAGTACGGTTTTCCGGAACAGCGATTTTTTTAATACCCGACAGGTACTGTCCGGTTAAAGACGCTTCCGTATCCATGACCTGCGCCGGTGTACCCTGGGCAACAATACTGCCGCCATGAACGCCAGCTCCGGGACCGATATCAATGACATGGTCTGCAGTACGAATGGCATCTTCATCGTGTTCAACCACAATCACTGTATTGCCAAGGTCACGAAGCCGGGTCAATGTATTAAGCAGCCGTTCGTTATCCCTTTGATGCAGGCCGATACTGGGTTCATCCAGAATATACATAACCCCCACCAGCCCCGCACCAATCTGGCTGGCCAACCGGATGCGCTGGGCTTCGCCCCCGGAGAGGGTATCAGCGCTGCGATCCAGGGTCAGGTAATTGAGACCAACATTGACCAGAAAACTGAGACGGTCACAGATTTCTTTAAGAATCTTTGCGGCAATTTCTCCTCGCTGGCCCGGTAACTTCAATTGTTCAAAATAGGCCAGGGCTTTTTCAACAGGCAGGCAAGCCAGTTCCGGTAAATTTTCCTCCTGGATAAACACATTGCGGGCTTCTTTCCTGAGCCGGGTTCCCTTACACCCCGGACAGGGCTGGGTACTGAGGTATTTTGATAACTCTTCCCGAACAGACTGGGATTCAGTGTCTTTATAGCGCCGCTCAAAGTTGGGAATGATGCCTTCAAAGCAATGGCGCTTGCGATAGACATCGCCGCGGTCATTCACATAACTGAAGTCAATTTCCTGATCTCCGGAGCCATGAAGAATAATACTCTGCTGCTTTGCAGTCAGGTCATCAAAGGGAGTATCCAGATCAAATCCGTAATGGGAAGCCAGGGACTTTAAAAGGTGGAAATAGTAAACGCTTCTTCGATCCCAGCCTCGAATGGCACCCTCGGCCAGGGTTAACTCAGGATGCTGAACAATGCGGTCCTGGTCAAAGTATTGTTTGACCCCAAGTCCATCGCAGCTTGGGCAGGCACCGGCAGGGTTATTAAAAGAAAACAGGCGGGGTTCCAGTTCATCAAGGCTATAACCACATTCAGGGCAGGCAAACCGGGCAGAAAAAATCATGTCCTCCTGTCCACCGTCCATAAAGCTGATGGCTGCCAGCCCGCCAGTGAGTTCCAGTGCCGTCTCGAAAGATTCTGATAAACGCAACTGTAAGTCTTCTCTGACTTTAAAACGATCAACAACCACCTCAATGGTGTGCTTTTTCTTTTTGTCCAGCGCTGGAGGGTTATCAAGGTCGGTGACAATGCCATTAATCCGGGCCCGGATAAATCCCTGGCTTTTCAGGTCACTGAATATATGAAGGTGTTCCCCTTTCCGCCCCCGAACCACAGGTGCCAGCAACATGAGCCTGGAACCTTCAGGAAGGGCCAACACCTGATCCACCATCTGGCTGATGGTTTGGGCCTCCAGCGGCAGAGCGTGGGTAGGACACCTTGGAATACCCGTGCGGGCGAATAGTAACCGCAGGTAGTCATAAATTTCAGTGATAGTGCCAACGGTGGATCGGGGGTTATGACTGGTGGATTTTTGCTCAATGGATATAGCCGGAGATAACCCTTCGATATGATCCACATCAGGTTTTTCCATCATAGATAGAAACTGTCGTGCATAGGCAGACAATGACTCTACGTAACGCCGCTGTCCTTCAGCATAAAGGGTATCAAATGCCAGTGAGGACTTTCCTGAACCCGATAACCCTGTGATTACAATCAGGCTGTCACGGGGCATATCCAGGTCAATATTTTTGAGGTTATGGGTGCGGGCACCCTGAACCGTAATGTTATCCACGCTTTGTGACTCCGTCCCTTGGGGGCTGTTGATGTCTCATTATATGGTCGATAAAGCTGTTAGCCATATAATGAAACCTCAATGACTCCCTGAGCAAACCTGGAATTATAAAGTACTGTAACTGCCAGTACATGATTAAAGGAAAATTGTCCGGTTGTTCAGGTTAAAAAGGCGTTAGCCCGGATATTTCCATACGTTAATGACTACGGGTAGTACGAATCCTGAATTGCGTACTTTTGTCCTAGAATAATAAACGCCGTTAGCGTTAGGAGCATTCCCATGAGACGCGAGTTGAGCAGCCATAGAAAATGGGCAGAAAGAGTCAGCCTGATGTGGGCTTTTGCTTGCCTGATAACGTTTTCTGTTGGTGTATTGACAGGTATGGCTATCGTTACTACATCGTTATAGTAACAATAGCACCGACAAGATTGTTCAATACAGAAGTTGTATTACCCTGTACGCTTGGTTTTTAACCGGCTCAAGCGTTGCTCAAGCTCTGTGAATTTTTCCTGCATATCGCTACAGGCTATCTGAACGGTTTCCACCGCTGTCTTACTGGCCTGGCTACTATCATCAATACTTTGAATATTATTCAGAATGCTTTGGCTATAACTTTCCTGCTTGGTAATGGCCTGCTCCATTTGTGCCATATTATTGCCCACCTCGGCCAAAACCTCATTTAACTGGTCAAAAGAATCAGAGACATCGCCTACAGAACTCACCCCCTTGTCCACCCGGCTGTAAGTTTCTTCAACCAGTTTATTGATTTCCTTGGCCGCTTTTGTTGACTGATCAGCCAGCACCCTGACTTCATCAGCAACAACCGTAAACCCTTTTCCCTCAACGCCGGCTTTTGTGGCTTCAATAGCCGCATTAAGGGCAAGCATGGTTGTTTGAGTGGCAACTTCGGTGATACCTTTGGCGACATTGCCTATCCGGGTACTCACCTCCCTAATATCTAAAATGGCGGCTTCAGCCCCGTCAATAACGTGGCTTACACGTTCAGCATTATTACGGGCCCCTGAAACAATGCCACCGCCCTGCTTGGCATCTTTAACCAGTTGCACAACATCGTCTCGCCACTCGTGAAGGTTACCAATAATAGTTTTACTGGAACTGGCCTGCTCACTGCTTTGGTGAAGCATGCTGGCCGACATGGCATTGATCTCGGCTATTTGTGAACCCACCTCACTGGAGACATGCTGAACAGTATTGACAACCTCTTCCAACTGGCCTAGTCCTCCGTTTAATTTGCTTTCCAGGCCCTCATAGGCACCCTGGACTGTCATTTCCCTGGAAAGATCAAGGCGGTAGTCCAGTTCACCATTATTAATGGCATCCGCCATTGCCAGTAGAGATGAGGTTAAGAACTCAAGTTTTTCAGAGGTTCGGTTAATTTTTTCGGTAAGTTCTGCAAGCTGGCCAGAGGTGTTGCGATCAATACGCTGATTAAAGTCTCCCTCCTGAATGCTGGTCATGACATCAATGATGCTGCTGATCACTTCTTCCAGCTCTTCGGAGGTGGCGTTCGCCGCCTGCTTCAGTGTACCCAGGTCTCCTTGCATATCGCTGTCAATTCTGACATTAAACCGGCCATCGGCAAAATGTCCCAGTGACTTATTAATGGTACTGATAGCCTGTTGCAGGGATTCCACCATACCATTGAAGGTTTGACTGGCCTGACCAATTTCGTCCCGGTGGTTATTTTCAGAACGCAGTGAGAAATCCCAGCGGCTTTTCACTTCATCCATTAGCTGCGTCATGGCAAGAATGGGCTTTAGCTGATTACCTGTCAGCCACCAGGCCGCAAGAATGACTAGAGGAATAGTACCCAACAACATCAGGGTAAAAATAAGCTGTAGCTGCCTTTCCGGTTTCAGGGCTTCTTCCAGACTTTCTTCAACCACCATGGCCCACCTATGTCCACCGATATCAAGAGGAGAGTAGGCACTGATAACCTCTTCTTGCTGATAGTTCGATCCTATTCTGGCTCCGGTTTTTCCTTCAAGGGCATCCTCAACTGATGGACTACTCACATGGTGGGTATCAGGCTGCTGGAAGCTTTCCTTAACATTAAAAACATCAACATGACGCCGGGTATCCGTACGTAGCAAGTGGTCTTCACCCACCAGATAGCTTTCACCCGTCTTTCCCAACCCTTCAGATACCGCCATGATCTTGCTAAGTTTATCCAGTGGTAACTGGATAATAAAATAACCTTCAACCCTGTCATTAATAATGATGGGAGACGCCATAAAAGAAGCTGGCGCGTCATAGGAGGGCTGATATAAGCGATAATCTGTCATGACAGTATATGGAGAACCGTTGTTCGCACCTTTCTTTTTAGTAAGCCTGAATGCTTCGGCAATACCCGAATCAGCAAAGGGGCCGTTATTAAGGCGGGTTCCAAAATCCACTTCTTTAAAAACACTGTAAACAATACGACTGCTTTCATTATCCACAATGAAAATATCGTATAGATTCAACTCTTCAAGAAGCACTTTAAATGAACTGTGATAACGGGCATGGACTTGATGATAGCCTGATGCTTCAGGGCCATTGTACAAATGCCGCTCACCTGCTTTATAAGGGCTATTAGCCAGGTAAATGGATTGGAGTGATGTGGCGATATGGTCTTTTTTCGATAAAAGCCTGTCAAGGTTTAATGAGGACTCGGGATTTTGCTCTTTATATATTCTGGCAAACCCATTAAGGTAATCCTGTTTTACGGCTTCTTGCTGCCCGGACTTTAGTTTAATGCTGCTGATACCCTCTCGAAAGGCCAACAAGGCTTCCTGTACCATCAGGGTATTGGCAAGCCCCTGAAGTGTATGGCTTTTGGAATTAAAATAATCTTCTACCTGTTGTTTTTTTACTTCTTTGACATCAATAAGGTGAGAGAAGAGACTTTCCAGCAAAATATCTTCAGAGACCTTAAACCCCACAGTGGCGACCAGCGCAGTGGGTAGCAGGCCTATAATCAGAAAAGCCGCCATAACTTTCTGTTTCAGCGAACTTTTTTTAATCCATGATTTAATCAAGGTAATCCCCTCCCCTGGGATTCTTAAAACAGGTATATAGTCATTTTTGTTTAATAAGATAATAACGTGATTCTGGAGTGAACCCCAAAAAAAACAGTCCCCGGAAAAACCAACTTAATAATCAGGAAATAGTATGGGGTTTTATTTTTCGATAACTGCTCTATTTTCAGTGCCACCCATTTCAAATATGGCCTTCATGCAGTATTTGCCGGGCATATTTGGTAACCTGACGAGTCAGGGCATTGATTCTCCCTGTCTCCAATACCCAGTGATGCCAGTAAAGTGACCGGCTGTCCTGTAACTCAGGCAGAATATTTATTAATTCCCCCTTTTCCAATTCCTGTTGGATCTGGAATTCCGAAATCATGCAGTAGGCAATCCCCGCTTTTGCCATAGTGACAAAGGCTTCAGATGATGGCACCACATGACAGGGTGCCTCATTATGAGGCAGGTCAAAATGTTCCTTCAGGAAATTCTGGTGCATATCATCCCGGTGATCAAAGGCGATGGCGGGAGCACTGGACAGGGCTTCCCTGGTTACACCCTGGGGAAAATGCCTTTTAGCAAAGTCAGGGCTGCAAACACAAAGATAATGAACCTCTCCCAGATACTCAGACTGACATCCCGGAAGAGCGTGAGAATCAAGGCTGATTGCTGCCGCCGCCTCTCCCCGACGCATAATTTCCAGTGAGCGAGCCTCATCGTCAACTCGCAGGTTTAGCTCAATTTTCTCTTCCCTGAGCAAAGGAGATAGCGCCGGAATCAACCAGGTGGCAACCGAATCTGCATTCACCGCAAGGGTCACGGGTACAGCTTGCCTGTCATCCTGATGGCAAATACTATCCAGTACATCCTGCTCCAGCATCGTCACGCGCTGATAAAGTCCAAGAAGTTGCTGACCTGCATCTGTAATACCCGGTGGCTGGCTGCGAACCAGAAGTGGCTGAGCCATGATTTGTTCCAGCTGTTTGATGCGTTGTGAAACGGCAGACTGCGTAATGCAGAGTTTGTCAGCTGCCCGTTCAAAACTACCTTCCCTGATTACCGCAGCCAGAGCCGCTACCAGTTTATAATCCAGTGGTTTCATTAGAAAAATTAATAGAATATAAAAAATATTAGTTTTACTGAATTATAGATCCCCTTATAAACTTCCACCACGCCCAAAGGTATTCTCCGGGGCTTTATGCGTATACCTGTTCATATTCCTACAGAAAGCTGAAAACGGTTATAAAAAATGTTTTTTCCTACTGTAGGGGCTGTTGACGTTTGATCGTGAGCTCAGTGGCTCGTAAAGCGGTTTTCCGCAAGGAGGACTGGTGCAGGCATAGTTGTTCTACGTCAAGCCAGTCCAACGCAGTCGGAAAGCCACTTTACGAGCCACCCGAAGGGCCAAAACCAGCGACTCCGTGCCGTCGTTGCAGTAGCTTGAAAGACGTGAGTCTTCCTACGCTACTGCGTCTAGCCACGAAACCGCTGGTTTTGGCTGAGCACACGAGCAAACGTCAACAGCCCCTAGCGAACAGGCATTAATAAATAACTTTTTGGCTTGTGAGTTGTAGCCATGTATCTGTTTCCATTTATCCAGGGCCTTGGGTTAGGCCTGGGAATGATTGTGCCCATTGGCGCCCAGAATGCCTATCTGATCAATCAGGGGATTCGCCGTAACTTTCATTTACTGGCAGCGACGGTGTGTCTTATCTGTGACGTAATGCTCATTGGTCTGGGTATTTTTGGTGCCGGTGAATTCCTGTCAAGAAATCCTCTGGCATTACAGATAATGACTGTCGCCGGTATTATTTTTTTGAGTGTTTATGGCACGTCTTCTTTTAAAAAGGCTTTAAAGGGTGTCACCACATCTGTAGAAGGTAGCAATACGGCCATATTCAGAGGCAAGCGGGGAGTATTGCTTGGTGCTTTAGCGGTGACTTTACTCAACCCCCATGCGTATTTGGATACCATGGTCATTTTAGGCAGCGTTGGTAATCAAATGGAGCAAGAACTCAGGCTGGCCTTTGCCCTGGGGACGTTTTCAGCCTCTTTTATCTGGTTTTTTTCTCTTTCTTCTGCTGCGGCAAAATTTGCCCCCTGGCTATCAAAACCCGGAATTCAGAGAAGCATTGATTTTATAGTGGCATTTATTATGTGGGCAATAGCCATTTCTCTGGTGAAGCAATTCATCTAGCAGCCAGAAATGAATACAGAGAGGACATAATGGATCAATCCGGAATCAAAACGATTTTTCAAAATGTTATCCAGCTATTTAATCAGGCTCAGGTGAATTATCAGTCGTGGGATCATGAGCCGATTCTGGATTTTGAGGCCGATGCAAGGGTGGCTAAAACACTGAACTGGACGGCTGCACCCACTAAAAGCCTGTTCCTTCGATTGCGTGATGGCCGGCACGCTATTTTTATGACTCACAGGGACCAGCGCATGGATAGCAAAAAGGTCAAGACGCTTCTTGGAAGCCGGCCCTCAGTGTGCAGTGATGAGGAAATGATAGAAGTGCTGGGTTGTGTTCCAGGGGCTGTCTGTCCTTTCGGGTTGCCCGATTCGGTGTCACTGGTAATTGACCGCGAGCTAATGAACTATCAGGAGTTGATGTTCACACCCGGTTATCCTGAAAAGACCTTTGCTTATGCCGCAGAGGCCTTACCAAGGTTAGAAGAATACATTGCTGCTCCCGTATATTGGCTTAATAGCTAGGGACTGTTGATGGGAGGTCGGCAGCACGGCCACCCAATTTCTACAATTACTGCCAACTACCCGTCACTCGTCATAAAAACCCTGATACACTAGTTTTTTCGAAATAAGACAGTAATAAGTAATCAGGATGTCTGTACTTGAATTAAAAGCAGTAGCCTCTCTGACAGGGGTGTTTATATTCCGCATGCTGGGGCTGTTTATGGTATTGCCAGTGCTGGTGCTTTATGCGGAAGACCTGCAAGGAGTGACGCCCGCTTTGGCCGGGCTGGCCATTGGCGCCTATGGTTTTACACAGGCGCTGTTACAGGTGCCTTTTGGCTGGCTATCTGACCGGATTGGCAGAAAACCGGTGATCGTTGGGGGATTAGTGATATTTCTTATTGGTAGCCTTGTTGCTGCTAATGCAGACACTATTCAGGGGGTTATCTTTGGGCGGGTTCTTCAGGGGTGTGGTGCCATTGCGGGGGCTATTATTGCCTTGATAGCGGATTTAACAAGGGATCAGTATCGTACCCGAGCCATGGCTATGGTGGGTATGGGCATTGGCCTTTCATTTTGTCTGGCCATGGTCATTGGGCCTGTTATAGGCAGTTGGTGGGGACTTTCCGGACTCTTTATTAGCAATGCATTAATGGCTCTGGCGGCAATTCTGGTGGTTCTGTTGATAGTGCCTTCCCCTCTGGTTTCCAGCAAAGACTTGCATAGTTCCGTTAAGCGAAGTGATATCAGGGCTGTTGTTACTAATCCTCAGCTGGTGAGGCACTTTTTAGGTGTCTTTGCCCTTCATTTTGTCCTGATGGCACTGTTTGTTTTTATCCCGCCTGCCCTGGAGGATGTTGCAGGATATGCCCGATCAAACCATGGCTGGATCTATCTAGCCATTATGGGCCTGTCATTTATAACTATTATTCCCTTTATCGTGATCAGTGAACGGTTGCGGCTCCTGAAACAGTGTTATGTGCTTGCTGTCGCTATCATTATTGCAGCTGTTATTGCTCTGATGGCCGGCCAGGCATCCGCCAGGAACTTACTATTGGGGTTGTTGCTGTTTTTTGTGGCATTTAACTTTTTGGAAGCCTGTCTACCTTCACTGGTTAGCAAACTGTCAACAGTGGGTACCCGTGGCACTGCAATGGGCATGTTCTCTACCAGCCAGTTCCTGGGAGCGGCACTGGGCGGCACCTTGGGAGGGTGGACCCTTGAGCACTGGGGCATCAGTGGACTGCTGCTTACTTGTACAATCCCGACTGCCATCTGGTTGCTATTGTCTGTTACCATGAAGCATCCGCCCTATGTTAGCAGTATGGTATTGGTGCTGGATCCTGCCAGCAGCCATGATGTCCACACCCTGGGGAATTTACTGGCAGTAATTCCCGGTGTTGAAGAAGTTACCGTACTGCCCGGGGGAAAAACGGCCTACCTGAAAGTAGACAAGCGGTGTCTGGACACGGTTGCCTTAAGCCGTTTTGGTGAGTGTTAACTGCTTGATACTCTGACGCCATATTCCGGGGAATATGGATAAATTTATTATGGCTATGGTCAAATGGATAACGTTGACGATGGCGGTCTGATTGGAGAGATTCTATGGCTCGTGGTGTAAATAAAGTCATTCTGATTGGTAACCTGGGTAATGACCCGGATGTGCGCTACACCCCGAACGGCAGTGCCGTAGCTAATCTAAGTGTGGCAACCAGCGAATCCTGGAAAGACCGTAATACCGGACAGACCCAGGAAAAAACGGAATGGCACCGGGTGGTAATTTTTGGCAAGCTGGCGGAAATTGCCCAACAGTTCCTGCGCAAGGGTTCCAAAGTCTATCTGGAGGGCAAGCTGCAAACCCGTAAGTGGCAGGACCAGCAAGGCCAGGATCGTTACACAACAGAAATTGTTGTTGATAGCTTCAGTGGTCAGATGCAAATGCTGGACGGTCGCCAGGAAGGAGGTATGGGTGGCTATCAGCAGCAACCTGGTCAACAGTATGCGGCAGCCCCTCAGCAGCAGGCAGCTCCCGCGCCTATGCAGCGTCAGCAACAGGCACCAGCTGCTGCCCCTCAACAACCTCAGCAGCAATCCCAGCCACAGACCCAGGCGGCAGGCTTTGATGACTTTGATGATGATATTCCGTTCTAGAGTCCACCTAAGACCTACTTGGTAAAGAAATAACATAAACCCCTTTTATAAAGGGGTTTTTTTGTGTGGGAAAGGCAATTAAAACGAAGTTAATTCAGGCGCTGAACGATCAAACGTCAACAGCCCCTAGGGGCTGTTGATGTTTGATCGCGAGCTCAGTGGTTCGTAAAGCGGCCTTACGCAAGGCGAACTGGTGCAGCGCGTAGTTATTCTACGTCAAGCCAGTTTAACGCAGTCGGAAGGCCGCTTTACGAACCACCCGGAGGGCCACAAAGCCAGCGCTTCCGTGCCGTCGTTGCAGCAGCTTGAAAGGCATGAGCATTCCTGCGCTGCTACGCCTAGCCACGAAAACGCTGGCTTTGGCTGAGCACGCGATAAAACATCAACAGCCCCTAGCAATGTTTAGAAATATAACCAGAGGGAAGGGAAGAGCATTATCACAACAGGTGCGTTTTGGTATGTTGATAGCTTTGCCAGAGATAATTTAAAGCCTATAGGAGTAGTAGATGAACCGAAATGAACTCAGAGCAGCACTGAGAAAGAAGCGCCAATCTCTTGAGCCAATAGAACAGCAAACAGCAAAGAGCGCTCTGGCAACAATAATTTACGCACTACCTGAATTTCAACAAAGCCGGCATATTGCCGCCTATCTTGCCAATGATGGCGAAATTGATCCGGCGGATGTCGTTCAGGAGGCCTGGTCCTTGGGAAAGTGTTGTTACCTACCCGTGCTGGACACTCAAGATACAACCAACATGTTTTTTGTAAAATATGGGCCTGAGACACCGTTAGTCCAGAACCGCTATGGGATTTATGAACCCGCCCTGAACAAGGCTGATATCTGTATGCCTGAAAACCTTGACCTGGTGCTTATGCCGCTGACGGGATTTGATGAAATGGGTGGCCGCCTGGGCATGGGAGGAGGCTATTATGATCGGGCATTTGCGTTTATAAAAGAAAAAGGCTTGAGCAAACCCGCACTGATCGGTTTGGCACACGAATGTCAAAAAGTAACTCGAATTCCTGTAGAAAGCTGGGATATTCCCATGGCAGGTATAGCCACTGATACCCGGTATTATCAAAGTTAATTTATAAAATATCCATGGATGGAGTGAAGATTTGATTAAGGAGCTTTATCACTATTGGACGACACCTTGTAGCCCCGCAGCCCGTAAATTGGGCTATCTTAAGGAGTTAATTGCCATCGAGGCCAGAGCCAGGCGAATAGCTCCTTACTGGAAAAGCCATCAGGAAAAAAGCAGGAAGGTTATTTTACAAGCTCTCGATCAGTGCCCACGGTGTGATCAAGCAGTCATTCTTGGTGGAGGGTTGCTATTTGACATACCTCTGGAAACGCTGACAAAACGATTTAGCGAAGTCGTGATTGTTGACATTGTCTTATCGAAACATTTAAGGACTGTTAAAAAGCGATATCCCAATGTCATTTGCCTGGAACACGATATAACCGGAACAGCAGAAGCGCTGGCAGACATTGAAACAGGAAAGCCACTACCCAAGCCAAGCAACAGGCTACCAGAGATTTTGGCAAAGGCTGACTTTGTCGCCAGTGTTAACCTATTATCCCAGCTACCGCTTATTCCCTGTGAATGGCTAATAAAAAAAGGCATTGATGGTCAGCTGATAGATGACTGGTGCTCACAAATCATCAATGCCCATCTAGAGCAGTTAAATCAGCTAACTGGTAATGTCTGTCTTATCACAGACACAGAGCATCATTATCTGGATCGCTCAGGAAAGTGCCATAAGCAGATAGATATGATGAACGGCCTTCAGTTGCCTGCCCCGGATCAACAATGGCAATGGTCAATAGCCCCCTGCAGTGAAGCAGGCAGAAACTGCGAGATTGTAGCTGCCGTCTCTGCCTGGGAAAAATGGCATCAAATCGACTAGGGGCTGTTGACGTTTGCTCGTGTGCTCAGCCAAAACTCGTTTGAAAACCGGATATTCCTGACTTTTTCATTAAGCGAAGCGATTACTAAAACGCGCCTATCACAACTCTATCAAATTGCGGCTCTCTAACTGGGCGCGGTTTAGCTACCCAAAGACTTATAAAGTGCATCCAGCCCTACTTTACCCGCCATTTTTTTCTGCTCAACGGTGGTGTTTCCGTCAAATCCGGTATAGGCCAGATCTTCCTGGGGCAGCTCATCCAGGAAACGGCTGGGGGTGGTATCAATCACTTCACCAAATTGTTTTCGCTGTCCGGCAAGCGTTAATGTCAGGGTTTTTCTGGCGCGGGTAATTCCCACATAGGTTAGCCGACGCTCTTCTTCTATGTTGTCTTCTTCAATGCTGGTTCGATGGGGCAACAGATCTTCTTCCATACCCATCATAAATACGTGGGGATACTCCAGTCCCTTGGAAGCATGCAGGGTGAGTAGTTGCACACGATCAGCGTCGTCTTCCTCTTCCTGGCGCTCCAGCATATCCCTGAGAATCAGTCGTCCTACGGCATCCTCAATGGTCATGGGATCTTCACCCGGTTCCATGGCCCGCTCTATGGTTTGCTGCAGTGAATCAACCAGGAACCAGACATTGGCCATACGCTTTTCCGCCGCTACCGGGGTACTGCTGTTTTGCATAAGCCAGTTTTCATAACCACTATCATCCACCATTTCACGAATAATACGGATAGGGTTATCTTCAGTCTGAACCAGTCGGGAAACCCGGTCCATCCAACGGGTAAACCGTCGGAGTTTTTCCACATACTGTGGGGACAGGGATTCTTCCAGACCCATTTCATTACAGGCCTGATAGAGACTGATATGGCGCTGATTGGCATAATTGCCCAGCTTTTCCAGTGTTGAAGGGCCTATTTCCCGGCGGGGGACATTAACAATCCGCAGGAAGGCGTTATCATCATCCGGGTTAACCAGCAATCGCAGGTAGGCCATAATATCCTTAACCTCTGTCCGGGCAAAGAATGAGGTACCGCCATTGATATGGTAGGGAATCTGATGATGCTGCAACTTAAGTTCCAGCAGCCGGGACTGGAAGTTGCCCCGATAAAGCACGGCATAATCTTTGTAGCTAGAGCCAAGTCGTAGCTTATGGGTGAGAATTTCCGTAGCAATACGCTCGCATTCCATTTCATCATTACGGCAACGAATCACCCGGATTTCATCCCCCATGCCGAGATCACTCCAGAGCGACTTGTCAAAAACATGGGGGTTGTTGGCAATCAGTGTATTGGCTGACTTCAGTATACGGCTGGTTGAGCGGTAGTTTTGTTCCAGCTTGATAACCTTAAGGCTGGGGTAGTCTTCTTTTAGCAGAGCCAGGTTTTCTGGCTTGGCTCCCCGCCAGGCATAGATTGACTGGTCATCATCCCCCACCACCGTAATTTTACCACGGCTACCCACCAGCATTCGGACCAAATCATATTGGGCACCGTTAGTATCCTGGTATTCGTCCACCAAAAGGTAGTGTACTTTATTCTGCCATTTTTCCAGAATAGCCGGATGATTTTTGAACAGCATCACCGGCTGGAGAATCAGGTCATCAAAATCCACGGCATTATAGGCTTTTAATGTCCGGTTATAGTGCTCAAAGACTCTGGCAGCGGTAACTTCCCAGGGCTGTCTGGCGCGTTCCAGTGCTTCCTTCGGCGACACCAGGTCATTTTTCCAGTTGGAAATGGTATGCTGAACCTGATCGACGGTTTCATCTTCAGCTCCCATCTCTCGCATCATCAGCTCACTGATCAGGGCCTGGGCATCCTGGGCGTCAAAGATGGAAAAGCCAGGCTTATAGCCCAAAGCCTGATATTCCCGGCGAATAATATTAAGGCCCAGGTTATGGAAGGTGGAAACAGTCAACCCGTGGCTGGCACGCCCTTTTACCAGTCGACCCACCCGTTCTTTCATTTCCCGGGCAGCCTTGTTGGTGAAGGTCACGGCAACAATATTACGGGCCTTGATCCCGCATTTCTGGATAAGATAAGCGATTTTTGTGGTAATAACGCTGGTTTTGCCACTGCCTGCTCCTGCCAGCACCAGCAGTGGGGTATCAATATATTTGACGGCCTTGGCCTGTCGGTCATTGAGTTTATGCACCGGGATCTTTATCTATTTGGTAAATGGAGATTATCACCCCATCCAGCGTTGAACACCAATAGCTGTCATTACCAGCTCCACCGACAGGGCCGCCAGGATCATTCCCATAACCCGGATAATAATAGCTGAGCCATTATGACCAATCACCCGGAATATTCGGTCAGCCATAAGCATAAAGCCACAGGTAATCAGCAGCACCAGCATCAGGGCGGCAGCCGTCATGGTTTGTTCTGGCAGGGTATAGATGCGGTTATCTGAGAGTACAATAACCGCCATAATGGCACCGGGGCTGGCAATAGAGGGAATCGCCAGGGGAAATACCGCAAGATCATGCCCCGGTTCCCGCTCACCACTGCCTTCCTCAGGGTTGGTAAAAATCATCTGAAGCCCGAACAGAAACAAAATGACTCCGCCAGCCAGTTGCAGTGAGATCAGCTGGATAGACATTGCCTTAAGAATCATCTGCCCAAGAATCAGGGCAGCAAGAAGAATTAAAAAAGCATACAGAGTCGCCTTAAGTGCCGTTTTACGGCGTTGAGTCCTGGACAGGCGTGCAGTCAGGCCGGTGAATAGTGCCAGTGTCCCCACGGGATCAATGGTGGACCACAACATCATAAACTCTTTAATAAGCTTTTCCACAAGCAGTCACCTGACCTTACATCAGAAAAAGTGTGCTTATTTTCCAGACAGTTAGGAGTTAAGTAAATGCCCTTGCGAAGGATTTTTAGGAAATGTCCGGGTCAATAGAATCACCCTTTCAATCATACGCTATGTTTGTCTACTGAATCGGGTTTAATGAAGGAGTGGTTATGAAAGTCTGGTCTTTTTCTTATGGCCTGCTTGGCTGGTTCCTATCTCTGGCAGCAAGCGTTGCAAACAGTGAAGTCCCGGTAAAACAACCGGGTATTCCTTTGCCTGGGACATTGGCTCCAGACTTTGAGGCGGATGTGGTGGTGCCAGATAAAGCGCATCCAGCAGGGAAGGTCATTAAAGGGTTTAAACTATCCCGTATTATTGGCAAAAAGCGGGTTATGCTGATGACATATCCCAAAAACTGCACCTTTATCTGCCCCACAGAATTGATCCAGTTGAATAAGAAACTGGGAGAATTTGAAAAACTGAACTATGAAGTTCTGGTTTTATCTGCGGATGAAGCCGCCCTGGAAAAAGACCGGGAACATTCTCACCAGGCCTGGCGATTAATGCCTGCCAAACCGGATAAAGGCAAGGCAGGCACGCCCATGGGGTTGGGTAATGTGGGCTTCACCATGGTGGCAGACCCCCAGAGGAATATTATCAGGGCTTATGGAATCGAAGGTAACAATCAGCTTGCCTTAAGGGCAACATTTCTGATCGGTCTTGATGGCAAAATTTATGTGGCCGATGTGCAATCAATCAATATTGGGCGAGATATTGATGAGTTACTAAGGAAGGCTGCGGCATTGAAATTTGTTGAAGAAAACCGCGAACTGGTAACACCGGAAGGCTGGCAGCCCGGAGAAAAAGGAATGAAGCCCACCCATGAAGGAGTCAGGAAGCAGGTAAAGAGCGCTGGAGGATAATCATAGGGAACGGTTGCCAGTCACCGATCAAACCGCCGGTAATGAACCGCTTCCGCCAGATGTTTTTTTTGAACCCGGGGTGACGGGTCAAGGTCTGCCAGGGTTCTGGAAACCCTGAGAATCCGGTGAATAGCGCGCCCGGAATAAGCAAACTTATCCGATATATCCTGAATAAACTGCCGTTCAGGCTGACCCAGCTGGCAATGTTTATGAAGCTCCTGCCCCGTTAGCCAGGCATTGGGTTTCCCTTGCCGTTTGAGCTGATGGTTTCTGGCCAGGGAAACTGTCTTTTGGATATGGGCAGAGGTTTCTTCCGGTTGGTGGGGGATGTCATCCAGGAGCTGACTGGTTTTCTGTGAGGCAACTTCCACTTGCAGGTCAATCCGATCCAGAAAAGGGCCGGATAGTTTGTTGCGATAACGACTGATTTGGTCCGGAGTACAGCGGCAGGCCCGGCGACCATCACCAAGGTAACCACAGGGACACGGGTTCATGGCTGCAACCAGCTGAAAGGATGCGGGATAACGTTGCTGGGATTTGGCCCGGGTTATTACAACCTCTCCATTTTCCAGAGGCTCCCTCAGCATTTCCAGGGCCTGCCTTTGGAACTCAGGCATTTCATCAAGAAAAAGAACACCGTTGTGCGCAAAAGAGACCTCACCCGGCTTGGGGTTACTGCCACCGCCCACCAGGGATACCGGAGATGAAGAATGGTGAGGGGTACGAAAGGGCCTTTGGCCCCAGTTTAGGGAATTATTGCTTGATACCAGTGAGTGAATGGAGGCAACCTCAAGGGCTTCACGTTCTTCCAGTAAGGGAAGGATGCCAGGTAGCCTGGAGGCCAGCATGGTTTTACCGGTGCCAGGCGGACCAAAAAGCAGAATGTGGTGCCCTCCTGCCGCCGCTGTAATTAAAGCCCGTTTAGCCTGGGACTGCCCTTTGACGTCAGAGAGATCCGGGTAGTTATGGGGCGTTTTACAGTGGTGCGTTCCTTCCAGGGGAGAGAGGATCTGGTTACCGCTCAAATAGGCACAGACACCCTGTAAATCATTAGCCGCTATAATGCGGGTCTGGCTGGCCAGAGCAGCTATTTTCGCGCTCTCTTCAGGGATTATCAGCTCCATTTTCTGTTGACCACAGGCGATGGCAACTGGAAGCACCGCTTTAATAGCTCGCAATTTCCCGGATAATGCCAGCTCCCCCACAAAAGCTCTATGGGTTAATGCCTCTGAAGCGAGCTGACCAGAGGCTGCCAGAATCCCCAGGGCAATGGGCAGGTCAAAGCGTCCTCCTTCTTTTGGCAAATCTGCTGGAGCCAGATTAACGGTGATTCTGCTGGTTGGAAAATCAAATCCGCTGTTTATCAATGCACTTCTTACCCGATCCTTGCTTTCCCTGACAGCCGCTTCTGGCAGTCCCACAATATTAAGGGCAGGCAACCCGGCCGATAAATGGACTTCCACAGAGACATCAGGGGCACTCAAACCGGACTGCGCCAGGGTATTAACCGTAGCTAACCGTGACATTAGACAGACCCCGACGAAAAATAGTGGGGAAGGTAATTTCCTGAGTGTTGAAATAACATTCTATACTTTTTCATTATGGAGAAGCCTTTCCTGATGACAGCCTGTTATTTCACAGTCAGGTCATCTTTATGTAGAAGCAGTCTACCCAATTCAACAAAAAATTGACGGAATTAGTGATGCTCATGGATGAGCTTAAGATCTCACAGAGTAGCAGTGAAAATAGGACTTTGCCGCCAAAACCAAACCTGCCTTTTTGGAAAGGAGGGCTTTACACCCGCCTGATGGTTAGTGTTTTTTCAATGGTTTTCGCTATTGAGGCGGTGATCCTGCTCCCGGTCTATCACCAGTATAAGAAAAGCCAGCTTCAGCATGTGGAAAGAGATGGGCTGAAAGTGGTTCAGGGAATGATAACTCTCCAGTCCGGCAACTTTAGTGTGCCCGAACATATCTCAGAACTTCCTGAACCTATTCATGGGCTGGCATTCTATAACAAGGATGGCGATCAGGCGGGGGTTTTGGGAGAGGAACAGACCTTTCCTGAAAGATGGGACGGTATTCTCATTCAACCAAAAGATGATAATTTACATTGGATTTACTGGGAACGCAGGGATTTGGGAGGCGCCTACCATGTGGTTGCCCTTTTGGAAAAAAAGGGATTGCATGACCAGGCCCTGCGAAATCTTATCCCCGTCTTTGGCATTGCCTTAGCCATATCTCTTCTGATAACCACGGCTATTATGCTGTTTTTGAAAAACCGAATCATTAAGCCTTTGCGGCAACTCCAGTCCAAGCTAGCTTCATCTGATCATGATAGCCCAAGCTCCAAAGGCAGTGGCGGACTGAAACAAATAATTGATCATGTTGATGGGCTTTTAAACGCTTATCAACAATCCAGTGAATTGCTACAGGAGAAGAAAAAACAGCTAAGAGCCACTAATTTAGTCCTTGAAATGCAAGTGGCTGAAAAGCATACACTGGAAAAGTCCAATCAGCTCAAGACCCGCTTTTTAGCCGATGTTGCCCAAAAAATGAAGGTAGCAATGGATGAATTTATGAAAACAGTGGCGCCTGGCGTTGATATTGGGAATACAGAGTCCTTCCAGGCTATCCGCGGTAATGGTCATCATCTCCTTGAAATATTGAATGACCTGATGGATTTATCCCGACTGAAAGCGGGAATCGCTAACTATAGTCCAGAAGAGACAGACCTCGGCGGATTGATTCGGGAGGTTGAGCGGCCTTTGCAGCAGGCGCTTTCTGAAAAATCCCTGAAAATCACCAAAGAATTTATGACCAGGCAGCTCATAGTCACCTGCGACAGGGATAAAATTCGCCGGGTGTTTATTAACATCATGGACAATGCCATCCGTTTTTCACCGGAAAGGGGAGAAATAAAGATAGGGTTTCGGCGTTACTATGATGACAGGGATGACGAATGGATTAGCTGTACATTTCATGATCAGGGTCCCGGTATTCCGGAAACCGAGCTGGATAGTGTTTTTAACCAGTACGTACAGCAATCAAAGGCTGTTAATGATGATGTCAGTACCGGAATGGGACTGGCAATCTGTAAAGAAATCATCGAAGCCCACGGTGGCACCATAGGCGTTGAGAATAGCAGCGAAGGGGGCGCGCTGCTGATTGTAAACCTGCCGATGAAAAGTGGACTTGATCTATAGCGCTGCCGAGTATCTGTTATAAACCCATAGACCAGACTGTTTCATAGCAAAGCCCATTGTGGCTCCTACCAGTAAAGACAGAGAAACCGTCTTCCAGTCTCCATTGGCAGCAAAGGTTGCACAGGCACCTACAAAAGTACCGGGAATATAAGCTAACCAACGTTGTTTTGCCTGTATGCACATCAGGAAAGATACTAAGGCCACAATCAGATAACCTGCCAGAGAGCTATCCAGTAACGCAGAGCCACTTATCATAACCATGGCCCAACCAACCCCTGTTAAGTTAGTCACCATATTTCCCAGTAATGCTTTTATATCACCCTGGGTAGCAAAATAACCGGTGCAACCTAAAAATCCTGCCCAGGTCAGCAACTGCAAACTATCTGCCATCCAGGCCCATACACCAGAGAGTATCCCTGTGGTAAGGGAAATAAAAAACAACTGGGTCATTGGCATCATTCTCATAACTTTAAAGGCAGCAGTATCGTCAATAACCCTTTTCAACCAATAAGTAATAGTACGTTATTATTCTCCCATAAATTAATCGTTTATTACTTATAGCAACACTTTTTCACAACGCTATCATCCCCCGCACTTCAAACTCATTCCAATGATGTGTTTATTATGAAAAAAGCACTGATAAGCTCTTTAGCCCTTTCTTTTGCTCTGGTTAGCCCATTCACCATTGCCAGCACCCAAGCCTCCTCCACCCAGACTGGTGTTACTTCTGCTGAAGTTATGCAAAGGGCAGCGGTTCATTGGGTTTCTGTGGACAGCATTCGTGAAAGTCTTAAAGACGTACCGCCAATGGCTGTAGGCTTTGACATTGATGACACCGTTCTTTATTCATCCCCAGGGTTTGTCAGAGGCAAGACCGAGTTTTCTCCTGACAACAACGACTACCTGGAAAATACTGAATTCTGGGCAAAAATGAATACCGGCTGGGATGAGTTCAGTATCCCCAAGCGCGTCGCTAAAGAACTGATTAAAATGCATCAGGAACGGGGAGATACCATTTACTTCGTCACTGCACGCCCTTATACCAAGGGTGAAAAGGTGACTGAAATCATCCAGAAAGCATTTGATATTAAAAACATGCAGCCGGTTGTTTTTGCGGACAAAGCCAACAACTTTAACAAAACGGACAATCTGAAAAAGCGTAATATCAAAGTCTTCTATGGTGATGCCGATGGCGATATCACCTCAGCACAGGCTGTTGGTGCCCGGGCGATCCGTATTATGAGAGCAGTGAACTCCTCTTACTACCCACTGCCTAAAAATGGCCAGTTTGGTGAAGAGGTTATCATTAACTCTCAGGCATAAAAGTTTTGACCAGAAACACGATGGCACAGAGGAAAAATGTTTTTCTTTGCTCCGTGCCTTTGTGTTTCCATAGCAATTTTCTTTAAAAATAAAATGAAGGGAGATGAAACAGGCTGAGGTAAGTCTTCCACGCACAGGTATTACAGCTTCATACTTCAATCGAACTCAGGCCAACAAACTTTCTGACCCCGCTCAGATAGCCAGCACAATAGGTGGGCTTTAGAAAGTGCGATTGACATAACCGCCCTATTATCTATTTTGTATAGGCATAGGACAGATGTTCATCTTTCCTGGGGCCTTTAATAGACCAGCTTATATCAACCCCATCCTCCCGGACGACAACAGTAGCATTATAGATATCATCTCCACAAAAATGAGGTCGGGATACTATCACCCCAGGAAACTCAGGGGCTTCAATCAATTCAAATAGCTGAACAGGATTATCTCTGCCTCTGCGGGTATGGTAGAGTGTTATGGATTCCTCATTGCGACACCATAACCACTCATTACACATATCCAGTTTTTTTCCATCTGCCAAAATGAAAATGCCTTTTTCTGTCATATAAAAATGATTTAAGCCCGATGGTTCTGTATCAATCTCGCCTTTTCCCTCTCCACGCCAGCCACTTTGTGACAGTTTTCCCGGCGATGAGACATACCTGAAAAATTTAATTGCCTTCAGCCCTTGCCAAAATCTTTCCAGTACTTTCAAAATGATGCCCTTTTTTTAAAACTCAACCTATTAACTGGTGAAGCCCTTGATATATCTTATCGGTGTAACCTTACTTTGGTCTTTTTCCTTTAGCCTTATCGGCGTTTACTTATCAGGACAGGTTGACCCCTATATATCTGTTTTTAGTCGGATAGCCCTGGCATCCCTGATTTTTTTACCCTTTATTCGCTTAAAGGGCATCACCCCCAAACTGGCCATAAAACTGATGGCTATCGGTGCTACACAGCTGGGTCTGATGTATTTATTTTATTACCAGTCATTTTTATTTTTGAGTGTTCCCGAAGTCCTGTTATTCACTGTATTTACTCCCATTTACATTACCCTGATCTATGACCTCCTGAATCATAATTTTTCTCCCTGGTATTTGCTAAGCGCAGCATTGGCAGTACTTGGAGCAATAGTTATCCAGTTTAGTGGGGTTAACGAAGGCTTCTTTAAAGGGTTCTTGATTGTTCAGGGAGCAAACATCTGCATGGCTCTTGGACAGGTGGGTTATAAAGTGGTCATGGAAAAAGAACAACTCAAACTGCCCCAGCACCATATTTTTGGCTGGTTTTATCTTGGAGCCCTGATAGTTGCTGCCATTGCCTGCCTGCTAATGGCTGACCTCAACCATCTGCCCACCACTTCTGTTCAGTGGAGCATTTTAATATGGTTGGGCATGATTGCCTCTGGACTAGGCTACTTCCTCTGGAACCTTGGCGCCTGCAAGGTTAATCCCGGCGTGCTTGCTATCATGAATAACGCCCTGATTCCGGCTGGGCTGCTTGTGAATATTCTGATTTGGAACCGTGATACAGACCTTCAGCGGTTAGCCCTTGGCGGGAGCATCATCTTTCTATCCTTACTGGTCAATGAATTCCTTCCAGGCAGGTTCTCATAACTCTGTTGACTCAGAACCCTTTAACCCTTGCAGAAACACGTCAATCTGTTCTTTAGTTTCTGGGTCACACTCCTCTTTTAAAAAAGCCACAGAGCTATCTATCCCTCTCACATTTGCCTCCAGAGAAGACTCTAACAGCAGCAGCCGATCATTGAGTTTTTTCAGTTGCTGTTCATGCTTTTTCGACTCTAGGAGGGAAGATAACTTCTCATAAAGAACACCTCTCTCCCTTTTCTGATTCTGAATATCCTTAACATTTTGTGCAAAGAGATGAAATGCAGAAGTATCAACAACTTCTTTCTGATCAAGTCCCAGCTGCGTCATCAACTCTTTTTCCCATTCAGTAGTCACAACTTTTTTTTCCGGCTGGAGAAAACGCTTTTTACTGCCCGGCTCTTCCATAGCATCCATTGACTCAGCGCCTTGCAACTCTTTCACCAATAAATCAATCTGTTCTTGGGTCTCTTGACCACATTGTTTTTTAAACGGAGCCACAAATAAATCTATTGCTTGCAAATCTGCTTTCAAAGAAGATTCTACACCCTGCAGCTGAAAGCCGAGTTTCCTTCTTTGTTGTTCACTTTTTTTCGACTCTGGAAGGGAAGATAACTTCTCATAAAGCACAGTTTGTCTCTTTTTTAAGTCCTTTATATCTTTAACCCTTTGTGCAAAAACAGGAAACTCAGGGGCATCAACCTGTTTCTGCTCAAGCCCAAGCTGGGTTATCAACTCTTTTTCCCACTTAGTGGTCACAGTATTTTTTTCTACCTGAAAAAAGCTCTTTGCTTGATCCACCCCCTTCATAAAATACTTTGCAAGCATCTTTTTTACGGAAGCTTTATTAAAAAATGAACCAGTAAGCCGTTTAATATCATCATAACGCGTGACACGACGATTACCGTAGCTTGCAGAGGCCTTACTTTCCTTCGTTTCTTTCAAGGACTCCAGATTAGGCATTTCAGCCTTATTTGAGGAAGGCCTAACTTTTGACATACTGGCTCCATGAGAATTTTTATTACTATTTTATATCTATCCAGTATAACCAAAGCTTTAGGGGCTGTTGACGTTTGATCGTGAACTCAGTGGCTCGTAAAGCGGTTTTCCGCAGGGAGGACTGGTGCAGGCATAGTTGTTCTATGTCAAGCCAGTCCAACGCAGTCGGAAAGCCGCTTTACGAACCACCCGAAGGGCCAAAACCAGCGATTCCGTGCCGTCGTTGCAGTAGCTTGAAAGACGCGAGTACGCGTGACCTTTAGGTTATTCCTGCGCTACTGCGTTTAGCCACGAAACCGCTGGTTTTGGCTGAGCGCACGAGCAAACGTCAACAGCCCCTAATGAAGTATATTTAAAATAAAAAAAACCGGGCCAATAAGCCCGGTTTTTTTAGAAGAGATAGCTTATGCAGTCTCTTCAACTTCTGTAGCTTCTACAGCACGATCAACCAGCTCCACATAAGCCATTGGAGCATTGTCGCCTTGACGGTAGCCACACTTCAGAATGCGGATATAACCACCAGGGCGATCTTTGAAACGTGGTCCCAGCTCAGAGAACAGCTTACCTACGGTAGCCTTGTTACGGAGACGATCAAATGCCAGCCTGCGGTTGGCAACGCTGTCTTCCTTCGCCAGGGTGATCAGAGGTTCAGCAACACGGCGAAGTTCTTTTGCCTTCGGCAGTGTTGTCTTGATCAGTTCATGCTCAACCAGGGAAGCAGTCATGTTCTTGAACATCGCCTTGCGATGAGAACTGTTCCGGTTGAGCTTGCGGCCACTCTTACGATGACGCATGGCACAAACTTCCTATATTCGACCAGAACCCCCACCCGAAGTCGGGCGGAGATTCAAGCAATTTAAGCAGAAACCTTATCGTCGCTCTTCAAACTGGCAGGTGGCCAGTTATCCAAACGCATACCCAGACTCAAACCACGAGATGCCAGAACGTCCTTGATCTCAGTCAGGGACTTCTTACCCAGGTTTGGAGTCTTCAGCAGTTCAACCTCAGTACGCTGGATTAAATCACCGATGTAGTAAATGTTTTCTGCCTTCAGGCAGTTTGCACTACGAACAGTGAGTTCGAGGTCATCAACCGGGCGCAGCAGGATCGGATCGACTTCGTCCTCTTCCTTGACAGGCTCAGGTTCAACTTCACCTTCAAGGTCAACAAAGACCGCCAGCTGTTGCTGCAGGATAGTTGCAGCACGACGGATAGCCTCATCAGGATCCAGAGTACCATTGGTTTCCAGATCAATAACCAGCTTGTCGAGGTCTGTGCGCTGTTCGACACGAGCACTTTCGACGACATAGGAGACACGGTACACAGGGCTATAGGTGGCATCCAGCTGAAGACGGCCAATAGCACGAGTCTCTTCTTCATCCTGACGACGACTGCCGGCAGCCTCATAACCACGGCCACGAGCAACCTTCAGCTTCATGTTCAGCTCGCCCTTATCATTCAGGTGAGCAATGACATGATCAGGGTTCACGATTTCAACATCGTGATCCAGCTGAATATCTGCAGCTGTTACAACACCCGGACCCTTCTTGGTCAGGGTCAGGGTTGTCTGGTCACGGCCAGCCATCTGGATAGCCAGACCCTTCAGGTTCAGGAGGATATCGATGACATCTTCCTGAACACCTTCAATGGCACTGTATTCATGCTGCACACCGTCGATCTCTGCCTCAATAACGGCACAACCGGCCATAGAGGACAAGAGGATACGACGCAGGGCGTTACCCAAGGTATGCCCAAAGCCACGCTCCAGTGGCTCCAGGGTCACCTTCGCTCGTGTCAGGCTGATTTCCTCGACATCGATATGCCTGGGAGTTAAAAATTCAGTTACCGAATTCTGCATGGATGTTACACCCCACCTAACTGTTTCCCTTACTTGGAGTACAGCTCGACAATCAAGTTCTCGTTGATGTCTGCTGCCAGGTCACTCCGCTCGGGCAGCGCCTTGAAGACACCTTCCTTTTTGGTAGCGTCTACTTCAACCCAGGTGGAGAATCCACGCTGAGCTGCAATTTCAAGGGCTGCATTGATACGCAGCTGGTTTTTTGCCTTCTCACGAATGGCAACTACGTCACCAGGGGCAACCTGATAAGACGGGATGTTTACGACCTTACCATTCACCAGGACAGCTTTGTGGCTGACCAGCTGACGTGCTTCAGCACGGGTAGAGCCGAACCCCATGCGATAAATTACATTATCAAGGCGAGACTCAAGAAGTTGCAACAGGTTTGAACCTGTAGCCCCTTTTTTGCGATCAGCTGCCTTGTAATAGTTACGGAACTGCTTTTCCAGTACGCCGTAGATGCGACGAACCTTCTGCTTTTCACGAAGCTGTACGCCATAGTCAGAAAGACGACCACGACGCTGGCCATGCTGGCCAGGAGCAATTTCTGCCTTGCACTTGGACTCGAGGGGACGAACACCACTCTTCAGAAAGAGATCAGTGCCTTCTCGACGAGACAGCTTGCACTTTGGACCGATATATCTAGCCATTTATTACCGTCTCCTGCTTATACACGACGCTTCTTGGGCGGACGACAACCATTGTGGGGGATCGGGGTAACATCGTTGATGTTAGTGATCTTGTACCCACAGGCGTTCAGAGCGCGTACAGCGGATTCACGGCCTGGCCCAGGTCCTTTAACGCAGACGTCCAGATTCTTCAGACCGTATTCAGCGGCAGCACGTCCAGCACGCTCGGCTGCAACCTGGGCAGCAAAGGGAGTGCTTTTACGGGAACCACGGAAACCGGAACCACCGGCTGTAGCCCAAGACAGTGCATTACCCTGGCGGTCGGTAATGGTCACGATAGTATTGTTAAAAGAAGCGTGGATATGGGCGATGCCATCCACAACTGTCTTTTTCACCTTTTTACGTGAACGAGTACCTGGCTTTGCCATATTAGAACAAATCCTGTATCAAGAGAATGAAGCGACCCATTGAGGAACCCTTGTGGGGATCAATGGATGTACTCATTCTTACTTACGAATTGGTTTGCGAGGACCCTTACGAGTACGCGCATTTGTTTTAGAGCGCTGACCACGAACTGGCAGACTGCGACGGTGGCGGATACCACGGTAGCAACCCAGATCCATCAGGCGCTTGATATTCATGCTGATCTCACGACGCAGATCACCTTCGGTGTCAAGCTTTGCAACTTCACCACGCAGGGACTCTAACTGCTCTTCGGAAAGATCAGATACTTTGGCAGCCGGGTTAACTCCAGTGGTAGCACACAGCTGAGCCGCTGTAGTCTTGCCGATGCCAAAAATGTAGGTCAACGAGATAACGGCGTGTTTGTTATCCGGAATGTTGACGCCAGCAATACGGGCCATTCAATCGTCTCCGTTATTACATTTACCGTGTCAAAGCAGTTTTATCATTGCTGATAAAAGGAACTGATACACGGCACCATGATGAATGCAGGGCTATTTTACCAGCCCGAGTCAACTTCCTCATGGCTGTTTTTCTTCGCCTGCTAGCCTTCAGGTTAAGAAACCATAAAGACACTAGACAGATAAACAGGTCGAAAGGCGGAAATTTTAATCCCCTATTCGATAAAACACAACCGCTCATGATACTCATGAGCGGTTGTGTTTGCCTAAAGTCACTTTAGACAGAGCGTATTCTTTATGCGGAAACCCGAAGGCAACCGGCAGAATTAGCCCTGACGCTGCTTGTGACGAGGCTCAACGCAAATTACACGAACAGTGCCATTGCGCTTGATAATCTTGCAGTTACGGCAGATTTTCTTAACCGATGCACGTACTTTCATTATTCACTCCACAACCGTTGCAGAACCGGCCTAGCGGATCAGGCCGCCTGAGCCATAGCCCTTAAGATTGGATTTCTTCAGCAGCGACTCGTACTGATGGGACATCAGGTGCGACTGAACCTGGGCCATGGTATCCATCACTACAACCACCACGATCAGCAAACTGGTACCACCAAGGTAGAATGGCACATTGGCCGAAACCACCAGGAACTGAGGCAACAGACAGACTGCCGTCATATAAATGGCACCGAACATGGTCAGTCGAGTCAGGACACCATCAATATACCGTGCAGATTGTTCCCCTGGGCGAATGCCAGGAATAAATGCACCGGACTTCTTCAGATTGTCTGCAACGTCTTTCGGGTTGAAAACCAGTGCAGTATAGAAGAAGCAGAAAAAGATGATACCCGCCGAGAACAGAATGATGTTCAATGGCTGACCAGGACCCATCGCCATAGCGATATCCTGTAACCATTCCAACCCTTCCCCCTGACCGAACCACTGGGCAATAGATGCCGGGAACAGCAGAAGGCTGGAAGCAAATATAGCCGGAATAACACCCGCCATATTCACTTTCAGGGGCAGATGGCTACTCTGCGCCGCAAACACCTTACGACCTTGCTGACGCTTGGCGTAGTTAACGGTGATACGACGCTGACCCCGTTCGATAAAGACCACAAATGCGATAACCGCAACGGCCAGCAAAGCAACAGCCAGCAGCGCCAGGATATTGATATCCCCTTGGCGGGCGGACTCAAAGGACCGCCCTATCGCATTCGGAAGACCGGCGACAATACCTGAAAAGATAAGAATCGAAATCCCGTTACCGATGCCTCGCTCAGTTACCTGTTCGCCCAGCCACATCATAAAGACAGCGCCTGTGACAAACGTTACAACAGCCACTACGTAGAAGCTAATGTCAGTAGTAAATGCTACGCCCTGGTTGGCAAGACCAACGGTCATGCCAAGTCCCTGGACAAACGCGAGAGCTACAGTCAGGTAGCGGGTGTACTGGCTTATTTTACGGCGCCCGGATTCACCCTCTTTCTTGAGTTGCTCCAGCTGGGGGCTAACCACTGTCATCAACTGGATGATAATGGATGCCGAAATGTAGGGCATGATACCCAGGGCCAGTACCGACATGCGTTCCAGTGCACCACCGGAAAACATGTTGAACAACCCTAGAATGGTCCCTTCATTTTGCTGAAACATCCGGGCCAGGGCATCAGGATTGATGCCCGGCACAGGTATATGCGCGCCAATCCTGTATACCAGGATCGCCAGAAACACGAATCTGACGCGAGACCACAGCTCGCTCAGTCCGCCTTGATTCCCAACAGGTAGTGTCTTAGCCATTTAGTCCTCGATCTTACCACCGGCAGCTTCGATCGCAGTACGAGCGCCTTTGGTGACAGCCAGACCTTTAACGGTCACGGCCTTGGTCAATTCGCCGGACAGTACCACTTTAGCACGCAGGATGCCACCATTGATCAGGTCTGCCGCTTTCAGCGCAGCCAGATCAATCACATCCGCTTCAACCTTGGCCAGTTCGTGCAGACGAATTTCTGCAGTCTGGCTGGCTTTACGGGAAGTAAAGCCATATTTTGGCAGACGACGCTGCAGTGGCTGCTGACCGCCTTCGAAACCTGGCTTCACGCCGCCGCCGGAGCGGGACTTCTGACCCTTGTGGCCGCGACCACCAGTCTTACCCAGGCCGGAACCAATGCCACGACCAACGCGCTTGCGCTCTTTACGGCTACCTTCAGCCGGACTCAGAGTATTCAGACGCATGTTATTCTCCTTCGACCCGCACCAGGTAAGATACCTTGTTGATCATACCGCGAACTGATGGAGTGTCTTCCACTTCAACAGTGTGATTAATGCGGCGCAGACCCAGGCCACGGACGCAAGCCTTGTGGCTTTCGAGGCGACCGTTGGTGCTCTTTACGAGCGTCACTTTGATCATCTTCTCAGCCATGACTTACCCCAGGATATCTTCAACGGACTTGCCACGCTTGGCAGCAATGTCTTCAGGAGAACGCATGTCGCGCAATCCCTTGAAAGTAGCCTGAACCACGTTCACCGGGTTGGTGGAACCGTAGCACTTGGCCAACACGTTGTGCACACCAGCCACTTCCAGTACCGCACGCATCGCACCACCGGCGATAACACCAGTACCTTCGGATGCAGGCTGCATGTATACCTTGGAAGCTCCATGACGAGCTTTTACAGGGTACTGCAGAGTGTCGCCGTTCAGATCAACATTGATCATGTTACGACGAGCGGATTCCATTGCTTTCTGGATAGCGATTGGCACTTCACGGGCCTTACCGCGACCAAAGCCAACCTTGCCCTTGCCGTCACCCACTACAGTCAGTGCAGTGAAGCCAAAGATCCGGCCACCCTTGACCACTTTGGCCACACGGTTAACCTGAACCAGCTTCTCAATCAAGCCTTCGTCGTTCTTACGCTCTTCTTTCGCCATGACGCCTACCCTCAGAATTCCAGACCGGCTTCACGGGCTGCGTCGGCGAGCGCCTTAACACGACCGTGATATTTGTAACCAGAGCGGTCAAATGCCACTTTGGCAATACCTGCAGCCTTGGCGCGCTCAGCAATCAGAGCACCCACTTTCACAGCAGCGTCTACATTGCCGGTAGCATCACCGCGCAGTTCTTTCTCTACAGTGGAGGCAGCAGCCAGCACTTTATCACCCTCAGGGGCAATAACCTGCGCGTAGATGTGACGAGGCGTACGGTGGATGCTCAAACGATTAGCACCCAATTCACGCATCTTCATCCGTGCACGGCGGGCACGGCGCAGGCGAGCAGATTTCTTATCCATCATGATCTCACCCTACCTTACTTCTTCTTGGCTTCTTTGCGACGAACATGTTCGTCAGCATAGCGAACACCCTTGCCCTTATAAGGCTCTGGGCGACGGAATTCGCGAATTTCCGCAGCAACCTGGCCTACCAGCTGCTTATCGACCCCTTTGATCAGGATCTCAGTCTGACTAGGAGTTTCCGCAGTCACACCTTCAGGCAGCTCATAGTTGACCGGGTGTGAGAAACCAAGAGTCAGGTTCAGGGTCTTGCCCTTGGCCTGGGCACGATAACCGACACCAACCAGCTGCAGCTTCTTTTCGAAGCCCTTGGTCACGCCGAGAACCATGTTATTGATCAGGGCGCGGGTGGTACCAGCCAGTGCACGGGAGTGCTTGGCACCGTCACGTGGAGCGAAAGTCAGGATATTATCTTCCTGGCTTACTTCAACGTTCTGATGAACTGTCAGTTCCAGCTGACCTTTAGCGCCTTTAACAGCGATATCCTGGCCGCTCAGCTTAACCTCTACACCGCCAGGGATGGCAACAGGGCTTTTGGCTACTCGAGACATTTTACCCCTCCCTTAGAATACGGTGCACAGAACTTCACCACCAACACCGGCTGCGCGGGCAGCACGGTCAGTCATAACACCCTTGTTGGTGGATACAATAGCGATACCGAGACCGCCGTTTACCTTAGGCAGCGCTTCCTTACCAGCGTAGTTACGCAGGCCTGGACGGCTTTCGCGCTTCAGGCTTTCAATAACAGGCTTGCCTTCAAAGTATTTCAGATCAACGATCAGATCAACCTTGGCTTCACCTTCTACACGGTAGTCAGCGATAAAACCTTCATCCTTCAGAACCTTGGCTACAGCAACCTTGATCTTGGATGTAGGCATGCTGACAGAGGCGTGCTCTGCCATTTGGGCATTACGGATACGAGTTAGCATATCTGCTAACGGGTCCTGCATACTCATTCTTTAATATCTCCCGAAGATGTGTCGCGCGCTTACCAGCTGGCCTTAACCAGACCTGGAATATCACCACGCATGGCGGCTTCACGCAGTTTGATCCGGCTCAGGCCGAACTTGCGGAAGTAACCGTGAGGACGACCAGTTACACGACAACGGTTACGCTGACGGGCCTTGCTGGCGTCACGAGGCTGCTTTTGCAGGGCAACCTGGGCATCCCAACGCTCATCTTCAGTGCTGTTAGGATTATTGATGATAGCTTTCAGCTGCGCGCGCTTTTCAGCATATTTGGCAACGGTTTGCTGACGCTTCAACTCCCGCTGCTTCATGGATACTTTTGCCATAAGAGCTCGTACCTATCGTTCAGTTACGGAAAGGGAAGTTGAAGGCCTTCAGCAGAGCACGGCCTTCCTCATCACTCTTCGCAGTGGTAGTCAGGGTAATGTCCAGACCACGCAGAGTGTCGATCTTGTCGTAATCGATTTCCGGGAAGATAATCTGCTCTTTAACACCCATGCTGTAGTTGCCACGGCCGTCGAAAGACTTAGAGCTCAAGCCACGGAAGTCACGGACACGAGGCAGAGCGATGTCAACCAGACGCTCCAGGAATTCGTACATGCGCTCTTTGCGCAGGGTTACCTTGACACCAATCGGCCAGCCTTCACGTACTTTGAAGCCTGCAACGGATTTACGCGCCTTGGTAACAACCGCTTTTTGACCGGCAATTTTTTCCAGGTCAGCTACGGCATTTTCGATGACCTTCTTGTCACCGATCGCTTCACCCACACCCATGTTCAGGGTGATTTTGGTGATACGAGGAACTTCGTGAACGTTGTTCAGACCCAGCTCTTCTTTCAGCTTGGGCAAAATCTCTTCACGGTATGTCTTTTTCAGAGTCGCCATCGTTCCCCCCTTACGCATCAACCGGCTTGCCGGTAGATTTGAAGACGCGCTGCTTCTTGCCTTCTTCGAAAGCGAAGCCAACACGGTCAGCCTTGTTGGTTTCCGGGTTCAGAATCGCAACATTGGAAGCCTGGATAGGCGCTTCCTTTTCCACGATGCCACCAGGGGTGCCCAGCATAGGGTTAGGCTTCTGGTGTTTCTTGATCATATTGATTCCGGAAACAACCAGGCGGCCATCAGCACGTACGGTAACAACCTTACCGCGCTTACCTTTGTCCTTGCCAGCAATTACGATGACTTCGTCATCACGACGGATCTTTTTCATTCTTGCCTCTCCGTTACAGCACTTCAGGCGCAAGTGAGATGATCTTCATAAACTGCTCACCGCGCAGCTCACGAGTCACAGGCCCAAAGATGCGGGTACCGATGGGCTGATTGCTGGCATTCAGCAGAACCGCAGCATTGCCATCGAAACGGATCAGGGAACCGTCTGGGCGACGAACACCCTTGCGGGTACGCACAACAACAGCATTCATCACCTGGCCTTTCTTGACCTTACCGCGAGGAATCGCTTCCTTGACGGTTACTTTGATGATGTCGCCGATGCCGGCGTAACGGCGATGGGACCCACCCAACACCTTAATACATTGAACTCGACGGGCGCCGCTGTTATCAGCGACTTCGAGTTGAGTTTCTGTCTGGATCATTGCTTATTCTCCAAGCCCAAACTGCAGACGGGTACTCGCTAGCCAAAATGTAGCGTAACCGACCCGGAGGCCGGCTGTCTCGAACATTCCACCAGAGCGGATGCGCCACTCAGGCCCTAAGCACCGTAGCCTTAGATTTGAGTAGCACGCTCGTCAATAGAAACAAGTTCAAACGTCTTGCTCTTTGACAGAGGACGAGTCTCCTTGATGGTCACAACGTCGCCCATACGGCAGTCGTTGTTTTCATCATGAGCGTGCAACTTGGTGGACCGCTTAACGATTTTGCCGTACAGCGGATGAGTTACCCGGCGCTCGATGAGGACAGTGATGGTCTTGTCCATCTTGTCACTCACGACCTTACCGGTCAGAGTACGGACCTTCTTGTCTTCAGCCATCTTACTTACCTGCCTTATCAATCAGCACTGTCTTGATACGCGCGATATCGCGCTTGACCTGCTTCAGCAGATGGCTCTGACTCAGCTGGCCAGTAGCTTTCTGCATGCGGTAGTTAAACTGATCCCGCAGCAGAGAGAGTAGCTCTTCGTTGAGCTCCTCTACAGTTTTTTCACGCAGTTGTGCAGCTTTCATCACATTACGCTCCGCTTAACGAAGGCAGTTTCCACGGGCAGCTTGGCAGCAGCCAGAGCGAAGGCTTCACGAGCCAGCTCTTCGGACACACCTTCCATCTCATAGAGAACGCGACCAGGCTGAATCTGGCACACCCAGTACTCTACGTTACCTTTACCCTTACCCTGACGAACCTCAAGAGGCTTCTCAGTGATAGGCTTGTCGGGGAAGATGCGAATCCAGATCTTACCACCACGCTTGATGTGACGAGTCATGGCACGACGAGCTGCCTCAATCTGGCGAGCCGTTATACGTCCACGACCGGTTGCTTTCAATGCGTATTCACCGAAGCTAACCTTGGAGCCGCGGTGTGCCAGGCCACGGTTGCGGCCCTTTTGCTGCTTACGAAATTTCGTACGCTTGGGCTGTAACATTACCGCACTCCTTACTTTTTAGCTGGTCGCTTCTTGGCGCGCTTCGCAGGCTCTTTAGGCTGCTCAACCTGTCCGCCAATCACTTCACCCTTGAAGATCCAGACTTTAACACCCAGGATACCGTAGGTGGTCAGGCCTTCGTAGGAAGCATAATCGATGTCCGCACGCAGGGTATGCAGAGGCACACGACCTTCACGGTACCATTCGGTACGGGCAATTTCTGCACCGCCCAGACGGCCGCTGATCTGAACCTTGATACCTTTGGCACCCAGACGCATGGCGTTCTGTACCGCACGCTTCATAGCGCGACGGAACATCACACGACGCTCCAGCTGACCAGCAATGCTCTGAGCTACCAGCATAGCATCCAGCTCAGGCTTGCGAACTTCTTCGATGTTGATGTGCACAGGAACGCCAACCATCTTGGTGACTTCCTTGCGCAGCTTTTCAACGTCCTCACCCTTCTTACCAATCACGATGCCAGGACGGGCAGTGTGAATAGTAATGCGAGCGCTTTGCGCAGGACGCTGAATGTCAATGCGGCTTACAGACGCATTTTTCAGCTTCTTCTCAATGAAGCTACGAACCGCCATGTCGGCATTGAGCTTGTCAGCATAGTCACGGCCATCTGCATACCAGACAGACCTGTGCGGCTTAACAATGCCCAGACGGATTCCATTAGGATGTACTTTCTGACCCATCTGATCGCTCCTTAGACCTCTGCAACCTTAACCGTGATATGGCAAGACCGCTTCAGAATGCGATCAGCTCGGCCCTTGGCACGGGGACGAATGCGCTTCATAGTCATGCCTTCATCTACAAAGATAGAAGACACCTTCAGCTCATCAATATCCATGCCTTCGTTGTGCTCGGCGTTTGCAACAGCAGACTCCAGCACTTTCTTAACCAGGACGGCAGCCTTTTTGGGGCTGAAGGCCAGCAGCTCGATAGCCTGGGCTACCGGTTTGCCGCGAACCTGATCAGCAACCAGACGCGCCTTCTGGGCAGAAATGCTAGCGCCTTTGTGTACAGCAGCTACTTCTTTCATCTCTTACCTCTTAGCGCTTCTTGGCTTTCTTGTCTGCCGCATGCCCACGATAGGTGCGGGTAGCAGCAAACTCACCCAGCTTGTGGCCAACCATGTCTTCAGTAACGAAAACAGGTACGTGCTGACGACCATTGTGTACAGCAATCGTCAGGCCCACCATAGTGGGGATAATCATGGAGCGGCGAGACCAGGTCTTGATCGGACGCTTGTTGCCGCTGTCAGCCGCATCTTCGACTTTCTTCAACAGGTGAAGATCGATGAAAGGGCCTTTTTTCAAAGAACGTGGCACTATCGTATCCTCTCTCTAGGCTTACTTCGCGCTGCGACGACGTACGATCATTTTGTCCGTACGCTTGTTGGAGCGAGTCTTGCGCCCCTTAGTCGGAACACCCCATGGAGTCACCGGATGGCGACCACCGGATGTACGACCTTCACCACCACCGTGCGGGTGATCAACCGGGTTCATGGCAACACCACGAACAGTCGGACGAACACCGCGCCAGCGTTTGGCACCCGCCTTACCCAGAGAGCGCAGGCTGTGCTCGCTGTTGGAGGCTTCACCCAGAGTGGCACGACAGTCAGCCAGAACTTTTCTCATCTCACCGGAACGCAGACGCAGAGTAGCGTATGCACCCTCACGGGCTACCAGCTGAGCAGAAGATCCAGCACTGCGCATCATCTGCGCACCTTTGCCTGGCTTGAGTTCTACGCAGTGAATGACGGAACCCAGGGGGATATTGCGCAGAGGCAATGTGTTACCCGCCTTGATAGGTGCGTCAACACCGGAAACCAGCTCAGCACCGGCTTTTACACCCTTAGGTGCAATAATGTAACGACGCTCACCGTCCATGTACTTCAGCAGAGCGATGTGCGCAGTACGGTTTGGATCGTATTCCAGACGCTCAACGATAGCTGGAATGCCATCCTTGTTACGACGGAAGTCTACGATACGGTAATGCTGCTTGTGACCACCACCACGATGACGAGTGGTAATACGACCAGCGTTGTTGCGTCCGCCAGACTTGCTCTTCTTCTCCAGCAGAGGTGCGTAAGGACGCCCCTTATGCAGATCAGAATTAACAACCTTGACAACGAAGCGGCGACCCGGAGAAGTCGGCTTACATTTAACTACGGCCATTACTTAACCCCTTATTCCGCATCGGCAAAGTCAATTTCCTGACCTTGCTCCAGGCTGACGTACGCCTTCTTCCAGTCTGAGCGCTTGCCCATACCGTGACGAGTACGCTTGGTCTTACCCTTAACCACAACAGTGCGAACGGACTGAACGCCCACTTCAAACAACTGTTCAACTGCTTTTTTGATTTCAAGCTTGGTGGCTGTCTTGGCTACCTTGAAGACGTACTGGCCGTGTTCATCAGCTACAACAGTGGCCTTCTCAGAAATGTGCGGACCAAGCAGAACCTGATAGATACGCTCCTGGTTCATCCCAGCATCTCCTCGAATTTCTTGACGGCAGCTGTTGTCATGACAACCTTTTCATGAGCAATCAGGCTGACCGGATCAACGCCTTGTACATCACGAACGTCTACGTGCGGGATGTTGCGGGCAGCCAGATACAGATTTTGCTCAACTTCGTCGGCAACAACCAGAGCATTATCAACGCTCAGTTCTTTCAGCTTGGCTACCATCTCTTTGGTCTTTGGAGCCTCAACAGCAAACTGGTCAACAACAACCAGACGCTCCTGACGAATCAGCTCAGACAGAATAGAACGCAGAGCACCACGGTACATCTTTTTGTTCAGCTTCTGGGCATGATCCTGAGGCTTGGCAGCAAAGGTCTTGCCGCCCCCGCGCCACAGTGGGCTACGGATAGTACCGGCACGTGCACGACCAGTACCTTTTTGACGCCATGGCTTACGGCCACCGCCACTTACATCGCTACGGTTCTTCTGGGCACGAGTGCCCTGACGACCGCCTGCCATGAAAGCAACAACCGCCTGATGAACCAGGGATTCATTAAATTCAGCACCGAAAGTCAGATCTGAGACCTGAACAGCGCCTGCACCTGTTACATTCAGTTCCATCGTCTATCCCCTCAGGCGCTAACTTTTACTGCAGGCTTAACGATCACGTCAGCACCGGTAGCACCAGGTACCGCACCTTTGATCAACAGCAGGTTACGCTCAGCGTCAACGCGAACGATTTCCAGGGACTGAACAGTAGTTTTCACGTCACCCATGTGCCCAGCCATTTTCTTGCCTTTGAAGACACGGCCTGGGGTTTGACACTGACCGATGGAGCCAGGTGCACGGTGAGACAGAGAGTTACCGTGAGTAGCATCCTGAGTACGGAAGTTCCAACGCTTGATAGCGCCCTGGAAACCCTTACCCTTGGAACGTCCAGTAACGTCTACTTTCTGACCCTGTTCAAACAGATCAACTCCGATCAGATCGCCTTGCTTGTATTCAGCATCAGCGTCTGTACGGAATTCCCAAAGACCGCGACCAGCTTCAACGCCAGCCTTGGCAAAATGGCCCGCTTCGGGCTTGCTTACACGGCTACCCTTCTTGGCTCCAGTAGTCACCTGAATCGCGTTGTATCCGTCAGCGTCCAGGGTTTTAACCTGAGCAATGCGGTTAGGATCAACCTCAATAACAGTGACCGGCACAGAAGCGCCGTCTTCGGTAAAAATGCGGGTCATACCGCACTTCTTGCCGACTAATCCAATAGTCATTTCAACCTCTCTCGTGTACGGGGCTATTACCCACTATGGCCGCTCATTTCAGAGCGTTACACAAACAGCCAACATACTTTCAAGGCTTTCGCCAATAGAGAATCCTGACTGGATATCACTCGTTCCAAACGGTGTTTTTCACGAATGATCTGCGCACACTGAATAGCGCCCGTGACCGTAATTAACCGAGACTGATCTGCACTTCAACGCCAGCTGCCAGATCCAGCTTCATCAGTGCATCTACGGTTTTTTCGGTGGGCTCGATAATATCGAGAAGACGCTTGTGGGTTCTGATTTCATACTGATCCCGAGCGTCTTTGTTGACGTGCGGAGAAATCAGAACGGTGAAGCGTTCTTTTCGCGTTGGCAGTGGGATAGGACCACGCACCTGAGCACCAGTACGTTTCGCAGTATCAACGATTTCCTGCGTGGACTGATCGATCAGGCGATGGTCAAATGCCTTCAGGCGAATACGAATTTGCTGAGCTTGACTCATCTTGTTCTAACCATGGTAATAAAGAACTTGGTCCGGTGATCCATGTCACCTAGACAAAAGACGCGACATTTTACAAAGCACAAAACAGCGTGTCAACACAAGTCATTTCTTGGTATCGACGATTTTCCAGGCTGCTCGCCCTGTTTTAGCAACGTAAACGCCTCTTGATCCAGCGTTCTATAATAACGGCCAATCACGTGCAAGAAGATAAGGAATACAGGCAATTTTCCTGCGGGTTAGCACAAGTGTGCGGTACATCACCCATCGCTTCACTTTCACCCTTACCCCAAAATACCGGGCAAGATTACCTTAACCTGGAATCCCTGGGCACTGTTGGCCAGCTCTATATCACCACCATGATTACGAACAATATTTCTGGCAATTGCCAGCCCTAATCCTATACCCCCTGTATCACGGTTTCTAGACCCTTCCAGACGAAAGAAGGGTTCAAACACTTTTTTTATCTTATCTTCAGGAATACCAGGACCTGCATCCTGAATGACAATAGTCAATGTCTTGTCCTGGTCACGGAAAAAACACACCTCTGCTTTCTCACCATATTTGACAGCATTTTCAATCAGATTTCGACAGGCACGCTTCATACTGACCGGACGACAACAAATAACCGCCTGTTCCCCCTCATGAAACTGAACATTAGCACCCAACTCAGCCAAATCATCACACAAGCTTCCCAGCATAGCATTCAGCTCAACCTGTCGGGTTTGCTCGTTATCAGCCGCCTGCCGCATAAATGCCAGGGTGGCCTCAGACATCTGCTGCATTTCATCCAGAGTTGACAGCAACCGGTCCCGGTCTTTGCTATCAGGCATCAACTCAACACGTAAACGCATAGAGGTAATAGGCGTGCGCAGGTCGTGGGATAAGGCCGCTAACATGCGGGTACGATCAGAAACAAACCGCTGTAAACGATCATTCATCTGATTAAAGGCTCGCACCGTTTCCTTCAAGTCACCCGGCCCGGACTCAGGCAGCGGCCCAACCTGCTCGCCAACCCCCAGGCGGTTGGATGCCCTGGTCAGCATCCGCAAAGGCTTGGTAATCCTCCGAAGCATAAAAGCCAGCGCCACCAGGACAAACACGATGGACAGCCCGAGAAAAATAATGGTCTGTCCCGCCGCCAGAGGAGGCGCTACCGGTGATGAAGCCCTTAAGTTCAGCCATAACCCATTTTGCAATTGCACTGACAGTTTAAGACTGGTGAGCCTGGGTGGTTTATTACCTGCATACTCCCCTCTCACCCCATCCATCATACGACGATGGTGATGCCATGGGTGATCACAACTGTCAGGCTTCCGGCAAGCCCCTCCCCTTAACCCTTCAACACTGGCCATGTTTTCTTTTTGCCTTCTTCGCTCTCCTGACCTGTCATTAATATTGACGAGAATACGTCCCTGATAATACAGACCTAATCGATCCAACAGGCGTTGCTCTAACCGTTGCTCTCTGGCAGTCATTATTGTTGATTTAATGGGGGTGGCATCATCCACAGTGAACCACACTGTTCGCGATCTTGACGCGGCAAGAATAGCGCCATATTCATTCAAGGAACTCTCTTCCAGCAGCCAGACCAGGGACTCTACCTGCCTCAACTGTGACTTCTGGTTAATGTCAAACAATACTGTTTTATAAGCACTCCCTAAAATAGCCAGACTTATAACCTGTGCCAGTATCAACGCCAGCAATACCGCCAAAACCATTTGCGCCACCAGGCTTGAGGGCAGAATTTTTTTCATGCAGACCGTGCTTTTTCTGTGAACATATACCCACCGCCCCAAACGGTTTTAATTAAGGTTGGATGACGAGGGTCTTTTTCTATTTTTTTTCGCAGCCGACTAATCTGGTTATCAATACTGCGGTCAAAAGGTAAGGCTTCACGACCTTTAGTCAAATCCATTAGCTGATCGCGGCTCAATACTTGATGAGCATGTTCCAGAAAGGCATTTAACAGTCGGTACTCCGCAGCACTGAGCGGCACCAGTAGTCCATCATCCCTTATCAACTGGTGTTGATTAATATCAAATCGCCAACCTTCAAACAGCACTTCGCGACAATCTGCTTTAGCGGGTTCTTGAATCATTGTATGCTCTGATCTTCTCAGTACTGCTTTAATCCGTGCCAATAATTCCCTTGGACTAAAGGGTTTGGTGACATAGTCGTCCGCTCCCATTTCCAGACCTACGATAGTATCTGCCTCTTCACTCATAGCTGTTAACATGATCACCGGAGGATCATTATTGTCCTGCAAATAACGACAAAGGGATAAACCATCTTCCCCCGGCATCATAATATCCAGCACCACCAGATCTATTTTTTCTGCTGCCAATACAGCTCGCATGGCTTGACCACCATCCGCCAGGCTCACCTGATAGCCATGCTTGGCCAGATACTGCCCCAGTAGATCTCGAATTTCACAATGATCATCCACTATTAAAATATGCTTATTCATCTGCCAACCTCAGCACTGCATACCCTGTTCATTGGAATTATAAAGGCCGGATACTGCACCTTTGGATAGCTATTCTGGCAATTGATACAATTTGCGACAATTAATCGACCTTCAGGGACATTTCTGCGACATCTGGAGGCTTTAATGGTTTCCATAGAAGTTATCATTCAAATGGAGACCCACTTATGAAAAAAACAATCATGATGGCAGCCGCTTTAGCAACAGCACTATCCACTTCATCAGCCTTTGCCTGGTGGGGGGACAACGATAATAATGATGGCAAATCCGGTGGTGGCTGTTATGGAGGCCATCAAATGCATCAGGGGCAGAAAGGGCATCATGGCAGACATGGTACGAGAGGCCCAGGAATGAAAGAACAGATGAACCGCAGCTATACCGCCGATGAAACCAGGACTCTGGCGGAAGCCCGCCTGCTCCGCAAGGGTAACCCCAATCTTAAAGTAGGCGAAGTTATACCTACGGATAACGGCTACAAACTCACTATTGTCACTAAAGACAATTCTCTGGTAAAAGAGCGCGAACTGGCAAAAAATGGAATGCCCCTGGAGCGTTACAATGCGATAAAAAAGAGGATGGATGCCTGGGAAAGCAGGCAGAATGGTTAGAGGTTAGAGGGGAATAGGCATAAGGCTGTATTCCCCTCTGTCATAACGAACTAGTGATTGTGCACTACCTTACCTTCAGTTTGTTCCTGCTTTGCCTCATCAGCCATGCAGGCTGCCGCTGTGAACAGGGCATCGGTAGAACTGTTCAGACCGGTCTCACAGGAATCCTGTAACACACCGATAATAAAGCCGACAGCAACCACCTGCATGGCAATATCACTGTCAATACCAAACAGGCTACAGGCCAATGGAATGAGTAATAAGGAACCACCGGCGACGCCAGAGGCACCACAAGCTGAAATAGCGGCAATAAGGCTTAACAACAGCGCTGTTGCTATATCCACCTGAATCCCCAATGTATGCACTGCCGCCAGGGTCAGTACAGTAATGGTGATGGCAGCACCGCCCATATTAATGGTTGCCCCCAGGGGAATAGACACAGAATAGGTATCTTCATGCAAATTCAGATTTTTGCACAGTTGCATATTCACGGGAATATTAGCTGCTGAGCTACGGGTGAAGAAAGCCGTTACGCCACTTTCACGGAGACAACGGAATACCAGCGGGTATGGATTTTTTTTGATTTTCAGATAAACAATCAGCGGATTGATGATCAACGCCAGGATCAGCATTGTGCCAATAAGCACTACCAATAACTGGGAATAACCAATCAAGGCACCAAATCCTGTTTTGGCAATAGTGCTGGATACCAAGCCAAAAATACCAAAAGGTGCCAGCTGAATCACAAAGCGGACAATGGATGAAATGCCGTGAGCCAAGTCAGACAGCATGGTTTTGGTACTTTCTGATGCATGACGCAAAAAGAAACCCAAGGCCACACCCCATACCAAAATACCGATAAAATTAGCATTCATCAGCGCACTTATCGGATTATCCACCATCTTTAACAGGAGGACATTAAAGACTTCAACAATACCGGAAGGGGGTACCGTACTGTGGTTCGCAGTCATTAATGTCAGGGTAGTGGGGAAAAGAAAACTCATAATGACTGCAATTAATGCAGCCAGAAACGTACCCACCAGATACAAAACAACAATAGGTTTCATACTGGTTTGAGAACTGCTTTTTTGATTTGCAATGGATGATGCCACCAGAACCAGCACTAAAACAGGTGCAACGGCCTTCAGGGCATTCACAAATAACATACCAAGAAACCCAACAGGAACAGCTGCCGAGGGCATCAGACCAGCCAGCAAGATACCGGCAATAATGGCTATCAGTATTCTCATTACAAGACTACCGCCTGACAACCACTCTCCTACACGATAAAACATTCGTCCCATTACTTCCTCCTGCCCCTTTGTTATTTTCAAAAAGAGAACCGGGGCCAGTTGTTATAATTGCTATTGAATGAATGCTGTTAAGTGACTGGTCTTACTACCAATCCTGCAAAAGGCCGTTGATTCAACGAGCCTTAAGTCTGGAAAAACAACAATTTGTCTTATATCTATTGTTTGGTGACTTTATCATCCATGACTGCATGGTTTATTGATATAGAGCAGTCAGGCTCAAGCACAGCGCCAATGGATTCACCTCCATAACCAAACATCAGCCCTGACCACCCAACAATTGCATTGAAATGATCTACTAATTCCATTGTGCATTTTCTGCTGCTATATATTACCCCCTACGGCAACAACAAACGCCAGCGCATTCATTCCGGCACATTAGCAGCAGTATCTGGAAGCGGTGGATCAGGCTGGAAAAGGCTTCGGTAATACAACCATAAAACAGTAAAGCCAACATCATGACTGGATACCAGGCCTTAAAGCCATGTAGGATCAACTCGATTACGCTGGGTGCTGTGAACAAATGGTTTGGCTCGATTCATTTGTGCAACCACCTCATCTACAGCCCGTTTAAGCGCAGGTGCATTGTCTATTTCAGAGTTACGGGTATATTGGTCAAAATTTTTCTGTATCAGTCGCAATACAAGCAAATCCTGATTCTTTAGCCATTGATAGGCAGCACTAATATCAAGTTTATTATTGACAAATAAGTTTAGCTTTTCTTTTATGTCTTCTTCGACTCCTGCTTTTACTGGCTGAGCTACACCTTTACACAGAAGAGGCCCATCTTTATAAAGCAACATAGCAGGCCAGACATCATATTCAACGGTTGTCCCAGTTTGAGTATAAGGCTTGTAACTGTTTAGATCCATCTGTGAACCCGGCTTTGCCATGGGCTTGAGAACAACAGGTGGACTATGATTTTTAGCTTTGACTAATATAGATAAAGCTTCCCTAATATAGGTGCGTAGATCTTCATCATCTGCATGACTTTTACCAAATAATGTATGGGCTAGTTTTACGGCCTCTTTTCCAATAATTTCAGGCTTATCTTCTATTCGACCTGAAATTTTTTCCGCCTCAAAAACAAAGTCCCTTAGTTTATTTATAATACTCTTTTCATCCTTGCCAGAACGCTCTAAAGCTTCAAATGCATCTGACCATTCATTATTATAAAGCTCTGAAAATCTTTCACCCAGCTTCATCGGCCTATCAGGATCAGACAAATCGGTTATATTTGGATTACCTTTTCTCAGCCGTTCACCCATCAGCTGGGAAAGTTCATTTAACAACTCTTTTTTAAAGTTGCCAAGATAGCCTTTACCATTAGATTTTATCAACCTCTCATTTAACCCATCTTTTCTTTTAGGGTCTAAAACAATTATTCTATCAATAGTTTCCTTACATTCTTTATATAGACCAGTCACTTTTACTTCTTTCTTTTTATTATCAACGGCCACTGCTTCAGCCACTCCTTTGGATATAATTTCATCTTCTCGATGTAACGATGGCCATACTACAAAATCAATTATATTTCCTGAGCGAGTATACCCCTTATACATGCTCTTATCCATTTCAGATTTTGATTCAGGAAGCTGTGTAAGTTTAATGACAGGAGTAAGTGTCTTTGCCTTTTTCAAAATCGGCATCGCTTTATTGAGATAAGGTAATAACATTTGCTTATCTACAGTATCCTTTTGTTTTTTAGCAAAATCATTCAAAACCTCAATCGAGGTTACTCCAGCATTATTCTCTATATTTTCTTCTGCACAAAACATCAGATCCCTTAATAAGGCAATAGCTTCTCTCTCAGTTTTTCCAGAGCCAACTAACATTTCATGGGTATCTGTCCATAAATCATCATACAGCTCACTAAATCCAGACGTAACTTCATGCTGTCTTTTCACATCGATTTCTTTTAAAGCCGCCTTTAAACTATTCAACAAAAAAACCAACTGATTTTTATTATTAACATTTGAGAGTTCCTGTTCAAAATCAGCGATAGACTTGAAGGAATCAACAGAATGAGGATCCAGGTTTTTCAATCGTTTTAAGTTTATTTCAAACTCATGATAGATTTCAGGGTTTTGATTTTTCACCAACTGAGCGGGATTAGTAGTTTTAGCTGATTGTTTTTCAGGGAGCAAAGAGCGTTTAGAACGTACTTTTTGTTTAAGAGGCTGGGCTACACCTTTGCATAGAAGAGGTCCATCTTTATAAAGCTGCATTGCAGGCCAAACAACATAGTCAGTGATTTTTCCGGACTGTGTATAGTCCCTATAATATCCTGCATCCATCTGCGAGCCCGGTTTTGCCACTGGCATAAGTACAATAGGGGGGCTTTGATTTTTAGCTTTAACGAGTATAGACAGTGATTTTTTAGCATAGGCACATAGTTTTTCATCATTCGAATGACTTTTACCAAATAATCTACAAACTAGTTTTATACCCTCTTTTTCAATAACTTCAGGTTTGTCTTCTATTTGAGCTGAAATTTTTTCCGCCTCAAAAACACAGTCCCTTAGTTTATTTATAATGCTCTTTTCAGCCTTGCCAGAACGATCTAAAGCTTCAAATGCATCTGTCCACTCATTATCATAAAGTTCTGAAAATCTTTCACCCAGTTTCATCGGCCTGTCAGAGTCAGATAAGTCTGTTATATCTGGATTATTTTTTGTCAAGCGTTCCCCTGCTAATTCCGAGAGTGTATATTTTAAAGCACCTTCAAACTCTTCCAGTTTTTCTAAACTTTTCATGCTATTAAATTTTTTATTCAAACGCTCGCCTTTTTCTGCATCAACTTCTTTTATTCTATTTATCAAATTTTCACAACTGTTACGAACTTTATATTCCTTAAGACTTTTTTGCGCCTGCATTTTTTGCTTGCAACTTAGCTTAGAAAAAACACTTGGATAAACCTTAATACTTCTATCATTAAAAAAAATAGGCCGCCTCTTCTCATCCTCCAGAACACGCGCCGTCTCATTTTCTTTATAAATACCCAAGTTTAAATTCTGCTTAACCAAAAGATAACCTTTCACAATACAACCTCCATATTAAAAAAACAAGTAAATCAATCCATGCATTTAATTCTTTTATTGCTAATACAAGCTTAGCATGAGCGAAAACCTGACCTGTCTACAGGCAAGAGGTATTTTGTTATTATCTATTTTATATTTAGGTCTACACAGGACAGATAAGATTATCCAGTTGAGCAATAATACCCAAGAGAATATCCTTTTTCTTAGGCTATTTCACCAAACAGCATCATCCCAAATACAAAACCCACCACCATAAAAGTAACTATTAATTTTTAAAATAAATTTTTTTATTCTAAAAAGTAATAATTACCATATTCATTCCAGTATGCTTTCTCCAAATGATAACAGCCCACCTGACAAACAACCCAAAACACCCAACCAACATAAAAAGAAGCAACCCTTTATCTTAAGCTGAAAAGCCAAGAATCATCATAATTAAAAACCTAACACTCTCATAGGCAAAAAAAACCATTTTTGTTAGTCACCCTAACACTTTAGCCATATATTAAATCAGCAAAATCGTTAATCTATCAGTCATATTAATTAACCGATACAACTTTTTATTATGTATAAAAATACAAAAAATGGAGTAAATTATGTATAACGCAATTAATTCAATGATTTCACCAGCAGCATTTTATACAAAAAAACTATTAAACCTTGTTAAAGGTACTGCCAGAACTACTCATGGCACAAGCTTTTTCAAACCATCCACAGAATCAGCTATTCCCGCATGATGAACGTCGATGATCGTTGGTATTGACAATAAGGCAGCAAAAATAATGAAGCCGATCAAAACTGAGCCGCCAATTAACAAAGCGGAGCTTTAAAGAAAAAATGTCACCCCTGAACGTAGCTACGATATGGCCGGTTATGATGTATCGAATGGAATCACCCTTTTCTCTTCAATACCATGAGTTACTGTGTAAAAAAGCCCCTCCCACGTTTTTATCAGCCAATGCAAAAAATAGCCCTGTATCCATTTCCATAATGCTATACGGACTCCTTTTGAGCGGGTTCTTAAAGCTTCCTGAAACTGGGGACAGCACAGTTCCTGTATTTGATCTACGAGAAAAGCAAGCATCGTCAGATAGGCCAGATTTGTGGCTAAGTGCTTCTCACCGTGACCGTAGTTATGTTCGAGATCGTAGCCTTGATTTTTCAGGGTGTTAAACGTCTGGTTCTCAATATGCCATCGGCAGCGCCCTCCTTTCATGACGGGTTCTATGGTTTCTTCGTTAAGCGGAATATCAGTCACCCAGCACCAGATATGCTGTTTACCTTTTTTATCGGTTTCGACAAAATCAAGCACATTAACCTGTTCTGCATATTTTGCCTTGTTCAGCCTGACGTCATTGGCATAGCGAAACCACCACTTAATTCCAGTCTCTTCATTAACTTTTTCAGCACGGTGAACTTTTCCTTCTTTATCCAGCTCATCCATCGCTTCAACCAGCGAGGCATGGTTGCCATCTTTCGCGACAATGATGTAATGCCAGCCATAACTCTTAATCAGTTGGACAGTGGGGTTGTCAGCATAAAGACTGTCCAGAAGAATAACGAACTTTAGACGTGGGTGATGCTCTCGTATGGTGGCAAACAACCGTTTAATGGCATTTTTTTCACAGTCATTTTTGGTCGAACCGTCCTGGCAAACTATGGCTTCCGGTGCCAATGGCAAGACTGTTTTTTGATCCGGGTGAGCAATGCATGCTGCCATTAACTGGTGGTAGTGAGCTTCGTTGGCCTTTCCCTTATTTTTAGTACAGCACTCCTGACAAGGTTTTTTATTATTGCAGGAGTAAAATAGCCCAGTTCCATCGATCGGGAGCAAGTAGTGATTTTTCAAGTTCCCGCAGTGAAATTCGAATGCCTTCAGTAATCCGCCCCTTTGGACGTTAGACAGCAATGTCTTAAAAGGCTTTTTGAACTCTACGGGATCTATTGGATCCAGGATTTCCCGCATACTGGTATCACAGGGAGCACGTTTTTTTATCTGATACAGGTGCTCAAGGTTATGCCTTACTTCTTGCTCTGTTTTATCACGCTCAAACGAGAGGAGCGATGGGTACTTGAGATGCATCATGGCAAAAGCGGACATGGAGGCATCATGTATTGTTATTTTTCTGGAATCCTTGTTTGGTCGGACATCTGGAATTTGCTCATAACTTTCAGAAATCGTAGTAATTAAACTGTTTGCACAAAGATGCTTACGACTTTTTTGGAATGGATAAGCCATGAGAGACAGCCATTGATAAAGTATCCCTATCAAAAGTAGACGTTATTTTGTGCGAAATCACTCCATTTGGAATTTACTGTAAGCCTTGCTGTTGCAGTGATTTAATTGATGTCACGGGAATAGCTGCCACAGAATCAGACTTACCAAAAAAAACAAAGGATGATTTTCATATAACCGTATCAAGTCCAGTTCACCAAAATCTTGGTAATACAAAACAAGATTCCAGAAAAAACGAAGAAACAGAAACGTATTACGATGCCTCTGACTCCATAGCTTCTTATAATGGCATTGTTTTTGAGGACGCCCTGGATAATCTATCCCCTGATACCGAAGAAGCAGCTTCTGTTGAGCAAAAGCACCAACAAAGTAAAAACCAACCATTAACCCCAGAACTATTCATCGATGAAGTATCTGCCCATTTGAAAATTGACACATCCAGCTTTACTGAACCAAAAGAAAAACTCAGAGTCATTGTCACACAAGAAAATTTATCTCTTGAAGACTTCAATAAAGCTGTACTACAAATATTAGAAAAAAACGGCCTTTGCGATAGTTTAAAACGATTCAAAACCAAAATCGAAGAACGAGAAGCGTTAAGAACAAGATCAAAATATTTTAATAATGTAAAAGTTATAGATCAACAATACACCATATATAATAGTTTTAGAGAAACATTATCTCCGGACGAAAGGCAAACAATCTTTAAGCCATCAAATCCAGCAAAAGAAACCTCTCAAAAATCAAGCAAAAGAAGTTCTCATCGATATACGTACGCCAGCGACAGAAGCAGTAGTTACCAAAGAAGAAGACCTTTTGGGTTCCAATATCGATCCAGATTTTCAGATACCCCCCCAAAAAGAAATCATAATAACCGCTCGAATCCCTGGGATTTTCAAGGTCCACGTAATGAATCTTATAGATCCAGAAGGGCCACAGAAGAGCCTTGCCCTGGGTATTCTTATTCTTCATTTGAAGGGTCAGTCCCCAAAGCACCTAAATCCACTAATCAACCACACTACAATGTAAAATTTCCTGATGAAATAAACGGATGGTTAAGGGCAAATGCAGATTCAGATGAATCATTCCAACAAATTTCTGATCGCTGCGTTACCTTTACAAATCCTCAAGGTGATGTAAAAAAAGTGGTTATAAAACGGGCAGATGAACGCTTTATTCTTATGGATGTAAAATATGTTGTTGAAATGATGGGAGATTTTTATGTAAGACCAGAAACCACAGTCCAACAATTAAAAAACCCCTGGATGTTTCCATCATGGAAGGATGGCATTCAGTATGAAGCCGGCGAGTCCCCTTATACCTATGATATATCAAAAGCCTGGAAAGACCTTGGCATAACCAATGCTGAAGACAAAACAAAATCAAAGGCAAAAAAAGTATTTCTTTCATGCCACCCCGATAAAGTTGATCCAAGTAAAAAAGCAGAAGCAGAGGAAGAATTCAAGTTAAAGCATGCAGCATATAAGCTATTAGAGCAAAAAGTATTTAATAAAGATAACTAATATTTTCCTTACAATTAAGCCCCCAACCAGAGGGGCTTTTTACCGAATATCGGTTATTGATCTTAAGGAAAGCTTAGGACAGTCACCAAATTTTACTTGAGTCAACATGGAAAAAGGCAGGACAGTCATCAATTTAATCAAAGCAGCTAAATTTTTTTAGTTGGACACCACAAACTTCCCCTCAAAAAAAAGCCCGACCAATAAAGGTCGGGCTTTTTACATCAGTTTTAATTTAGTCAGACAGTAATGCCTGAAAAACTATCACTCGATGATTTTAGCAACAACGCCAGCACCTACAGTACGGCCACCCTCACGGATAGCGAAACGCAGGCCTTCTTCCATCGCGATAGGAGCGATCAGAGTAGCATTGATGTTGATGTTGTCGCCAGGCATTACCATTTCAACGCCTTCTGGCAGTTCTACAGCACCGGTCACGTCAGTGGTACGGAAGTAGAACTGAGGACGGTAGCCCTTGAAGAATGGAGTGTGACGACCACCTTCGTCCTTGGACAGAACGTATACTTCTGCTTCGAACTTGGTGTGAGGAGTCACAGTGCCTGGCTTAACCAGAACCTGACCACGCTCAACGTCTTCACGCTTGGTACCACGCAGCAGACAGCCAACGTTTTCACCAGCACGGCCTTCGTCCAGCAGCTTGCGGAACATTTCTACGCCAGTAACGGTAGTCTTGGTGGTGTCTTTGATACCAACGATTTCGATTTCTTCGCCGACTTTAACGATACCACGCTCAACACGACCAGTTACAACAGTACCACGGCCAGCGATGGAGAATACGTCCTCGATAGGCATCAGGAATGGCTGATCAACAGCACGCTCTGGCTCAGGGATGTACTCGTCCAGGGTTTCAACCAGCTTACGAACAGCGGTAGTACCCATTTCGTTGTCGTCTTTACCTTCCAGCGCCATCAGAGCGGAACCGATGATGATTGGAGTGTCGTCACCTGGGAACTCGTAAGTGTCCAGCAGCTCACGAACTTCCATTTCAACCAGTTCCAGCAGCTCTTCGTCGTCTACCATGTCAGCTTTGTTCAGGAATACCACGATGTATGGTACGCCAACCTGACGGGACAGCAGGATGTGCTCACGAGTCTGAGGCATGGGGCCGTCAGCAGCGGAACATACCAGGATAGCGCCGTCCATCTGGGCAGCACCAGTGATCATGTTCTTAACGTAGTCAGCGTGTCCTGGGCAGTCTACGTGAGCGTAGTGACGGCTTGGGGAGTCGTACTCTACGTGAGCAGTAGAGATGGTGATACCACGCTCACGCTCTTCAGGGGCGTTATCGATTTGATCGAATGCCTTAACGTCACCACCCCATACTTCTGCACAAACGCGAGTCAGTGCAGCAGTCAGAGTTGTTTTACCGTGGTCAACGTGACCAATGGTGCCGACGTTTACGTGCGGCTTACTACGCTCAAATTTTTCCTTAGCCATTTCTCTTAACCCTTGATATCAATGGATCGGGGGTGATTAACCCTGGTTCTTGATCACTGCTTCAGCAACACTGTTAGGTGCTTCGGCATACTCGTCGAATTCCATGGAGTATGTCGCACGTCCCTGAGTTGCTGAACGCAGGTCAGTGGCATAGCCGAACATTTCACCCAGCGGCACCTGAGCACGGATGATCTTGCCGGAAGTGCTATCTTCCATGCCCTGAACAATTCCGCGACGACGGTTCAGGTCACCCATAACGTCGCCCATGTAGTCTTCAGGTGTTACCACCTCAACTTTCATCATAGGCTCCATCAGTGCTGGGTTAGCCTGAGGCGCGTATTTTTTCAGAGCCTGTGAAGCAGCGATTTTAAACGCCATTTCACTGGAGTCAACATCATGATAGGAACCATCGAACAGACGGGCTTTCAGACCCAGCAGAGGATAACCGGCGATAACACCGTTCTGCATCTGTTCAGTGATACCTTTTTCAACTGCAGGAATGTATTCCTTAGGAATAACACCACCCACAATCTCGTTAACGAATTCCAGACCTTCTTCTTCGGCCGGGGAGAATTCGATAACAACATGACCGTACTGACCACGACCACCGGACTGGCGGGCAAACTTGTGGTTTGCTTCAACGCTGCTTCTGAGCTTCTCACGGTAAGCAACCTGAGGCTTACCAATGTTAGCTTCAACCTTGAACTCACGCTTCATACGATCAACGATGATGTCCAGGTGCAGCTCACCCATACCGGAGATAATGGTCTGGCCAGTCTCTTCATCGGTGTGAACGCGGAAAGAAGGATCTTCCTGAGCCAGTTTGCCCAGAGCGATACCCATCTTTTCCTGGTCTGCCTTGGTCTTAGGCTCAACCGCTACGGAGATAACCGGATCAGGGAACTCCATACGCTCCAGAGTGATGACGTTGTTCAGGTCACACAGGGTGTCACCAGTACTAACATCCTTCAGACCAATCAGGGCCACGATATCACCCGCCAGACACTCTTTCAGTTCTTCACGGTTGTTAGCGTGCATCTGTACCATACGGCCAACACGTTCTTTCTTGTGCTTAACCGGGTTGTATACAGAGTCACCGGATTTCAGTACGCCGGAGTAGTTCCGAACGAACGTCAACGTTCCTACGAATGGATCTGTCGCAATCTTGAATGCCAGTGCAGCAAATGGTGCACTATCATCCGCTTCACGGGTAGCAACAGTCTCGTCAGCATCGTCCAGAACGCCTTCGATGGCCTTAACTTCGATAGGACTTGGCATCAGTTCGATAACCGCATCCAGTACTGCCTGAACACCCTTGTTCTTGAATGCAGAACCACCGAAGACAGGAATGATTTCATTAGCCAGGGTACGCATACGGATACCGGCCTTGATCTCTTCCTCGGTCAGGTCACCTTCTTCAAGGTACTTTTCCATCAACTCTTCAGTGGCTTCAGCGGCAGCTTCAACCATGTACTCACGCATTTCCTGGCAGCGATCTTCCAGATCAGCCGGGATATCTTCGTAAGTAAAGGTCATACCCTGGTCAGCTTCGTTCCAGATGATAGCCTTCATCTTGACCAGATCCACAACACCCTTGAACTCGTCTTCGGAGCCAATGGTCATCTGCATGGGTACAGCGTTTGCACCCAGGCGCTCACGCAGCTGGTCGATTACCATCTGGTAGTCAGCACCAGTACGGTCCATCTTGTTGACGAACACCATACGAGGTACTTCGTACTTGTTAGCCTGACGCCATACAGTCTCGGTCTGAGGCTGTACACCGGAGGAGCCACACAGTACAACAACGGCACCATCCAGAACACGCAGGGAACGCTCTACTTCGATAGTGAAGTCAACGTGTCCGGGAGTGTCGATGATGTTGATACGGTGCTCATCAAACTGTGCATCCATACCACGCCAAAAACAGGTGGTGGCCGCGGAGGTGATAGTAATACCACGCTCCTGCTCCTGTTCCATCCAGTCCATGGTGGCAGCACCATCATGAACTTCACCAATCTTGTGGCTCAGACCGGTGTAAAACAGGACACGCTCTGTTGTGGTTGTCTTACCCGCATCAACATGGGCACAGATCCCTATGTTGCGGTAGCGTTTGATCGGGGTTTTACGGGCCACGACTCAAATCCTCTGATACTTAGAAACGGTAGTGAGAGAACGCCTTGTTGGCTTCAGCCATACGATGCACGTCTTCACGCTTCTTAACAGCAGCACCCTTATTTTCAGAAGCATCCATCAGCTCACCCGCCAGGCGCAGCTGCATGGATTTTTCGCCACGCTTACGCGCAGCGTCTACCAGCCAGCGCATAGCCAGGGCTGTACGACGGGAAGGGCGAACCTCTACGGGCACCTGATAAGTAGCACCACCAACACGACGGGACTTAACCTCAACCATGGGGGCAATGGATTCCAGAGCTTTTTCGAACTGCTCCAGAGGGTCCTTGCCGGAACGCTCCTGAACCTTGTCCAGTGCGCCGTAAACAATCTTTTCTGCGACAGATTTCTTGCCGCTAACCATCACGTGGTTAATGAACTTGGTGAGGGTTTTGTTGCCAAACTTAGGATCTGGCAGCACTTCGCGCTTGGCGACAACTCTTCTTCTAGGCATTGATAAGTCCTCGATTGCGGTCTTCAGGCAGTCCGAGATCACATTGACTCGGCCTTACTCTTATCAACCGTTTTCGCAATACAACCCGGAACAAAAACAACATCTTGCTCAAGGCTGTTAAAAATCCAGCCGTTCTCACCATAAGCGGTGATAAAAACGGTTTATTCACACAAAAAGCGTAAAAGCGTTGGCAAAAACCGGCTTTTTTACTTCTTAGGACGCTTGGTACCGTACTTGGAACGGCCCTGCTTACGGTCGTTAACACCCTGGGTGTCCAGGCTACCGCGTACAGTGTGGTAACGAACACCTGGCAAGTCCTTTACACGACCGCCACGGATCAGAACAACACTGTGCTCTTGCAGGTTGTGACCTTCACCACCGATGTAGGAAGTCACTTCGAAACCGTTAGTCAGACGCACACGGCAAACTTTACGCAGCGCAGAGTTAGGCTTCTTAGGGGTAGTGGTGTAAACACGGGTGCAAACACCGCGACGCTGAGGACAAGCCTGCAGAGCGGGTACGTCGCTTTTTGCGACCTTGCGCTTGCGGGGCTTGCGCACCAGCTGGTTAATAGTTGCCATTCAGCGAACTCCAATCGTTTCCAAATAATAAGCTAAAACAGAACGATCCTGTTCCTTATTCCAGCAGCGGTAACTGGGGGTGAGATACCCGGATTACCAAGCCCTTAGGGCTTATTGCCACCGACGGCACAATCCTGATACCGCATAGCCAGGCTCATTAGCGTCAGAGGATTTGCGCCACTGAACCTAATCAGGCTAACGCCTGAAAATACGATTTCCATCGGAAATACCCGCTCCCATTTGCTATTCAAATGTCAGCATTGATCCGAATGATGAAAATCGTATTTTCACGCAAATAAGCATGCACTGGTTAAAATACCAGCACTGCCACCCTGCGGAAGGGATAGACCGAGGGTAATATAAAGCGGCCAAATTTTACGGATGTCGCCGTCTTGCGTCAAGACGCACTGCTACGAAGATGTCAATAAATAAGTCAGAAAAAACGCTGCAACGCCCCAGCTGGCACTTACTTCTGTACGTCTAAACTGATATCTGACCAAGCTTTGTCTTTAGTTTATTACGAATACAAAATGTCCCATTATCTCAATAGGTTAGCGTGTATTATTACTGCATGTACATTATGGCTACCCGTAAAGCTTCATTCCACTCTCGACATAAAAACCGTCGGTAACCGCATCATATGCTGGCCTTTTTTATGGGAAGAGCAAAACTATCGTTCATTTCTCATAGAGCAAACTTCATGATGACTACAAAGGTTTACATTTCTCCATCCCCAAAAAGTTCTTTTAACACCTTTAAAACAACGTCCAAGTTACCTTGCAACTCATTACCTGCGCCTACGAAAGGCTTACTGGTTTTATCATTACTCCGGATGAAGCAGCCGCTATTGCTTCTATGGAAAAGTTCTTACCTCCATAGCAAGCTTAACTTTGGAGGATATAGCCTACTCAACTGATATTTTTCCAGGTTATGATGGCCCACCTTTTCAAGAGATATTTCCCAACATCAAAATAACAGATTCCCGGGATAGCCATACCATTGAAATCACGCACCCGGAAAGAATTGAAATGACCTACTAAAAACAACTGCCAGTCGCCCTGCCCCCAAACCCTGTTACAATAGCTTCCTTTTTATCCAAACTCTGATCACTGCTTATGAAACGCGAACTGGCTATTGAATTTTCACGGGTTACCGAAGCTGCCGCCCTGGCAGGCTACAAATGGCTTGGCCGAGGTGACAAAAACACCGCAGATGGTGCGGCAGTGGAAGCCATGCGCACCATGCTGAACAAGGTTGAGATCCAGGGCGAAATCGTCATCGGTGAAGGCGAAATTGATGAAGCCCCGATGCTGTATATTGGTGAAAAAGTAGGTAATGGCCAGGGTGACCCTGTTGAGATTGCGGTAGACCCCATTGAGGGAACCCGCATGACCGCCATGGGACAAAATAATGCCATTGCCGTGCTGGCTGCCGGAGAAAAAGGTTCATTCCTCAAAGCACCTGATATGTATATGGAAAAACTGGTGTGCGGTCCCGGGGCAAAAGGCGTCATTGATCTGCATCTGGGACTGGCCGAGAATCTGCAAAATGTGGCCAGGGCACTTCATAAGCCCATCGAGAATCTCACCGTGATCACTCTGGCAAAACCTCGCCATGACACAGCAATTACCATGATGCAAAAAATGGGTGCCAAGGTCTTTGCCATCCCGGATGGTGATGTTGCCGCCTCCATTCTTACCTGTATGCCTGATAGCGAAGTGGACATGATGTACTGCGTGGGTGGAGCCCCTGAAGGGGTTATCTCTGCCGCCGTGATTCGGGCACTGGGTGGCGATATGCAAGGTCGGCTACTCACCCGGGATCGGGCAAAAGGTGATACCCCGGAAAACCTGGCTGCCGGAAAACGGGAAACCGAGCGCTGCCAGGAAATGGGCATAGAACCAGGTCGACTGCTAAAGCTTGACGACCTGGTGAGTTCTGACAATGTGGTTTTCTCCGCCACCGGAATCACCAAGGGCGACCTGCTCAGCGGCATTCGCCGGGAGGGCAATATCGCCCATACCGAAACCCTGGTTATCCGCGGTAAGTCCCGCACTATCCGCCGCATCCAGTCCAGCCATTATCTGGATCGCAAGGATAATGAAATAAAGCAGATTATTCTTTAACTAAACTGCACCCGGAGAGAAAGCCGTTAGCTAAAAAAAGTGACAAAGGCGCACTTTAGATAGTCGCTTCACTCCATAAACAAGCCAGATTATCTGACTATAGTGGGCTTAATATTAGGTATTGATCATTATGAGCTGCCACCGAATTGATGAACTGATAGAACTGCTGACCCCTGAATGGAAAAAGCAGGGTCACCTGAACCTGATGGAAATCATCAGCCAGCTGGCTGAAGAAGCAGGCCACACCGGGGATCTGGCAAAGATCACAGATGATATGCTGATTTACCATCTGAAAATGAAGGGCGAAGAGAAGGATGCCATGATTCCCGGCATCGCCAAGGATGTGGAAGTTGATTTTAAGGCAGCCATCCTGAAGGCCCGCGGTATTAAATAATTGCCAAGCCTTTCTATCAGGGATAGCCTGACCATTACGCCCCTTTATACCTATGGTCAGGAGTCATGCAAGGATGCATACCATTCCAGGTCAGATCATTCCTGTAATAACTGCGATGTTTAGCAGTCTATTTTCAACCTGCCTGCTTGCCAATAGTTATTACCCAAAACCCAAAGAACACTGGTATCAGGATGTCTGGTGCAAGGGCAAAGGCGGCCAGGTAGAATTCAAACTGAATGACGGTCGTCGGGTTGATTGCCTGACTGCTGAACATGCCATCGAAGTGGAATTTGCACGAAAGTGGTCTGAGGCCATTGGCCAGTCACTTGACTACAGTATGCTTACCGGCAAAAAAGCGGGCGTTGTGTTAATCCTTCAGCGTGACTCCGACCATACTTACTGGCATCGCATACAAAAACTGAAAGACCATTATCAGCTACCTATTACCCTGTGGAAGCTTGGGCCTTAAATAAACAAGTCTACCTAATTCCCACACTCCGGGGGCTGCGCAGCACCCTTATTCCACGAGGCAAAGCATACGGACAGAGATCACTACAAAATAAGCCTTCCGCTCAGGAAGGCTTGGTCTGTGTCAGAATAGTCGTCAGTAACACTTCCAGTTTATCCAGCCGTTTGTTCTGATGGCTATTCATTCTGTCCAGTCGCTCATGTATCTCAAGCTTGAACTCTGCCATTTCTTTTTTTAACTCAAGCTCCAGCCTGTCCACCTTATTAATGAATAACTCCATTGCTCCCTTTAAGCCAGCCTGAATACTTTTCAGGTCTTCCACGCCACCTTCCAGTATCTCTACCCTTGCCTCGAGCGACATAATGAATCTCCGGATTATTATTAGTCAATAAACCATAGCAGAGAATTCAAGGGACAAACCTTTTTAAGTAGTGTATAGATTGCTTTCGAATAATTTAACCATCCAGTCGGACAGTATTAGAAAATGAGATCATATACTCCTCTCCAAATGAAAAAAGCACCCGTTCAACTTCTTTTTCAAATTCCGCAAAGCTCTTGATTGACAAGAGGTTGAGCCATTCATACTTTATTTTCCTCCACAGGATTTCAATCAGGTTGAGCTCAGGTGAATATGTTGGCAGAAAGCAGACCAGCAATTTCTTTTCAATCATCCAGTCATCAATTCTGGCACAAAACTTTTTGCTGGTGTGAATGCTGGCATTATCCACCATAACTACCGTGTAACGATCATTTGAGCTGTATTTTTCATCTGCCATTTTCTCTGCAAAGTCATCAAAGGCCGCAATCACCGTATCGCTATTCACTGAACCCACAACAGGATAATGAAATAGCTCACAGCTTCGGTTCATAAACCCCAGTACGTTGATGCGTTTACTTTTGACTGATGGTATTCTGAGCTGCTTTCCTTTTTCCTGCCAACCGTATGGCACACAAGGTTCCTGGGTAAAGCCGGACTCATCAAAATAAAATAAATTGATTAACCCTTTGCTCTCGGCTTCCTGGGCATCTTTCAGAGCAGTTTTACAGTCATGGAATTGCTCTTCGTCCCGTTTATGTTTGCATGATTTACGGAGTCTTTTGTAAACCAGCCCTGCTTTTTTACAATGTTTGCCAGAGTAATTTTTGATGAAGATTTACCGGTTTCATCCTCGATCTTGGATTTGACATACGATAAGCGACGAGGCTCTTCAGCCACTAATTCTTTTATGCGTTGCACTTCGGATTCGTCATATATGCACGGCCTACCGCCACCATGCCCCTTGTACAAGGCACGAATACCATATTCTTCCCAATCATCAATCCACTGAGAAGCAGTTTGATATCTAATTTCAAGTATTTCGGCAATTTGCTCAAGGGTAAAGCCACGATTGCTCAATAAAAGGCTATGGGCTCTTTCCCTTATACATCTCAGAGGTCCGTAGTGTTTGGCGAATTTCAAAGTTAATAAAACAGCTTCATCAGTGATTGTAGTGACGTACTTCATAGGGAGAGGGATTTAAAGACCAGTACTCTCTTTATAATAGAGTAAATGTATCATTCAATAGCTATCTGATCGTTAGATCAAGAAGTAGATTTCTCGTACTGGCCGAACATCCAGTTTATTTGAAACCAAACTATGACCTACTTATACCAATCGCACTTTCCAAGCGCATTATAAGGGTGATTAGCTGGGCGAAAAAACATCCTGGGACGCCTTCGGCGCCCCATAAACAGACGCGACCATTCACGCTTTAACAGCCCAGATAAAGAATTCCCTATTTCCATCCCCCCCTTTAATGGGGCTATCAAACCAGGCCTTTACCTTCAAGCCAAGGCTTTCGCACAGCGCGCTAATATCCTTCTGAACCTTTGGATAGAGCTTTTCATTTCTGACAATGCCGCCTTTGCCAAGTCCTGAAGGACCCACCTCAAACTGGGGCTTCACCAGGCTCAACAGATGGCCGCCTTCTCTTAAAACCGGTGCCAGAGAGGGAAGTATCTTGGTCTGGGAGATAAACGACACATCCATTACTGCCAGGTCAAAGCCATAACCATCGATATGCTGCAACAGCAGGTCATGGGGCAAATCCCGGGCATTGATTCCCTCCAGACAAACCACCCGCTTATCTTCCCTTAAAGACGGCACCAGCTGGTCATGACCCACTTCAACGCCAACCACTTTGCCTGCTCCCGCTTGCAGTACGCAATCAGTAAACCCTCCTGTGGATTGACCAACATCCAGTACATTCAGTCCGCTTACATCTATCCCGGCAAACGCCAAGGCACCAGCGAGCTTTACACCACCCCGCGAGGCAAAGCGGTCGTCATCATTGAACTCAATATGAATATCAACAGCATAGGGGTATTTTTGCCCTGTCTTTTTAGGCGCCTCCCACTCACCCTTCACCTTAACTTTTACCCGGCCCTCAGTAATTAACTTCTGGGCTCGGGCCCTGGAGGGAACCAGTCCTTGCTCCACCAGTAAACGATCAATTCTTTCCATATTACAAACGGTATTTACCTTTACTCTCCTCAAGTACCCATCGTATTTTTTTAGCCGTTTTCCGACCAATACCATGAATACCGGACAGCTCTTCTTCGTTCGCCAGCAATGCTTTCTCCACATTGCCAAACTGTTTTAGCAGGGCCTGTGCCCGTTCAACGCCAATACCCGGCAAACTTTGCAGCAACTGTAACTGGGTACGGTATTTTCCCTTGGGTCGCCGAGCCGGATAATGGTGCTTGATCGATCCGCCAAACTGCAACAACTGGGCATGCTGCCCCGCTATGGTTTTCAACAAAAATGCCGACTCCAGGGGGCTGGCAGACCGGATTATGGGAATGTTCATAAACAGGCTTACCGTCACCAGTGCGCCTTGTATCGAGCGCCTGCTGACTCCCTGTCTTTTAAAATCACCACTCCGGCCTTCCAGCAGCAAAGCCGGTTTATAGCGAGACTTTCCCAAACGGGAGCACTGGCAAAATAGCCGACTGTCGATGATAGACGCTGCAAGATCCGTCAGGGTTTTCCTCTCAACCAGCAAGCTGTCATTGACCAGATAGTCCCCCACAGACAGGCGTTTTTCAGTGACCTCAATACCCGCTTCTTGCAAATAAGTGGAGATACCTGAGCCACGTTCCCGATCATCGGCTATCACATGCATTGGAGTTAAAGCGGCTCAAAACATTGATCAATGGAATAGCCCGCCAGTTTGAATAGCAACGGAATATCTTCCAGGGCAGAACCGGTATTGATTAAATGGGCAATCACCGCACAATCATGAGCCAATACGGTATTTTGTTTGCCCGTATAGGTTGCCCACAGGGCCAGCCTTACCATCCGTTCAAACCAGCGTTCCCGATACTGTTCAAAATACTGTTGGCATAACAGCCTCTGGGCTTTTCGGGGAGATTCTAATGGCAGATTTTCAAGTGCCTTATTGAACTCACTGCCATATTCAAACCATGAACCCATAAAATTCCGGTCAGCTAATCGGGCACTGTTTTTCAGGGTCTTGTTGATCACCGCCTGATCGGCTGTGTCCATGGTCAATAGCGGCAATAGGGCTTGCCTGAAACAGAGCTTTTCAGGGTTCCATTGCTCAATGCCCAGCCATTCCATCACCTGGATAACCGCAGGTTCCGCCAAGTGGCCAGACTCCATACTTAACGCCAGAAAATGAGGTAACTGTTGTTCCAGCCATTGCGCATCAACAGTTTTTGAAAACACCTGCTCAGCCGCCATTTTCATATTACCCTCAAGATCTTTCCTGGATGCAGGAGGGGAACAGAAGGCATCGACAATGCCTACATTTTCTTTCAATACAAAACCGCCAAGGTGGAAATCCCTGCCATTTTTAAATAATGCCATCACCCCTTGGGCACCAGAGCCGTCCAGTGGGCAGGCTAACAGTTTGATTAGCTGGCAGGGAGAAGCTTGCTCCATTACAACGCCCTTCTTTTTGGCCTTTTGTATAGCTCGATCTACCCACGTTCTGGTTTCCGGTGACAACCAGTTTCTGATACGAATCATTCTGCTGAGAGACTTGCCTGTGACACTTTGTGGATATTCTGCCAGTACCCGAGCCACCTGATTTGCTGAAACCACATCCTGGTTGAGCAACATCAGGGGAACAACGTCTTTTAGCATGACTTCATCGGAGGTAAGAAGCATCTGCGCTACCACGCCCAGTCCTTCAGCAGGTATCAGCCCTAATTGAGATTGCAAGGCATCCTGAAACTCAAACTCACTGGGACAACCCACAACCATCTCGGATAAGAATTCCTGCATTTGCTCTGGGCTGGAAATAATTTCTTCCTCGTCCTCCCTGTCTCTGGCAGCTTGCTCGGTTTCCAAGCTCTGAATACAGTGAATAAATTCCTCAGACAGCAGGCGACGATATTCGCCCAGCCGCTTCTGTATCATTGCCAGACCTTCAGGCTGCAATGCTCCCGCATCAGCGGCAGCCATAATGTTTTGCTCAAGGTCTTTCAAATACTCGATGGCATCTTCATCATTCTGGCGAACCCTGACCATTAGACCATTGAACCCAAAGTCAACCATATCCCCTAACAGCTCCACCAATTCTGGCTCATCGGGTAAACCAGACACCAGCACTATACTTAACAAGGCATCCAGCGTGTCAAAGTCATTGAGCACTTTCCAGCATTCTGCTGGCCTGCCTGTGGAAAGCCACACTTCATCCTGTAAGCTTTCCATTATTAACGCCATCACTTCTCCCTGAGCGGGAGATACCATTGACTTCATCATTATTCCTCAACAACAAAAAAAGGCTGCCCAAGGCAGCCTTTTCAGGTTAACAGCTTTTCAGCAAAGATCTCTTAGACTTCGCCAAAGTTTAGCGCTTCGGACAGAGCCTGTTCCACTTCAGAGGCAGAAACCTTGGTGGGAGTCTCAAACTCAACCTCATCACGGCCTTTGCGGCGCTCGTTATGGTAAGTCAAACCGGTTCCCGCAGGAATCAGACGACCCACCACAACGTTTTCCTTCAGGCCACGCAGGTAATCACGCTTACCGGTTACCGCAGCTTCTGTCAGAACCCGGGTAGTTTCCTGGAAGGACGCGGCAGAGATGAAGGACTCAGTGGCCAGGGACGCTTTGGTGATACCCAGCAGCACACGCTCAAACTTGGCAGGAATACGGTCATCTGCAACCAGACGATCATTTTCTTCCTGAACCCTGTTCAGCTCCAGCTGCTCACCCTTAATGAAGGTGGAGTCACCGGTATCGGTAATTTCAATCTTACGCAGCATCTGACGCAGAATGGTCTCGATGTGCTTATCATTGATTTTTACGCCCTGCAGACGGTATACGTCCTGGATTTCGTTCACCACGTAACGGGCCAGCTCACCCACACCCAGCAGACGCAGAATGTCATGAGAGTTGGTTGGGCCGTCAGAGATAACTTCACCCTTGGTAACCTGTTCACCCTCGAACACGTTCAGGTGACGCCACTTGGGAATCAGCTCCTCATAAGGATCGCCACCGTCATTCGGTGTAATCACCAGACGTTTCTTACCCTTGGTTTCCTTACCAAAACCAATGGTTCCGGTAATCTCAGCCAGGATAGAGTGATCCTTAGGCTTACGGGCCTCGAACAGGTCAGCAACCCTTGGCAGACCACCGGTAATGTCTCGGTTACCACCGGACTGCTGAGGAATACGGGCGATAACATCACCCACCTCTACATCCTTGCCATCAGTCAGCGTAACAATGGCGTTGGCTGGCAGGAAGTACTGAGCAGATACATCAGTACCAGGCAGTTTCAGTTCTTTACCGGCGGCATCAAACAGCTGAATGGTTGGACGAACATCCTTACCCGCGGATGGACGATCCTTCGGATCCATTACCTCAATGTTGGACAGGCCGGTGAGCTCATCAGTCTGGGTTTTGACAGTAATGCCTTCTTCCAGGCCAATGAACTTGGCAGTACCCGCCATTTCAGTAACGATTGGGTGAGTGTGTGGATCCCACTTGGCAACAATCTGGCCAGCCTGGGTCTCATCACCATCCTTAACAGACAGCACTGCACCATAAGGCAGCTTGTAGCGCTCACGCTCACGGCCAAATTCATCAGCAAGAGCCAACTGACCGGAACGACTGACAGCAACCAGGTTACCATCATTACGCTCAACGAACTTCAGGTTCAGCAGCTTCACCACACCTTTGTTCTTAACACTGATGCTGTCCTGAGCAGAGGCTCTGGAGGCCGCACCACCGATGTGGAAGGTACGCATGGTCAGCTGGGTACCCGGCTCACCGATGGACTGGGCAGCAATAACCCCTACCGCTTCACCCTTGTTCACCAGGTGTCCACGACCCAGGTCACGGCCATAGCACTTGGCACAAATACCATAGCGGGTTTCACAGCTGATTGGAGAACGAACGCGCATTTCATCAACGTTCATGGTTTCCAGTCGCTTGACCCAGTGCTCATCAATCAGTGTTCCGGCTGAAACAGCGATCTCATCGGTTGTTCCGGGCTTAATGACATCTTCTGCCACCACACGACCCAGAATACGCTCACCCAGAGGCTCAACCACGTCACCACCTTCAATGTGTGGTGCCATCATCAGGCCACGACTGGTACCACAGTCATCTTCTGTAACCACCAGATCCTGGGCAACATCCACCAGACGACGGGTCAGGTAACCGGAGTTCGCGGTTTTCAGCGCTGTATCCGCCAGACCCTTACGAGCACCGTGGGTGGAGATGAAGTACTGCAGTACGTTCAGACCTTCACGGAAGTTCGCGGTAATAGGTGTTTCAATGATGGAGCCGTCTGGCTTGGCCATCAGACCACGCATACCGGCCAGCTGACGAATCTGGGCAGCACTACCCCGCGCACCGGAGTCCGCCATGATGTAAACGCTGTTGAAGGATTCCTGCTCAACCTCTTTACCTTCACGGTCAATAACCGTATCGGTCTTCAGATTGTCCATCATCCGCTTGGCCAGCATTTCGTTGGCACGGGACCAGATATCGATAACCTTGTTGTATTTCTCGCCCTGGGTTACCAGACCAGAAGCATACTGGTTCTCGATTTCACGAACCTCGGCATTGGCATCTTCGATAATGCGTGGCTTGTCATCCGGGATAACAAAGTCATTAACACCGATGGAGGCACCGGAAAGCGTGGCATAATTGAAGCCCAGATACATCATCTGGTCAGCAAAGATAACGGTTTCCTTCAGACCCACATTCCGGTAGCAGGCATTAAGCAGTCGGGAAATCGCCTTCTTCTTCATGGCCTGGTTAACCAGGTCAAAAGGCAGGCCGCTTGGCACGATATCCCACAGGATCACACGACCAACGGTGGTATCTGCCAGGAAGGTGCGGCTGTGCTTTTCACCATTATCATCCGTATAGGATTCGGCAACACGCACTTTCACCCGGGCATGCAGCTCAACGGTGTTGGTGCGGTATGCGCGCATAGCTTCATTGATGTCCGCAAACACCATACCCTCACCCTTGCCATTGATCTTGTCACGGGTGATGTAGTAAAGACCCAGTACCACGTCCTGGGAAGGTACGATAATAGGTTCACCGTTAGCAGGTGCTAGGATGTTGTTGGTGGACATCATCAGGGCACGGGCTTCCAGCTGGGCTTCCAGGGTCAACGGTACGTGAACCGCCATCTGGTCACCGTCAAAGTCCGCGTTATAAGCCGCACAGACCAGTGGGTGCAACTGAATGGCCTTACCTTCGATCAGAACCGGCTCAAAGGCCTGGATACCCAGACGGTGCAGGGTTGGCGCACGGTTAAGCATAACCGGATGTTCACGGATAACATCCGCCAGAACGTCCCACACTTCCGGTGTTTCGCGCTCAACCATCTTCTTGGCTGCTTTAATGGTGGTTGCCAGACCTTTGGCTTCCAGCTTACCGAAAATGAACGGCTTAAACAGTTCCAGCGCCATCTTCTTCGGCAGACCACACTGGTGCAGACGAAGGGTAGGGCCTACGGTAATAACAGAACGACCAGAGTAGTCTACACGCTTACCCAGCAGGTTCTGACGGAAACGACCCTGCTTACCCTTGATCATGTCAGCCAGGGACTTCAGGGGACGCTTGTTGGAACCGGTAATGGCACGGCCACGACGACCATTGTCCAGCAGGGCATCCACAGATTCCTGCAGCATCCGCTTTTCGTTACGGACAATGATATCCGGCGCATTCAGATCCAGCAGTCGCTTCAGACGGTTATTACGGTTAATAACCCGGCGGTACAGGTCGTTCAGGTCGGAGGTAGCAAAACGGCCACCATCCAGGGGAACCAGAGGACGCAGATCCGGTGGCAGAACCGGCAGAACGGTCATGACCATCCACTCAGGCTTGTTACCTGAGTTATAGAATGCCTCAACCAGCTTCAGGCGCTTGGCCAGTTTCTTCAGCTTGGTTTCAGAGTTGGTCTGGGGAATCTCTTCCCGCAGCAGATTGACCTCATCTTCCAGGTCAATATCAGCCAGCAGTGCCTTAACCGCTTCCGCACCCATACGGGCATCAAAGTCATCACCAAACTCTTCCAGAGCTTCGTAGTACTGCTCATCAGACAGCAGCTGACCTTTATCCAGAGTAGTCATACCCGGATCGATAACCACATAGGACTCAAAATAGAGTACACGTTCAATGTCGCGCAGGGTCATGTCCAGCAGCAGACCAATACGGCTAGGCAGGGACTTCAGGAACCAGATGTGGGCAACCGGGCTGGCCAGTTCAATGTGACCCATACGGTCACGGCGAACTTTTGCCAGGGCCACTTCAACACCACATTTTTCGCAGATAACACCGCGATGCTTCAGGCGCTTGTACTTACCGCACAGGCACTCATAGTCTTTTACCGGCCCGAAGATTTTGGCACAGAACAGGCCATCACGCTCAGGCTTAAAGGTACGGTAGTTAATGGTTTCTGGCTTTTTAACTTCACCAAAGGACCAGGAACGAACCATTTCCGGTGACGCCAGACCGATCCGAATAGCGTCGAAATCGTCCGTCTGGCCCTGTGTCTTGAGCAGATTCAATAAGTCTTTCAAGATCGTATCTCCTCACGGTGCAAGGCAGTCCCCAAAATCTATATTAGAGACTGCCTCCGCTACACGCTTTCGTTATTCGGTGTCCAGTTCGATATCAATACCCAGGGAACGGATTTCCTTCAGCAGTACGTTGAAGGATTCCGGCATCCCGGCTTCCATGCGGTGATCGCCATCCACAATGTTTTTATACATTTTGGTACGACCTGCCACATCATCGGACTTCACTGTCAGCATTTCCTGCAGGGTGTAGGCAGCGCCATAAGCTTCCAGAGCCCAGACCTCCATCTCACCGAAACGCTGACCACCGAATTGAGCCTTACCACCCAGAGGCTGCTGGGTAACCAGAGAGTAAGAACCGGTGGAACGGGCATGCATCTTGTCGTCAACCAGGTGGTTCAACTTCAGCATGTACATGTAGCCAACAGTTACCGGACGATCAAACTTATCACCTGTACGGCCATCATAGAGGTTAACCTGTCCGCTATCACTCAGATCTGCCAGTCTTAGCAGACGCTTGATTTCAGCTTCCTTGGCACCATCAAAGACGGATGTTGCCATAGGCACACCACCCTTGAGGTTGCCCACAAGCTCCATCACCTCCTCATCAGAGAAGCGCTCAAGCTCAACAGGCCGGTGTCCCGGAATGCCGTTGTAAACCTCATCAAGGAACTTACGCATTTCGGTAATTCCTTTCTGGGCTTCCAGCATGGCATTAATCTTGATACCCAGCCCCTTGGCCGCAGCACCCAGGTGAGTCTCAAGAATCTGTCCAACGTTCATCCGGGACGGTACACCCAGAGGGTTCAGTACGATATCCACCGGACGGCCATATTCATCATGAGGCATATCTTCAACCGGCATAATGCGGGAGATAACACCCTTGTTACCATGACGACCCGCCATCTTGTCACCAGGCTGGATACGACGCTTGATGGCCAGGTAAACCTTGACAATTTTCAGGACACCAGGTGCCATGTCATCGCCAGTCTGCAGCTTCTTCTTCTTGTCTTCGAAGCGCTCATCCAACTGGGCACGGCGTTCTTTCAGCTGCTCGCGGGACAGGTCCAGCATTTCGTTCAGTGATTCATCGGACATAGCCAGCCTGAACCACTGTTCATGCTCCAGGCCATCCAGGAACTCGTCAGAAATCACGTCCCCTTTCTTCAGGCCCGGACCACGATCCACAGGCTGGCCACGCAGCGCTCCGCGCAGACGGGCAAAGGTGTCTCCCTCAACGATACGGAACTCTTCGTTCAGATCCTTGCGGTACTCATCCAGCTGTGCCTTTTCAATGGACTGGGCACGGGTGTCTTTTTCAACGCCATCGCGGGTAAAGACCTGTACATCAATAACCGTACCCTTAACACCAGTAGGCACGCGCAGGGAGGTGTCCTTAACGTCAGAGGCTTTTTCACCGAAGATGGCACGCAGCAGTTTTTCTTCCGGCGTCAGCTGGGTTTCACCCTTAGGTGTCACCTTGCCCACCAGAATATCACCGGCTACCACTTCCGCACCCACATAAACGATACCGGCACCATCCAGCTTGTTCAGGGCAGATTCACCCACATTGGGGATGTCACCACTGATTTCCTCTGGCCCCAGTTTGGTATCACGGGCAACACAGGTCAGTTCCTGAATATGGATGGAGGTAAAGCGGTCTTCCTGAACCACACGCTCGGAAACCAGCATGGAGTCCTCAAAGTTATAGCCATTCCAGGGCATGAAGGCTATACGCATGTTCTGGCCAAGTGCCAGTTCACCCAGATCCACAGAAGGACCATCCGCCAGAATATCACCACTGGAAACGATATCACCCGGCTTCACCAGGGAGCGCTGGTTAATACAGGTGTTTTGGTTAGAGCGGGTGTACTTGGTCAGGTTATAAATATCAACACCGGCTTCGCCTGGCTGAACTTCCGCATCATTAACACGGATAACCACACGGCTGGCGTCTACGGCATCCACCAGACCACCACGGCGTGCCACCACACAGACACCGGAGTCCGATGCCACATTACGCTCCATACCGGTACCCACCAGAGGTTTTTCCGCACGGAGAGTTGGCACAGCCTGACGCTGCATGTTAGATCCCATCAAGGCCCGGTTCGCATCATCGTGCTCCAGGAATGGAATCAGGGAGGCCGCTACAGACACAACCTGCTTGGTGGATACGTCCATGTACTGGACTTTATCCGGAGCCATCAGGGTAAATTCGTTACGGTGACGAACGTTAACCAGCTCATCGGTCAGGTTGTTATCTTTATCAATGGCAGCAGAGGCCTGGGCGATAACAAACTCACCTTCCTCAATGGCAGACAGATAGCTGATTTCATCTGTTACCTTGCCATCAACCACCTTACGGTACGGGGACTCAAGGAAGCCGTAATCGTTAGTGCGGGCATAAGCCGCCAGGGAGTTGATCAGACCGATGTTCGGACCTTCAGGGGTCTCGATTGGACACACTCGACCGTAATGGGTTGGGTGTACGTCTCGCACTTCGAAGCCGGCACGTTCACGGGTCAAACCACCCGGTCCAAGCGCAGACACACGACGCTTGTGTGTAATCTCGGACAATGGGTTGTTCTGATCCATGAACTGGGACAGCTGACTGGAGCCAAAGAATTCTTTAATGGCCGCAGCCACTGGCTTGGCATTGATCAGATCCTGAGGCATCAGGCCTTCGGATTCAGCCAGGTTCAGACGCTCTTTGACCGCACGCTCTACACGTACCAGACCAACCCGGAACTGGTTTTCAGCCATTTCGCCCACAGAACGTACACGACGGTTACCCAGGTGGTCGATATCATCACAGACACCGATGCCGTTACGGATGCTAACCAGTGTCCTCAGAACATCAACGATATCCGCATTATCCAGTACACCGGAGCCGGTATCTTCTTCACGACCCAGGCGACGGTTAAACTTCATCCGTCCCACTCCAGACAAGTCATAGCGCTCAGTGGAGAAGAACAGGTTCTGGAACAGGGTCTCTGCAGCTTCCTGGGTAGGTGGCTCACCAGGACGCATCATGCGGTAGATTTCCACCAGGGCTTCAAGCCTGTTGGTAGTAGTATCTGAACGCAGGGTGTCAGAAATATAAGATCCGCAATCCAGCTCATTAACGTAGAGCGTCTCAACAGACTTGATACTGGAAGCCAGCAGCTTTTCGTACAGTTCCGGCGTAATTTCAGTATTACACTCAGCGACGATTTCGCCCGTTGACTTGTGGACAACAGTTTTTGCCAGAACACGGCCATAAACATATTCAACAGGTGCTTCCAGCCGTTCAATATTGGCTTTTTGCAGCTGGCGAATATGGCGTGCGGTAACACGACGACCTTGCTCAACAATGATATTGCCTTCGCCATCCTTGATATCAAAGCTGGCCGCCTCACCACGTAGGCGCTCTGGAACCAGTTCAGTACTAACATTCTCGATACCCAGCTCAAAGCCTACGGTATCGAAGAAATTATCCAGAATCTCTTCGTTACTCATCCCGATTGCACGCAGCAAAATGGTGGCCGGCAGCTTGCGACGACGGTCAATACGAACGTAAAGCAGGTCTTTAGGATCGAACTCGAAATCCAGCCAGGAGCCACGGTAAGGAATAACCCGGGCAGAATAGAGCAGCTTACCAGAGGAGTGTGTCTTGCCTCGGTCATTATCAAAGAACACACCTGGAGAGCGGTGTAACTGAGATACGATGACACGCTCGGTACCATTGATTACAAAAGTACCATTCTCAGTCATGAGCGGAATTTCGCCCATGTAAACTTCCTGTTCCTTAATATCCTTAATTGCCTTGTTTGCGGAGTCTTTGTCGTAGATAATGAGGCGTACTTTGACCCGCAGTGGTACTGCGTAAGTCACGCCCCGAAGCTGACATTCCTTGACATCAAAGGCAGGAGTGCCCAGCCTGTAACTTACGTACTCCAGGGCAGCATTGCCAGAATAGCTGACAATTGGAAATACGGACTTGAATGCGGCGTGCAGCCCGATATCTTCCCGTGCAGCGGGCTCTTTGCCTGATTGCAACAGCTTGTGGTACGAATCAAGCTGAATAGCGAGAAGGTACGGCACGTTCATGACATGCGGCAGTTTGCCGAAGTCCTTCCTGATACGTTTTTTCTCTGTATACGAGTATGCCATCAGCGTTCCCCAGCTTGGTCACCTGATTGAGCAACAGACCCCCTGGTCTGGCCATCAAGTATTGAGGGCGGGTGGCCCCCTATCAATAACCAAATATTTCGATGCTTCAAAGGCTCCCTCTGGAATCCATCCAGAAATAGACGATCCTGCTGTGGTGACAGTAAACTGACTTAAAAAACCGCTTGTTTCCCAGTAAATAGCTCGCTATTCGTCTCGCAAACCGGTTTTTATTCTCAATTTTCTGCCGTTCCTATTCGGACGCCATTCCCGGATAGATCCCTCGGGAGCTTTCCCTGGCAGAGACAACAGTTCTCTGCCAGACTATGCGGTATCAGCGATACCCTCCTGCCCTGAAAATAATTCAGGCCAGAAAGCAATCCGTACATCGCATATCAGATTGCAGTTGTCGCCCAAGTCCCGAAGGCCATTTAAAAACAGACTGCCATGCAGCAGTCACTACTTTCCAAACAGCCCTTAAAAAAGGACCCGGGCTACACAGCATATACCGCTGTATGGGCTTTAGCGCCTAAACAACAGCATAAATTTGTAGCGCCTGTTGAATGTATACAGGTAATAGCCCTGAAATCACATCAAAAAGCGTTATAGCTCATACAACGGAAAAAGGCCGGTACCCTTCAGGCACCAGCCACCTGAGTCTATTATGCAATAGGCTCGGGAATATGCAACGTCTTCGAAGAAATTACTTAATTTCTACGGAAGCGCCAGCTTCTTCCAGTTGCTTCTTCAGCTCTTCAGCTTCGTCCTTGCTCACAGCTTCTTTCAGAGGAGCAGGTGCGCCGTCTACAACAGCCTTGGCTTCTTTCAGACCCAGGCCAGTAGCAGCACGTACAACCTTGATTACGTTTACTTTCTTGTCGCCAGCGGAAGTCAGAATTACGTCGAATTCAGTCTTCTCTTCAACGGCAGCAGCTTCACCGGCAGCAGCAGGAGCAGCAGCAACGGCAGCAGCAGCGGAAACGCCGAACTTCTCTTCCATTGCTTCAACCAGCTCAACCACGTCCATGACGCTCATTTCAGCGATTGCATTCAGGATATCTTCTTTAGACAGAGCCATTTTTAAGTCTCCGAAAATTCGTGTTTGGGTTTACCAAAAATCTTTTAATAAAGAGAAGTACAGCGATCAGGCTGCGTTCTTCTTCTCTTCGGCAACAGCTGCCATAACGCGGGTGATAGAAGCAGGGAACTCGTTCAGAGTTCTTGCCAGCTTGGTCACCGGTGCAATCATGACGCTCATCAGCATTGCGCGAGCCTGGTCCAGTGTTGGCATCTTGGCCAGAACATCAATTTGTTCAGCAGCCAGAATCTGTCCACTAATGGACAGAGCCTTCACTTCCAGTTCCTTGTTCTCTTTGGAGAAGTCTTTCATCAGACGCGCTGCGGCACCTGGATCTTCCTGAGAGAAAGCAAGAACAGTAGGACCTACCAGGGAATCCTGCAGGCACTCAAAATCAGTGCCATCCACTGCACGCCTGGCCAGTGTGTTACGTACAACCTTCAGGTATACGCCACCTTCACGAGCCTGCTTACGCAGTGCGGTCATTTGACCAACAGAGAGACCACGGTAATCCGCGATAACAGCCGACAGAGCGCTTTGGGCAGCCTCGTTGACCTCGGCGACAATCGCCTTCTTGTCTTCGAGTCCTAACGCCATTGGCTTTACTCCAAATATCTGAAGTTACATTCAATACCAAGGGTGAACCAAGGTATTGAACACTCACAATACGGTGAAGGGTCAGCGCCCGGAAATAAATTTCACAGTACACCAGCTCACCGTCTACGCAGGAAATTAAGCCTTCTGGCAAAATGCACAGTCAGCACCTGCGATCTTTGACGGCCCCTGAAATAACAGGGACCCCAAAGTTCTTTAAAACAGTATGCTGCAATACAGCATACTGTTTGTATTCTTTTAGATGTCCAGGGAGGACATATCGATAGCGATACCTGGTCCCATAGTGGAGGACAGGGTCACTTTCTTCATGTAAACACCCTTGCTGGAAGAAGGCTTCAGCTTCTTCAGGTCAGCCAGCAGCGCTTCAACATTCTGCTTCAGGGAAGCAGCTTCGAAGTCGATCTTGCCAACACCAGCGTGGATAATGCCGTTCTTGTCAGTACGGAAACGTACCTGACCAGCCTTGGCATTCTTAACCGCTTCAGCAACGTTAGGGGTTACAGTACCAACCTTAGGGTTAGGCATCAGACCACGTGGGCCCAGAATCTGACCCAGCTGACCAACAACGCGCATAGCATCTGGAGATGCGATAACCACGTCAAAGTTCAGCTCGCCACCTTTAACCTGGGCAGCCAGATCATCCATACCAATAATGTCAGCGCCAGCTTCTTTAGCGGCTTCAGCGTTTGCACCCTGTGTGAACACAGCAACACGAACGTCTTTACCAGTACCGTTAGGCAGCACAGTAGAGCCACGAACAACCTGATCGGATTTACGAGGATCCACACCCAGGTTCACGGAAACTTCTACAGATTCCTTGAACTTAACGCTGGACACTTCTTTCAGAAGGTTAGCAGCGTCTTCGAAAGCATAAGACTTGTTAGCTTCTACTTTCTCAGCAATTTTCTTAGCGCGCTTGGACAGTTTAGCCATCTTACACACCCTCCACGTTCAGACCCATGGACCGGGCAGAACCGGCGATGGTGCGAATAGCAGCATCTTCGTCAGCGGCAGTCAGGTCAGGTTCCTTGACCTTGGCAACTTCCAGCAGCTGTTCGCGAGTTACGGTGCCTACCTTTTCAGTGTTAGGACGGCCGGAACCTTTTTTCAGCTTCAGAGTTTTCTTCAGCAGAACAGATGCAGGTGGTGTCTTAGTTTCGAAAGTGAAACTACGATCACTGTATACAGTAATAACAACAGGAATCGGCATACCTGCGTCCATGCTCTGAGTCTTGGCATTGAACGCTTTACAGAATTCCATGATGTTCACACCGTGCTGACCCAGTGCAGGACCAACAGGTGGGGATGGGTTTGCCTTGCCAGCAGGCACTTGCAGCTTGATATAAGCTTCGACTTTCTTAGCCATTTTAAACCTCTGTCGGGTCAGCGCTGTCACAGCAAGGCTGTTTCAGCTCCCCGTTCTCAGATAAAAACCCTGAGTCGCTCTCGCAACCCAGGGCTTCATAAATGCGTTAGACCTTACGCCTTCTCAACCTGGCTGAAGTCCAGCTCAACGGGAGTAGAACGTCCAAAGATCATAACAGCCACATGCAAACGGCTCTTTTCGTAGTTAACCACCTCAACGACTCCATTAAAGTCAGCGAAGGGGCCTTCAATAACACGAACCATTTCACCTGGCTCAAACAGCGTCTTCGGACGAGGCTTATCAACCCCTTCATGAACACGCTGCAAAATAGCGTCCGCCTCTTTCTCGGTAATGGGTGCCGGCTTATCTGCCGTACCACCAATAAAGCCCATTACCCTCGGCGTATCTTTAATAAGATGCCAGCTATCGTCGTTCATTTCCATCTGAACTAACACGTAGCCAGGAAAGAACTTACGCTCACTTTTACGCTTTTGACCGTTCCTGATCTCAACCACCTCTTCGGTGGGCACAAGAATCTCGCCAAAAAGCTCTTCCATGCCATGCAGCGTTACACGATCCTTAAGTGATCGCATTACCTGCTTTTCGTAGCCGGAGTAGGCATGAACTACATACCAACGCTTCGCCATGTCCTGTCCCTATCCTATAAGACTGCTGATCATCCAGCCTAGCAGAGAATCGAGCGCCCATAAAATGAACCCCATAATCAGAACAACCGCAACGACAACCAGGGTGGTTTGCACCGTTTCCCGACGGGTCGGCCATACCACCTTGCGAATCTCTACTTTAGCCTCTTTAACAAGCCCCCAGAATGCGCCACCCTTAGCGGTCTGCAATGCCAGGAAACCCGCCCCCAGAGCCAGCACTAACAACCCCACCACTCGATAGAGCAGGGGTTCGGCTGAAAAATAATAATTGCCACATACGCCAACGGCTACGACAACCGCTACCACGGCCCACTTGAGACCATCCAGACGGCTCGCAGCCACTACTTCTGATTTTCCGCTCATCAGCTTGACTATCTCTGTCTAAACAAAAGACTGATACAGGAAGTGGCAGGCCAGGAGGGAATCGAACCCCCAACCCCCGGTTTTGGAGACCGGTGCTCTACCAATTGAACTACTGGCCTGTATCTATTGACTCTACCTGACACCCAGGTTGATCAATTATAACCAACCAACGGCAATCTGAAAATCTTATTATTCAAAACACTTAGAAAAGTGCTAAAAATTAGGGGCAGACTTACGACCACCCCTTTTATTCTGGAGCTCATAACCGGATTTGAACCGGTGACCTCATCCTTACCAAGGATGCGCTCTACCAACTGAGCTATATGAGCCAAATATTTCGATATGGAGCGGGTAGCGGGAATCGAACCCGCATCATCAGCTTGGAAGGCTGAGGTTCTACCGTTGAACTATACCCGCAAAACCAGCTATCAAGCCAACCAAAGACTCAATAAGCAATCTCGCATACAAGGAGAAGAATATGGTGGTGGGGGCTGGATTCGAACCAGCGAAGCTTTCGCGTCAGATTTACAGTCTGATCCCTTTGGCCGCTCGGGAACCCCACCGAACGCTGCGCTATTGTATTTGAGAGCGTTAAAATGTCAACCCCTTACTTAAGGTCGTCAATCTCGTTGACACTGAAGGTTTTGACTGCTTGCTCCCGAAGCGCGAGGCGTATATTAGAGAAAAGTACCGCCTGATGCAATGCCTTTACAGTGTTTTTCTATTTTTTTAATACCATTAAAACGACGAGTGACTTCATCCCAATAGTTTTCACCTAAAACATCGGCATCCTCACCTCTGAGTTCAAGCCACCAGGTATCCGGTTCCTGCTCCATTCTTTTTATCTCCGGCTTGTAACCAGACACAATTAAACGCCGACTGACTTCTTCAGCCCGATCCCGCCCATCATATACACCAACAGAAATCCCATTGATAAACTCACCCCGGATAATAATAGAGCTATCAATGGATTCAGCCTGAAGCGCCCGTAGTAAATGAACGGCTTCATTACGACTGGAAAGAGGCGGAATATAAACCCAGAAATCCGCATCTTGCCCCTGGGCAAACCGTTCTTTGCTGGGAACACCAAGAGAAAATAGCTGTTGTTGAATCTGATCAGCACTCCCTGATGAGTGAAAGGGACCTATAAAGAGACAGACCTTCTCCCCCTCAGGATTCTCCTGCCAGCTATCAGGCTTTTTATATTCCAAGCCATTTTCTGACAGTAGCTGAAGCCGTTTACCATAATGCCCGGGATGGTCAGCAGGGATTTGCGAAAGATACCCCTGGCGAGATTGCGAAAATGTTCCCCAGGCAAAATAAGCGATATTCACCACCACCAATGCTATAACGATCCATCGCACCACCAACTACCTCCCTATTCCCTATTCCCTATTCCCTATTCCCTATTCCCTATTCCCTATTCCCTATTCCCTATTCAGGGTGCAGCATAAACAGCGCTAATCAAAAGCCAGCTTTAATCCATCCATCACCAGATCCGGGCAGAATATTTTCTCACTTTCTATATAGGACTCAACCTGGCCTGCATCACCACCAGCAAGAAATACCAATGCTCCCGGATACATTTTCGCCTGAGTATTAATCAATGATACCGCCATGGATAGTATGCCCTGATTAATACAGTCCCTGGTTGCTCGCCCGGGCGCAATGGTGGCAACAGGGTCCTCATAAAGCATTAAATGCGCAGTATTCAGCTGTAAGGATTTTTTCATCATATCCAAACCGGGAACAATGTAGCCTCCTAAATGCCTCCCTCGGGCATCAACAACATCCAGTGTTAATGCTGTACCACAGTCCACCACAAGCTTGACCCTGGCGCCTCCCTCATGATGAGCCGCCAACATGGCTAACCAGCGATCCACCCCAAGTTTTCCAGGTTCCTGGTAAGAAACCTCCAAGGTTTTCCAGCGTTTAACAGGACTGGCAAACTTTATATCAACACCCAATCCTTCGGATATAATTGACGCCAGCAACTCTTTTCGACGCGAACCGGAAACCACCGACGCCCTGGCAAAGTCTATTGTACCCAATCGCTCCAGCAACACCGGCAGCTGAACACGCCAGGAATCGCTATTGATCAAATACCCGGCATCAGCCACCCGGCCATCTCTCAAAACGCGCCATTTCAGACGGGTATTACCGGCATCAAGTTCTAATATGCTTTCATTAGTTTTTTGCTCTCTACTGGATTTCATGGCAGTCAGACACGACCTCTCGCCGGTCTCAGGGAAACTTCGCCACCATGAAAGACAACAACACCAGCATCGGTGTCCAGCAACAGCCCTCCTTGCTCATTAACCCCCAGCGAACACCCATCAACACGACGCCCTGCGGCATCCAGTGTAACCCGCTGCCCCATAAATACGTCGTAATGATTCCACTGCTCATGGAATAAGGAAAAGCCGCCTTCCTGATAGGCTTTAAGCATATGGCCAAGGGTGTTGATTAACTGAGCCATCACATGATTACGACTGACATGACCTTTACAAATAGTATTAAGGTCTATGGCAGGCTGGCTAATGCAAGCCAGTTGCTGCTCATTGAGCTTGACGTTAACGCCAATGCCAATAGTGACTTCACAGTCACCCGTAGGATCACCGTGCACCTCAAGCAAGATGCCACACAGTTTTTTCCTCTGCCATAGCACATCATTCGGCCACTTCAGTCCCAGCCCTTTAGCACCACAGGACTCAAGTGCCTTAACCACAGCCAGGCCAACGGCAAGACTAAGCCCTTCAAGCGATGCCATACCATCACCCACCTGCCATAAAAGGGAAAGGCAGATACTGCCGCCGAAGGGCGTAGACCACTTCCGGCCCCTTCTGCCCCGTCCGGCAGTCTGATGCTCTGCCGCACAAAAATGCAGTTTTTTGCCCGGGGCGGCTTTTGCAAAAGCCCTTACCAGGTCATTGGTGGAGTTTGTTTCCAGACAGCAATGCAAGGCAATATTCTTCTGGATATCCTTTTCCAGTGCCTGATAAATAGCCTGTTCATTGAGCAACTCAATGCCTTCTGCCAGCCTGTAACCTTTTCCCCTGACAGACTCAAGCAGTAATCCCTTTCCCTCAAGCCCCTTGATTTTTTTCCAAATGGCAGCCCGGCTCACTCCAAGAACCTCTCCCATCTCTTCGCCAGAGTGGAATTCTCTATCAGATAAAAGCTTAAGCAAATTTTCCACTGTCACTGCCCCAAAGCATGTTTTCAATCACGGTGCCAAACTTATACCCAGAAGCCCCGCCAATACAATTAGGGGGTGCTCTCAATTATCACTTAGCAAGAAAGTCTAATAAATGCCGCTCAATAGCCTGATCATAAGTAACAATATGCAACAATGACGAAGGACAACCATTGAGGGTGGATGAAACGGCCTCTCCTTCAGAAAAGCAAAAGCATTTTTTTTGCATGGATAAAGCCGTGGCGATTTCAAAACCTGAACCGGAAGAAGGGCAGGTCAGATCCCAGATACAGAAACAGGCGTTGCGAATGGCTTCAAGCCCCCAAAGGTGACAGGCCACCTCATTTTCCAACGGGTCTTTCCCCTGCAAGCGATAGGGGCGAAATCTATTGATATCACCGGGTGAAACCTGTCGCTGAAAACGCGTCGGTATATTGTTAACCCTGGCATCCGACTGGCAATGCAAACGGGCATCACACACCACTTCAGGCTGGCATTGATAACCCTGCCGTTCCAGGATTTTTGATATCACCCGTGCTCTGTCAACAATAGCAAGCGCCTGTGCTTCCGATCTGCTGGTGACACTGGCACCATAAAATACTGGCCTGGTATCCATCTTTATTAATGTCCAAATAAAGGAGCCATACCCACCAGACTATAGCAGCCATCACGAAACCGTAGCTGATTTTAGTCTGTGGGAGAGTAATCCCCCCTAAGTTCTTTACAGAGCTTATCAATAAAATCGGTTAGATAACCCGTATTACTTTGAGCCAGTCGCCGCCCTTCTGCGGTTTGCATGGTCTCTGCAATTTTCAACAGTTTAAGCTGGAAATGATCCAGCGCAAACAGACGGTCATCAGGGCAGCGGTTTTCTGCCAGCGGATCAACAGGATCAAACAGCTTTTGCTTTAATATACCTGCCGTATAAAACACTCTGGCCAAACCAATGGCACCCAGCGCTTCCATACGATCCGCATCCTGGACAACTTTAGCTTCAATGGTTTCCGGATTAATACCGGCAGAGTAGCTATGTGCCATAATGGCATGGCAAACCTGTGACCTTAAACTCTCTGGAAAATCCAGCATGGATAAACATCTACCCGCCTCTTCTGCGGCAAGGGTAGAGGCCCGGGCACGATCGGGGTGGTTTTTGGGTAGCACCACGATGTCATGAAAATAGCAGGCAGCCAATACAACCAGAGGATTAACAGATTGGCATTCACGCTCCATGATTTGCCGGGCTGTTTTCCAAACCCTCTGGAAATGGGAGAAATCATGGGATGCATCATCGTTTTCCTGATGGCTCAGGAATTGAATAAATTGCGCCTCCCAATACTGCAACAGCTCAGGGTCACTGTACTTCATAGCACCAACATACAATTTAAGGGTTCGGATTAGGATAGCGTTTTCTACCCCTGTTTGGCATAGCTATACCGCTCTCTTGCAAGAACTCCCGGTGATGGACAATTACCCGGTCTTCATAAACCATGACCTTACAATACTGAGGCGCTTCCATAGAAATATAATTTGGCTTGGGATCTGCAAAATCAAAAGGCGTTTGATGTACAAGTGATAAAGGGCAGGAAAAACCAATCTCCTTCCACACTCCGCTAATAGAGCGATGTATATGACCAAAAAAAAGATGCTGTATGTTCTTCTTATAAGGAATAAGGAGATCAGATAACTCCTCACCATTGGCGAGACAGTCCTCATCCATACTGGGCAACCCCACTTTAAAAGGTGGGTGGTGCATAAATAACAGGATTTTTTCACTATTGGCAAGCTGGGACTCCAGCCATTCAAGCCTGTTCTGACATAAAAAACCACCACGGTGGCCGGGTTCCAGAGTATCCAGGCAGATAATCCTGGTATCCCCCAAATCCAGGGCATATTGGATAAATCCTGACGGGTGAACAGGATGCTCGGGAAACACGTTCAGGAAGTTATCTCGCCGGTCATGGTTACCCATTAATAGATAACAGGGCATTTGCAAATGAGACAGCTCTCTCTTCAAAACCTCATAGGCTAACGCCTCCCCCCAATGGGAAAGATCCCCGGCTATCAAACAAAATGAACTCTCAGGACATTCTTTATTGATTGAATCAATACATGCCCTGAGTCTCACCGCAGGATCCAGGTCAAAGTTCACTCGCCCCTGCGGGATGAGCTGGGTATCAGAAAAGAAAACAACACTTTGCAAAACAAAAAACCTCATATTAGATAGTTTTTTATCAAAAAATATAATACTGCTTTTTTAATTCCTCACCACAATTTTCATATACTTTAAACGTCTCGCTCACTTCAGCCAACTGCAATCATTTAGCACCGTCGGTTTTTCTTTATCAAACGAAAACATTAACGATCCCTAACCAAACAGGATTTTATAATGGTTTCCAATAGACTAAAGTACTATCTTTTAGTGTTTTCTCTGCTTCCGATTATCTATTTGGGAGCATCAAGTTTTGTTATGCCGAAAGGGGAAATAAAAGAGCATTTTGGGAAAATAAAGCCAAGATGGGAGTACACGTCAAACCAATATGACCCAAAGTCACCTCCCACGTTGATTCTCTCCGTTCAAGGAGGATCAACGAATACAACAGGCGCTTTATTTCAATATGACCCAACCACCTCCAGGTTTACAGAGCTGTTTCGAGAAAAAAATATGGGAAGCAGCCTGAATCACGCCCCGGAACAGGCACTGGCCATCGTCAGAAACTTTATAAACAGCACTGCAAAAATGTATCCCAACGAACCAATCACCATCGTTATGGGGATGGCTGGCACTGAATTTGCCGGCGGCAGGGGTTTGTTTCTCAACGGCCTTGTGGAAAACACCAATATAACCCACGCCATTTTAACCTCGGATGCAGAGACAGCATGGTTGAGCGTCTTTGATAATGAAGGACTGATTATGGTTGTTGGTACCGGAGGAGTTACCCTGGCGACAACAAAAGATGGGCATAAGTACCAAAGCGGAGGTCATGGGGGGCCTATATCAGACTACCCCAGTGCCACCTCGCTGGTTTTTGACTATGACCGCTGCTCCGAGTCCATAAGCTCACTGAGTGACGGACACTGGCATTACTCTGAACCCTTGCCTTTGATGGAAAAATGGATAAAGAACCATGGCGGCGACCCGGATAATTTTTTCGCCTATCGCTCACAGCTCTTAACCTCTGGAAAAAATGACACCTATGCCAGCCGGGCCAAAGATATTATTGATTACTATCGCCAGCAACAGCCAACCCCAAAGGCCACGGATGTTAATACACCCACGTCCCTGCAAACGGAGGACTCTGGAAATACTCCGCCACAACATCCCCTCAAAGAAGGTGACTATTGTGTCAGCTATGCCATTAATAAAGCCTTTGGGCATTTTAAGGAAGAGTTAGTGGCAAAGCATATTTCTCCCGCCTTCAGCTCTATCCCCTTTGCCTTTGACGGCACAGTAGGAGGAGAACTGTGGAAGCTCATGGAAAGGGAGCAACAGGCAAACGGATTAAAATCACGAAAGTCACCATTAAAGCCAGACCTTATTGTTGGGGCATTAAGGCTTGTTTATGACCACATCCCTGCGGAGAAGTTTCGAGCAATGATTACCTCCAACCAATTTGCAGTGTCCTCATCACCCGGAAATTAGCATATAACCGTTTGACGGGAACACGTCTCAAGCGCCCTTTCTTTATTGCCAAGGGGGCCTTATTTAATTGAGCCTTTAGTAGCCTGGGCACTACTAAAAGGTAAGAAGGGTATCCATAACTATTGGGCACCCCAGATTTCAGCCATTTCTATTTGTTTAGTTTTAGTCAACTTACGGGCAACAACCGTTTTTTTATTAATTACTTCGTCGATATCATTCAACAACCGAATCAATGCCCTGCCTATGGCATAAGCAAGATTCACAGGCACAGCGTTTCCTATTTGTTTATATTGTGCAGTCAGGGGGCCTGTGAATTCCCAGTCGTCAGGAAAAGTCTGAATCCGTGCATACTCCCTTACAGTGAGAGGACGAGTCTGGTTGATATCTGGGTGGCATCGTTCCGTTTGCTTCTGTGCAGGAGAGCAGGTCAACGTCAAACTCGGCTCATCCCAAGCAAGACGGCGAGCCATCCCTGTTTTCCCCCCCCCTAAAAAATAACTTTTCTTCATATATTCTCGTTGAAGTTCATCCGGCAAGTCTCGCCAATATCCCCCTTCTGGAACAAGGGACAGGATTTCAGCTTTCCGTGGAGGGTACTGTTGCCCATCAGACTCAGGGACGTCTACTGCGTATAGGTCACCTTTCTTAAGTGCATCACGCATAGTCATGATGCGCTTGTAAGGCGATGGCCAATGAAACTCAACCTGATCAGCCAGGTCTTTCCGTATACCCACAAGAATCAACCGCTCTCGCTTTTGGGGCACCTGGTAGAAGATAGCTTTCAGGACACGCGGCTCAACCAGCTTATAACCTAATTCATCAATAATATCTTTAATGGATTGTAGAGTCTTCCCACCCTCATGATTCAGGAGACCCCGCACATTTTCAGCCACAAATACCTTCGGATTCGTTTCTTTCACGGCTCGAGCAAACTCGAAGAACATAGTTCCCCGGATATCTTCAAACCCAAGCTTTTTCCCAGCATAAGAAAATGCCTGGCATGGGAACCCCCCAGAAACAATATCTATCTGGCAGCGATAGGGTTTAAAATCCAAATTAGTAATATCACCTTCTATCACTTTCCAATCAGGGCGATTTTTCCTTAAAGTATTACAGGCATGCTTATCAATTTCGTTATGGAGAACCGACTTAAAGCCAGCCTTTTCTAGGCCAATCGCCAAACCTCCAGCACCTGCAAACAACTCCACCAACCCATAATTCCTTTTTGGAATAGTATTAAGCTCTTCTTCCCAGTTGCTATTAAAAAGCAACTGGGCCTGCTCAAACTTGTCAAGCTGGTCTCGGTGGTATTGGCGGTAATTATTATCTTTGCACCGTTTGGGAACAAGAGTACCATTGCTATCCCAACGCCTAAGAGTTTCTTTAGAAACACCCAAGATATCCGCTACCTGGGCTATAGAATAATAGTCTGGTATCACTATATACACTCGCAACATTGGTTATGGTTACAACTGTATATATCATCAGTCTTTAAGTCAAACATTAGGCATGGTTATAGTTAAAGGAATTATAACCATGTCCTTTAATAATTATCCTTAGTAAGATTATTTTATACTTTTGACCTCCTCCGTAGAGGCAAGCTCCATAACCACCTTCTCGAATTCACTACTAAAGTCTGCTTCGATAGCCACAGACCCAATAGCTTCCAATAGGTCAGAATAAAAATCTATATCACCTGTCAACCGATGCCAAAAATCTTTACCAGTAAAGACGGGATAATGATACTGTCGCGCTATCCGTTTGTAATGGGAGTTAAGATCAGACTGAGTTCCATAAATAACACCTACGATCATGTCATCATGGGCAACCCTAAGGTTATTTGTTCTAGCCAGATTAATGACTCCCTGAAAGTGCCCTGCAATAGTTTCAACATCATCTTTATTGATGGTATTTGGCCCAAGTTTTAGCTGACAATACTTTTTATAGCCATCTAACTGGTCTATAAACTCAATATCTATACCGCTTGTAGTACTACCAAAAGCATCCAGCAATATATTGGTAAAAGACTGAATATTCTGTCCAAACGATGTCGTTATTGACGTACCTAAAACTCTTGGCAGCAACAAAACTCTAGCAATACTCTCTGGGGAAGAGTTACCCGTAAGAAAGTTAGCTAAATAGACCGCCAAGAATGGGTTTATATTAAACTCATTAGGAGAAACCAGCTTCTCTGTATTTTTTATATGGTTTGCAGCAATAGTATCTCGAAACCATTGCTTAGCCTGCTTAAGAATCTCTTGTTTATCAATCACGAACCTTCCACCTTTAAAAAAGCCTGTTATGTCAACACGTTAACCAGGGGATTAAATCATGACTAATATCAAAAACAAAACCTTTGCCCAGAAACCATATGAAGACTACATTGGATGAGACCCGCAGCTACATAATGGCTTCGATTCACAGTAAAAACACGAAGCCAGAACTTATAGTCCGTAAGAAACTCCATGCCTTGGGCTTTCGTTTTCGCATCCATGCAAGGGAACTTCCAGGCTCACCTGACCTAGTACTACCCAAATATAAAGCCGTCATTCAAGTCAATGGTTGCTTCTGGCATGGACATGACTGCCCTCTTTTTAAAATGCCTAAGACCAGAACAGAATTCTGGTATAAAAAGATATCGGGGAACCAAGAACGAGATAAAACAAATACAGGGAAACTGCTGATGTTAGGCTGGCGTATTATGGTGATTTGGGAATGTGCCATTCGAGGAAAACAGAGGATAGACGAAAACATATGGGCTAGCCTGATCGAAAATTGGCTCTTGGTAGGAAATGACTTTATTGAACTAAGGGGAAATACCCCTTAGACCACCAGTAAGAAAGTCCTTTTTCAGGGTCAAGAGGGTTATGCTTAATCTTAAAGATAAAAACATTCATCACATTAAAGTCTTTCCCTTGAAAGACTGTAGCGGGCAACAGTACAGTTGCTCCAGCCCTCGAGCTGCTCAAGGGTCATGCCGATTTGCTCCATGACCCCTTGCACAAACTGGTTATCCGGTCTGGAAAATGAAATAACCCGTTCAAACCCAAGCGCCTGAAATCCCAGCTCGGTGACAGCGCTCAGGGCTTCGATCACAAGCCCGCGCCCATAGTATTCCTGAAGAAATTTCCAGCCAATTTCAACATCGGAACCATAGGGGGAAAAACCACAAAACCCAATCAGCTGACTGTTCTCTTTATACTCTACAGCCCACCTTGACCAGCCATACCGGTCAAGTTCCAGCTGGTAGCGCCACAACTCTGTCTCAGCCCGGCTGGCTGGTTTCTCAATGCTGTATTGATTAAGTTCCGAATCCTCTCCAATAAGCGTGGCATACCCGGCCAAATCACTTTCCAGCCAGGTTCTGATAAGCAAATGGGGCGTTTCCGCTACAACCCGCATAACTCAACCCCTTTTTACTTGGTGAATACCCTTTTGACTATGACACCATGGAAAAGTTCGGGGTACTGACCGTCAATACGATTCGCTAGCCCTGGCTTCCTCCATCGCCAGTTACCAGGTTCAAAATCCTTTCAAGTTCACGCTTTCTTTGCGTTGACTCCATTTTAGCTAACGCACCTGCTTTATTAAAAAAAATGTTCCAATCGGCAGATACATTAAATAATTGGCTGAAATGTGGAACCCAGCGGTGATAACTGGAAATACTGCTAAGCTTGGCATTATTAATCGGTGCTTCCATCCAGTAATCAAAGGGCTGAGGCTTTTTCAAACCGAAGGTTAACCGTTTATAGTCCGCCCTGAGTGAATCGATCACCATCTGTTTTTGCCTGCGCTTCTGCTCATCGGATATTGATTGGTTATATAGCGTTTTTAGTCTTAAGCGAGCACTGGCGATTAGCGCAACCGTTTTCTCTATCACAGGGTTTTCAACAAGCTCACCCGCTCGTCCCTGACTCCGAAGCCACTGCCTGGTTCCCTCCAACTCTACAACGGTTGCAAAACTTTCGTTAAAGTCAGTGTCTCCAGATACATATAATTTTTTATGCGCCAACTCATGAAAAATCAATCGCGCCAAGCCTGTATCACCATAATATATAAATGTGTTGAGCAACGGATCATTAAACCACCCCAGCGTTGAATAGGCCTTAACACCTCCCATATAAATATCATACCCTTCTTTTCCAAGCTGTCTTGCAAGCTTTAACGCCTGGTCTTTATCAAAAAAACCACGATAACTGGCACAGCCTATAACCGGATAACACCAATGCTTAGGTTTTATAGAAAATTCCGGAGCAGCAAATAGATTCCATACAACATAGGGACGTTTCAAATCAGCATAAGCCCTATAGTTTTTTCCTGTGGGCAAAAGCAGTTCTTTCTCGGCAAAAAGCAACAGCTGCTCACTCAGTAACAGTTGCCGACGCAATCCGGGATCCAGGTCATCTGATCGCAAAAGTGCAGAAACCGGTTTTCTCTTAGCCAGCAAATCAAGCTGCCCATAAACCGCCTGGGCATAATATTTCACAGATGAGCAGCTACTCAAAACCCCGCAAACTAAAACAACAACGGTAATAACCCAAAATAAACCGGTGAATCGCCACCCTGAATCACAGCGCTTTATCACAAGGTTCTCCCCATTGTTTAAATTATTATGTAACATTCAAGGGAGTGTTTATTCCGGATATTGATCAGGTACAACAAAAACCCGGGTGGTTAATATCAAATCCTCATAGGGTGCATTGTCATAAACAACTTCGACAAAACAGGCACTCCAGCCTGACTCAGGCTCTGGCAAGCCCACATTAAGGGTACACGCCTTATCACACTGAAAGGCTAATTCAGATGAAGAGAAACGGGAGCCTCTGGGATTATCTTCTGTTTTTCGAAAATCCCGTGCTCCAGGATGGGTAGCAGTCCAGAGCCGGGCAGATTTTGGAGGCTTTGAACTTTCCAGTCGAAGTTTACCCCTGACTTCATACCACTTAAGCTCGGGCATAGGACGATGCTCGATAAATGCCCCATAAAATGACTCCACCAAATCTGAAACCTGTTTACGGTTCTCCCTCACAATGTAATGGCTTCGATTAGGCAAAACCCTCATCCATTTTTTATCCGGTAAGTCCGGGTAAAAAAACCGACTGGTATCAACAGGCACAAAGTTATCCCCGGAAGCAGAGACAATATACTTGGGTAGCGTTAACAGGCTCCGGTACTGATAAGGGTCGATGGTTGCCATCAACTTATTCATCGATTCACTGCCCACCAACGGCCTCAATGGTAAATAAGGCGCAATGGCCGGATTACCTTCTTTATAAACACTGAATAAATGCCTGATCATCTCTGGCAGATTGAGAAAATCAGCCACCAGAGGCACGATGGCTGATACCCGATCCTCCATCGCAGCCACCAGCCAGGTGGTCCAGCCCCGCTTGGAGCCACCGCTCAGGACAAACTGCTCTATAGGCACCTTTTTTCGCGACAGAAATTCCTGACTGGCATTCATGGCACTGATCACAGCTTTAACCATGGGTAACCTGAGTAGCCGATCAAAATTTTCACCGGGATTTGCCATAAAGCGTTTCCAGGTATAAGCAATTAAGTGATCTTCAGAGAGAGGGGCGGAATCGGCAAAGGTCAGATACTGGTTCGGGATATCTTTCAGATCAATGACCACTGAGCGGGTTTTGACGGCGATGCGGGAGAATTCAAGATCATCATGGGGGGCTATGGCTGGATTGTTATCCGAGGGATGTAAAGTTCCATTATTGATATACAACAAGCCGGTACGGGATTCGATACCATCGGGCTGATAGACTGTTAATCTGTGTTTCCAGAGCGGATAGCTAACCCGATCCCGTTCCCCCTGAGTCCAGCGAAGAGATGTAAGCTCCAGGAAAAATACAGTAATGGAGCGCTTGATTCCACTCAGCTCCAGCACTTCCTTCCGGGTATCTTTCAATACCCAGCCATAGTCAGGCTCCCTGGTGGATAAATAGCACGGCAGCACGTCCTGCATCTTATCGGGCACTTTTCCAGGATGGCAATGGAAAACAGCTGGCTTCAACTTACCAAAACATAAGCTGGTGAATAAAAGCAGGCAAGCCATACAGAATACACGTGTTTTCATTGTTCTCAGAGCACCTTTGATTTTAAACACCCTTCAATTCATGCTACTGAAAAGTAGTTCAAATGAGTTAAAGCCTGATGGTTAATTCTGCCTTACTAAAAGTCATGCCCCTCGCAATTACTTCTGGTTGTACTATGTATTAAAACTTACTCAGAATGACCGCAGGGCAAAAGATGGCAATTAATGTTTTTGTATATGGCAGCCTCCTGTTTGATGAGATTGTAGTGCATTTAACAGGGCAATCATTTCATACAGAACCAGCACTCCTCATCAACCATGCGAGATACGCCATTCACCAGAAGGATAGAATAGCCAAAGGCCCTGCCATTATTTACGAAGCAGGCAAAACCGTTAATGGCAAACTGTTAATAGATATTACCCCTGAGGCATTGGCCATACTGGACAAATATGAAAGTGGTGATGCAGATGCCTCAGGCTATGAGCGTGTCACTGTATCAGTCATACTAAAAAATGGCTCAAAAAAATCAGCACAGACATACCGGGCGATTGATACCATGCGGCCATTCCTTTATGGCTCATGGAGCCAGCATGATTTTAAGGAAAACCATCTTGCCTGGTATCTTATGACACGTATCCCGACTCTTAAAAGGCAGTGGGAATTACAGTAAGTTTGATGGTCAGAAACAAGAGAACCCCAAAAAACACATTAGAGACAAGTCAGTTATGACCGCTATTTGGAAAAAACATTTCGACATTGAAACAATGAATGCCAGCAAAACAGCCAATATGTGCAGTCATCTCGGTATGACTATTACAAAGATAGGTGATGATTATCTTTGTGGCACTCTCCCCGTTGACGAACGAACCAGGCAGCCCATGGGTTTGCTTCACGGTGGAGCCTCAGTGGCACTGGCAGAAACACTGGGCAGCCTTGCCGGTAATCTGGCCTGTGACAATAATCAGTATTGTGTCGGTGTTGAAATCAATGCCAATCATTTGAGAGCTGTGAGTTCAGGACTGGTCACTGGCACAGCGCGCGCCCTGCATCTTGGACGAAGTACCCAGGTATGGGAAATACGCATCGAAGATGAACAGCAGCGACTAACCTGCATCTCCCGCCTCACCCTGGCAGTGAAAACTACAGGTTAGCGAAAAAAGGCTGATTATGCTAAATTGAGGCATAAAATAATTCACGGATTCTGGTCTACTAGCATGCCAGCCTTACTGATCCCATCGCCGTTAAGCATCTGCCCTTTCCAGGCCGAGCGCTACTGGCGTTCCGAGCTCTAGCTCTCTTCCTTTCTTATAACTCACTACCTGAACAATCCTGAACCACCGGGAGCCTGAGCCATGTATTACTGGTTTATGTTATTGCTGGCAATTATCACTGAAGTCGCCAGCACCTCATTTATGAAGCTGGCCTCCGAAAGCCATCCTGTCCTTGGCTATACCATAATGGCCGTATTGATCTCACTCTCCTATTACTGTCTGGCCCAGGCCGTAAGAAAAATCCCCCTGGCCCTGGCCTATACCATGTGGGAAGGAGTGGGGCTGTTATTAATCAGCTTTATGTCCTGGCTGATTTTTGATGAAACCTTTTCACTGGCCAAAATCATGGCTATAGCCGCACTGCTCACAGGGCTGGTTTTAATGAATATTGGTGAAAAGCTGTCGGAACAGCAGGAGAAAAAAAAGAAATTACTTAACAGCAAGTTCGACAGCATTGCCGAAACAGCGCAGCTATAGGATATAAGGAGTACAAAATGTTTGATAATCTTCCCATTGCTGCCCTGCTATGGGTGGTCGCAGCCTCCACTTGCGATATTGTTGGTAACGTTCTTACCAAGCTGTCTGATGGCTTTGCCAAAAAACACCTCGCCGTCATCGTCATGATTGTACAAATTATGGCTTTTGCCTGTCTTTCATTCGCCCTGAAGGACATTGATTTAAGCATTGCCTATGCCCTGTGGGGTGCACTGGGTATTATTGCCACAACCATAATAGGTCGACTGATGTTTTCCGAAAGCCTGCATCCGGTCAAGTTATTGGGGATAGCTGTTACTATGATCGCCATTATATTTATGAAGCTGGCCATGTAGGGCAAACGGTTAATGGGGAATAGCGTGCTGTGCTATTCCCCACTTCTGATGCCCTATTGGCGGGCAATCTTATGAAAACGAATCTGGGTCATCACCGCAGCAACCAAAAAGGCAAAAACAATGGCAATCCAGAATCCGGTGACCCCCAGTGCATGTACTAACAGATTAGTTCTAGCCAATACATACCCTAAAGGCAGAGCAATTCCCCACAAAGAAAGCACCATGATCCACATCACTGACCGGGTATCCTTATAACCTCTCAGCGAAGAAGCCGTAATCTGCTGCACACCGCTGAGAACATGGTAAACCGCAACAAATAACATCAGCTTCTCTGCCAGGGAAATAATAGCGGCATTATCGGTATATAAGCGAACAATAAAGCTACCCACGCCCCAGATAATCAAGGCACAAAGCAATGAGATAACCATTCCGGTGATAATACCAACATGCCCCCGAAAACGGGCAAAATGATGCAGCTCCGCACCAACAGCCTTGCCCACCTGAATGGTTAAAGCACCGCCTATTGCCGATGGAATGACAAATGGCAAGGTGGAAAAGTTGAAGGCAATCTGATGCGCACCCACAACAGTTTCTCCCAAGGGGGTCACCATCAGCGTGATTGCTGTAAATACCAAAAACTGAAGAAAGAGCGTACTACCAATAGGCAAGCCCACAGAAAATAATTCACGAATCTTGTTCAAGTCTGTTTTAGCCAGGGATCGTAAGGGCGTTGTATGATGCAAGGAGCGATTGAACTTTATATATATAAGCATCAGAACTGGTGCCAGCCACATAATTAATGCGGTGGCATAACCACAACCAACCCCACCCATCTCTGGAAAACCGAACTTTCCATAAATCATGGCGTAGTTAAACGGAACATTAAGTGCCAGGCTTAGCACCTGGATTATCATCACAGAGCGAGTATACCCCTGTCCTTCCATATAACTGCGTAAGACCTGATTCAGCGCAACGCCAGGCATACCCCAGGCCACCGCATGAATATAACCGGTAGCGATATCACGGGTTTGCTCTCCCATTCCAGTAAAGCGAAGCAGCAGGGGAGCCTGATAAAGCAGCAGTCCGCCGATAATGCCAGCAACCGCTGCCAGCCTCAGCCCCTGATGCACCAAATGGGGAATTTCATGATGACGATCAGCGCCCACTAGCTGGGCCACAAATGCAGTTTTAGCGATTAATAAACCCACAAGAAAGACATTAATGGGAATCCAGGATGTATAGCCAACAGCCACAGCTGCCAGATCAACAGCACTGTAGTGCCCAGCCATCAGGGTATCCACAAACCCTGCCAGGCACATAACCAGCTGCGCACCCATCAGTGGCAGGGCAAGAGCAAATAAAGCCCTTACTTCCTTAGAGAAACTATGTTTTTGTACAGACATCAGTCAGCCTTGAGATTAATCCCAAACCAGTGTTTTTTATCCCAAAAAGGGTGTTCGAATAAGTGTTTGAGGGGGATAGCTAACTTAGCTAATAGACGGTGGGCTGATGCCAACTTGTGCAGACAAGCGCAGACAGTATGCGAGTGGCACACAGCTGAGTATTTCCGGTTGTCTGGGTTGGCTGGTTCATGGAAGCTTACGCTGAAACAATAATGAAGAGTTATTTGATAGATAAGCATAATGCCTGCCGAAAACCTCTTGTATACGCAAAATCACCTAAAGGCTGAAAAGTAAATTAATTAAAATCAACAGGTTGTAATATTCAAAATAAAGTCAATAATCAGCAAAAAAACAACTAGTCAAAAAATAACCAATCTCCTCTTTTAAAGAGCAATCAACAATGATAATTTTAAAAAACACCAGACACACAACACCAGAGAATAACAATAATGAAAAAGCTTCTTCTTGCATCAAGTTTAATGGTTTCCAGTTCAGTGATGGCCCAGGGTTTTTATGTTGGGGGTACTGCGGGGATGTCTGCAGATTCTTCAAAAGCAGAGATTTACACTGGGGCAAACGTTAAAACAGAATACGAAAATTTTGGGCAAAATGCTTTTAATGGAGGATTGTACGGAGGATACACATTTGATCTTGACGGTTTTAGCTTAGGCCTTGAAGTAGACTACTTATTGGGAAGCAGCGAAATAAAAGAAAAGACCACTGCCAGTGGTGCAACAACCTTCGAGTTACAACTAAAAAGAAAAGATAGCTATTCTGCGAGTTTACTAGGAGCACTGCCCGTCACAAATGATCTAACACTATATGGTCGCCTGGGTTATACCCAAGGTAAGTTCGAATTAGAGCAAGTTGCAGCTGGTGTTACTCAATATGATGATTCAGACAAAGCAGGCGGATTAACCCTTGGTATTGGAGCCACTTATAAGCTAGATCAAAATCTATCGGTAAGAGCTGATTATCGCTATGTAGATTATGGAAAAATAGAAATTGATGCAAAATCAGGAATAGGATTCACAAATAAATTTGAAGCTGATCCCAGCCAACAAGTATTTTTAGTCGGCGTTCAATATAGTTTCTAAATTCCAGACAGTGCAGTTAGCTTAAAACAATAGAAAGATAAACGTTTAATCAATTCACACAATAAAAGGGAGCCTGACGAGGCTCCCTTTTTCTTTAGGTGATGAAAACAAGTTATTCACTCATTTCCAAAGTCTTTTGCAGAAAAATCTATCAAAGCTTACCGGCAATCAGTTTTTCCAGCTTCACCTGATCCTTGGCAAAGTTACGAATACCCTCAGCCAGCTTTTCTGTGGCCATGGCATCTTCATTCATTGCCCAGCGGAAGGTGTTTTCGTTCAACACCTGCTTATCCAGTTCACAAACAGGCTTGCTGGCAAACAGCTTCTGTTCCAGGGTGCCTTCAGTTTGTTCCAGCTCATCCAGCAGACCCGGGCCGATAGTCAGGCAGTCGCAACCAGCCAGCTCTGTGATTTCACCGGTATTACGGAAGCTGGCTCCCATCACCACAGTTTTGTAGTCATGCTTCTTGTAGTAGTTATAAATCTGTTGGACAGACAGTACACCCGGATCTTCAGAAGCCTGGTAGTCACGACCTTCAGCCTTTTTGTACCAGTCAAGGATACGGCCAACAAATGGAGAAATCAGGTATACACCTGCTTCAGCACAAGCCTGGGCCTGGGCGAAGCTGAACAGCAGGGTCAGGTTACAGCGGATACCTTCTTTTTCAAGCACTTCTGCCGCCTGAATACCTTCCCAGGTGGACGCAATTTTAATCAGAACCCGACTGGTATCGGCACCCGCCTGACGGTAAAGCTCAATCAATTGGTGCGCTTTATTAATAGTGGCCTTGGTATCAAAAGACAGGCGAGCATCCACCTCAGTGGAGACAAATCCCGGTACCACCTGCTGAATTTCTTTACCGATCCCTACAGTCAGCCAGTCACAGGCATAATTAACCTGCTCTTCCTTATCTGAGGACATTTTTCGGCCATAGTCCAGAGCCTCTTCCACCAGCCCGGAGTAAGCAGGCAGTTCAGCCGCTTTCAGAATCAGGGAAGGGTTTGTTGTCGCATCAACAGGCTGATAGCGTCGAATAGCGTCAATATCACCGGTATCCGCCACTACCTTGGTCAAAGACTTTAGTTGATCGAGAAAATTGGACATATCAGTTCCTTTTCACATTGACATGTTGGCAAAAACCAACATCGACTGTGCAAGCCCGGTAAGGCTAATACCCAATCAAAAGGATGGCGATCAGCCCTCTCTATGATTGCGCTTAGCAGGTATTACAGCCTGATCAGGATTGGTGACAGTCAAAATTTTGCAAGTATACGCCGCCAGCGCAAGATAGCTAGGGGCTGTTGAGGTTTTATCATGTGCTCAGCCAAAGCCAGCGGTTTCGTGGCTAGGCGCAGTAGCGCAGGAATAACCTAAAGGTCACACGTACTGATGTCTTTCAAGCTGCTGTAACGACGGCACAGAAGCGCTGGCTTTGGCCCTTCGGGTGATTCGTAAAGCGGCCTTCCGACTGTGTTGAACTGGCTTGATGTAGAATAACTACACGCTGCGCCAGTTCGCCTTGCGGAAGGCCGCTTTACGAACCACTGAGCTCATGATAAAACCTCAACAGCCCCTAGCCCATTATTTAGCAGGCAGGGGTAAAATATTTGTAGTGATAAATGACTCCACTTCTGCCCGCGATGGAATAGAGGGTTGAGCGCCTTCACGAGTGACCGCAATAGCGGCTGCGGCATTGGCAAACCGAACCGCTGAATCCATAGCCTGGCCTTCCGCCAAAGCCACCACCAAAGCACCATTAAAAGTGTCGCCGGCAGCAGTAGTATCCCTGGCAGGCACAGTAAAACCTTCGATGACATCCCTTCGTCCCTGACTTGATAAAAAGGCTCCCATCTGACCCAGGGTAATAATGACAGTTTCAATGCCCTTCTCATGCAGCCAGTTTGCCGCCTTGCGTGCTCCCTCCTCATCCGCTACGGAAATTCCCGTTAGAATTTCAGCCTCTGTTTGATTAGGCGTAATAATGTCTATACCTACAAGGATCTCATCAGATAGCTTGTTAGCCGGTGCTGGGTTACACACCACACGGGTTCCCTTGGAACTGGCAATTGTGATAGCTCGATAGATACTCTCCAGAGGTATCTCAAATTGCACCAGCATGTAAGCAGCCTCCTCAACCTCCTGCTGCCTGAACTTTATACGCTCCGGACTTAAATGTTCATTAGCCTGGGGGGAGATACCAATACAGTTTTCCGCTTTGCTATCAACAAATATTAATGCGATGCCACTGTGTTTACCTTGAATCTGTTCCAGCAGGGAAACATTAATATTCTCTTTCTTAAACTGGCGAATGATTTCAAAGCCAAAGTCATCATCGCCTACGCAGGCCATTAATTTCACCCGCCCCCCTAACCTTGCGGAAGCCACAGCCTGATTCGCCCCCTTTCCCCCAGGGATAATACAATAACTGGAGCTATGAACCGTTTCCCCCGCACAGGGAAGGGTGTTAACTTGCATAACATGATCAGCATTAACACTGCCAATCACTAAAATCTCCTGCCCCCTGATACGGCTGCGTTTTTTATCTCCAATAGCGTTTTCAGCCAATGGCCGGGTCACCAGCTTCAATTCCACCGGGGTGTAAGGCGAAATAGACTCACCCTTTAATAGGGCATCAGCAACTTCCACGCCTTTCTCACCGATAACATCCGCTTGCTGCGCAATGGTTGCTGACAACTCACCGCTATTGACCGCGGATACGCCTTCCTCTGTGCCATCAAAACCAACCACCAAGATGTCTTTATTGATAGATTTAACGGCCTTAATCGCTCCCAGCGCCATTTCATCATTTTGTGCAAAAATAGCGTTGACATTAGGATGAGCCTGCAGCAGGTTTTCAGTCACACTTAATGCCTTGGTACGATCAAACCATCCCGGCTGACTGGCCACCAATCGGATATCACTCTCCTCAATAGCTTTCCTAAAGCCCTTTCCACGTTCCTTGGCGGCTGAAGTTCCGGGAATACCCTCCAGCTGCACAACCTGGCCTTTGCCACCCAGTTGCCCAACAATATAATTTCCAGCTATTTGCCCGCCTGCCACATTGTTTGAAGCAATATGGGATATAACCTTCCCCCTGCTAACATCACGATCAAGGGTAATAACCGGGATACCGGCACTATTGGCTAACCTGACAGTACTGCCTGCGGCATCGGAATCAGCTGGATTCAGTAAAATCACTTTAACGCCCTGGATAATCAAGTCTTCCATGTTTTTCATTTCTTTCTCGGAATCATCCTGCGAATCCAGCACCAATAGGTTATAACCTCGCTGACGCGCTTTACGCTCTGCCGACTCCTTCAGGGTGACAAAAAATGGATTGCTGAGTGTTGAAATCATCAGTGCCATTGTTTTCTGCTTTAGCACAAAACTATCTTCAGTCATTTCCTCTTCATTTCTACTGCAGCCTGTCAAAACCGACATTGCCATAATAAACAGACCCGAGATTAGGACTCGAATAGCTATCATCATGAATAACAGCTCCTTAACCATCTTGGCGAACGAGTATCCACCAGTACTGCCAAAAGAATAACCAGGGCTTTGACCACCAGCTGATAATAGGAGGAGATATTAAGCATATTCAGGGCATTGCTTAGTACACCGATTATCAGTGCGCCAATCAATGTCCCCATTACCTGGCCCCGCCCACCGGACAATCGGGTACCACCCAGTACCACCGCTGCAATGGCATCCAGTTCATAGCCAGACCCTGCGGTTGGCTGGGCGGAACAAAGACGGCTGGTAATAATGATTCCAGCGACGGCAGATAAAAGGCCGCTAATGCCATACACCGCAATTTTTATCCGGTCCACATTAATCCCTGATAACCGGGTAGCCGATTCATTCCCCCCCACGGCATAAACATAACGCCCAAAGCAGGTATGCTGTAATACAAACCAGGCCAGAAAGAAAATAATCATCATGACAAATACGGGTAGGGGAATCCCAAGCAGGTGACCTGAACCAATCATTGCAAACAGATCAGTTCCCTCGCCTCCCAATGCTGTCACCGGGCGCCCATCGGTATAGACCATGGTTGCTCCCCGCAAAAAGGTCATGGTTGCCAGGGTTGCAATAAACGCCTGTACCTTACCCTTGGCTACCACCACACCACTCAGGCAACCAAGGCAGGTTCCAGCGGCAAGGGTCAGAATAGCCGCCAACCCAATATTCAAGCCCATGCTAATCATGCTGGCTGCCAGCGCACCTGTAAAAGCAAGAATAGAACCCACTGCCAAATCAATACCTCCAGTCAGGATGACAAAGGTCATACCCATGGCAATAATTGCATTAACAGAAGTTTGACGAAGAATATTCAGAATGTTGTGAGCACTAAAAAAGTCTGGAGTTATTGCTGAAACAATCAACATAAAAATCAACAAAGCGACTACAGACTTGTACTTAATGAGTGTTACCTTATAGCCTGAACAGCACCTTATACCTTGCAGCTTTGCATAACCCTTTTTGTGGCTCATTTAAATCCTCCACAATAGATCCCGGGAAGCGCTCTCAATTTGCCATGAGAACGCCCCCCAGTACTTTCTGAGAAATATTGTCACCGGTAAACTCTGCGGTTATTTTGCCTTTACGCATAACCAAAACCCTGTCGCTCATGCCAACCAATTCAGGCATATCAGATGAAGCCAAAATAACACTTACACCCTGGGATTTTAATTCATTGATCAGCCGGTAAATTTCTTTTTTAGCACCAACATCTATCCCCCGGGTAGGCTCATCCAGGATAAGAACCTTCGGGTTTGTCATAAGCCCCTTGGCAATCACCACTTTTTGCTGATTTCCACCACTGAGATAACGAACCGGTTGACTCGTGGATGCCATCTTGATATTAAAACGATGCATAAATTGTTTTACGGCCTGCCGTTCCTTTTTTGACCGGATAGTCCCGGAAAAACAGCTAAAACGCTCAAGACTGGAAAGGCTCATATTATCCTGAACTGATAGATCCACAACCAAGCCTTCTTTTTTTCGATCTTTTGATATATAGACGATACCATTAGCCAAACCATCTCCAGGAAATTTAAGCTGAACTTCTTTCCCATTAACCAATATTGCACCTGAAATAATTGGATTGATGCCATATAGTGCCTTCAATAAAGGTGTTATACCGGCTCCCATTACTCCTGTCAGCCCAAGAACTTCTCCTTTTCGTAATTTAAAACTGATATTCTTAAATCCCTCTGCATAAATTTCTTTCACCTCAAGGCTTAATTCATTGCTGCCAGGAGGGACTTTCTTATAGAGTTCTGACACTTCCCCACCAATAACCAACTCCACCAGTTTTTCATCCGTTAGTTCCGAAACAGAGTATTCACCAATAACATCGCCCTCTTTCATAATAGTTACATAATCACAAATACGTGAAATTTCCTGCAATCGATGCGAAATATATACAATAGCTTTGCCATCACCTTTCAGTTTTCTGATAACCCTGAACAGTTGTTCAGTTTCTTTCTCTGTTAGAACATCAGAGGGTTCATCCATAACAATAATATCAGCAGATGAGGACAATCCTCTCGCAATCTCAACCAGTTGCTGTAACCCTATGCTCAAGTTTCCCACTAACTCTGTCGGGGCAATATTAACACCCAGCATATCCAGTAGCTTTTTTGCCTCCTGAAACATAAGAGGCCAGTTAACTTTCCCCAGTTTACGGCCAGGCTCCCGTCCGAGAAAAATATTTTCTGCCACTGATAATTCGGGAATGACGCCCGGTTCTTGATGAACAATACTGATACCTTCATTGAGGGAATCCCTCGGGCATGAAAACCGTCTTTGCTTACCCCTGATAACCAGGCAGCCAGCTTCCATTGAATACATCCCGGCCATCACTTTCATCAATGTGGATTTCCCGGCCCCATTTTCACCCAGCAATGCCATGACCTTCCCGGGATAGACATTCAGCCCTGCATCGTTCAGTACTTTTATACCTTGAAATGATTTGGTGATTCCCTTCATCTGTAAAACCGGCTGCACCATTACCAGAGCCTCAGTTGATATTAGGGGCTGTTCATTTGAACTCGAATTTTCTGATATGCCAGGCAGGATTCAATCGCAGTGACCGGAATAACCTGAACCTGAATCCGTGATTTCTTGATTTGCCCGGCAGTTTTGAAAATGTGCTGATTAATTTTTTCCTTTGAAAATAACTCGGGTTATTGATTGAAGTGTTTTTATGTCGTTTTTAAGCATAAATGCTGATCAAAATATCATCAAACTTGAAGACAGGTTGAAAGAAGCCCTACCGTTATCAATACAGTACTTTCTCATTTATGGCATTTTTTTCTATCTCGCTATTCAATCAACAAAGTGCATGCTGGCTTATTAATTGATGGAAAGACCTGAAACCAGGACAGTAACGACCAAAGCGTAGCCGGTATTGATGTCCTTTTTTCAGAAGACGGGCAGCCAGGTAGATGAGTTCCTGTATCACGGTTTTTAACCGGCGTCGTTTGGCTTTATGACGTACCGGCGCATCTGGCCCGAGCAAGCAACTCTGCCCCATGTAGCGCAGAATGTTATAGACCAGTGCACCCAAACACATCACCAGGTCGTTGGTGTCAAACTTGCCTGAAGGCAGGCGCTCTAAATCCATATCAGTCTTCAACTCACTGTGAAACTGCTCGCTGGTCGCATGATCCTCATAAAGATTAATGATCTGATCATCGCTGTAGTCAGCTTCGCTGAGTGTTGTCCACCATCCTTCCAGCTCATAATCGGGTGTCAGAAATCTCTGCCCTACAGTATCAGTGGTACGCTTGATAATGCGAATAATCAGACGCTGGTTACCATAGTTGGTTTCATAGACGGTTGAGAGTGTCGCATAACTCTTTCCTGGACGCGACTCCTCCCATTTGACTTGCTTTTCTTCAAAAATGGGGAGCCAGTGTTCCTTGGTGTGATACTTTCTTGGGTTGAGCTTGATAATGTGATTCACACCTTTGAACCCGGCGATTTCCCGGCGCGATTCCTCAGCATCGTGGCCACTATCAAGGCGAACCAGAATAGGCGCTCGGGTCAAACGTCGGCTGCGGTGCAGCACTGCTTGTAAAAAGCCAATAAAATCATTCTGGGAGTGCTGAGAGCCTGGGCGTAATTCACATCCCAGGCACCAGCCTTCGCAGCCAAAGTAAGCGGCAATAGGGGCATAACCAAAGAATTTTTTATACGTGTACTCGACCCCCTCCTTTTTGGTATTGCTGTTATCCATAGGGAATACGTCGATATCCAGTGGTATGTGCTGCTTCTTATCGAGTTTTTTCGGAAGGGGTGTGACGGGCACCTGAAGATTAACCAGGACATCGGTAAGGCTGTCCTCGATGAAAGGAATCAGTTGGGCGGCATCTTCATTGAAACGCTGTCTTAAGCGGCTGGCTGAAGGCATTTGTTTAATGCCCATTGCCAACCGGAACCAGTCGTTATCCCGGTTATTATCAACATTATCAAAATCACTTTTACCCTGAGCCAGTTGGCCGCAGTAAGCTCTGATCAGGTCGATATGAGTGATACGGTGCCTTTTTTTTATTTTGCGCAGGGATTTGCTTAACGCTGTCTTTTTGTTGAGTGCATGACCAACGAAATAAAGCCCTGCGACCGGTGTATAAAATTCCGTCTGTGATTGTTCAATTTTCAGTTTCACAAAAATGCACCCAGGTGGTGAAAATTAGAGTGGGTGCATTTTAACTTGGAACTTACGTTTTGTGGTTGATCCAGAGGAGTTGGGCTACAGTGAACTCACGGATTCAGGCTGAACAAAAAAGTCAGAAAATATAACTTCATTTGGTCAAGTACTTAATATAGAGCCAGGTTTACTTTCTCTCCAACAGACTTTGGAAACAGTTTTAGCCTGGAGCACATAAACAAGACTATAGTTTTGTTTATTCTTTATGGCAGGCATACAAGAGAAAGGTTGTTCCACAACCCTTAAAAACAAGAAGCCGTTATGACTGACAAAACGGCCTGACTGGCATTGCAGAAAACCTTATGTTTCAAAATGACTCAAAAACCAGTTAGACGATAAGCAAAGTCGAGTCCCATAGAAAATAACTGTAAGCAGGAAAATATGATTTATAGTCTGTTGAAAGCTCTCGCTAACAGCTGAAAAATCGATAGATAGCATACCCAACATTACCATGGCAGCCCCCAAAAAAAACCGCACCATGACTTCCCCCCCTATCGTTCTCTATTACTGTCCTTGGAGACAGCCTGTTTTTAACCTTCTATAAATAAACACTATCAATTAACGTAATTTAATATAGCTAAAATCAAATAAAAAAACAGTGTCGTAAATCATTTAATTTATATAAAACATTTTTTATTTAAAGACAGCCACCCGGTGATGCTCAATAACTATTACCTCAGCTCACGAATCTTCTGAAGTAAGAGATTAATCTGAAACTCTTCGGCTTTTATCAGCGCACTATAACGCTGAGTAATGGCATTAACCTGACTGGAAGGCGAATCTTGATTTAACCCTCTAACTGCATCTGCGATATTTCCCAGCTGATCTTCCAAAACACCTGCCGTATGATTAGTATTTTTAGCTGGCCTGGATGAATCAGATTTTCGCTCGCCTACTTTGAGCCTGCTAGCAGGATTTGTTGATTTATTGGCTAAGGACAGGCTACTTCCGGATTCAGCAGTGTGCTTTTTTGACGGTATAGAACTGACATAGCGTGCCTTAACCGTTTTTTCAGCAGAAGGATTTTTTTTGTATACCTTTTTTATTTCAGCATCCATGCGATGACGGTATCGCTGAATCTTATGCTGATGTCGGGCTACCCGTTCCCGAAGAAGATGGCTTTTTATTGTATAGTCCAGATTCGCCTCCCCCTTCATATCATAACTGGCCAATGGGGCTGCCAGTTCCTTTAATACCACTGGCCTGGCATTAGCTCCGCACGGTTCTCCAGAAAACTCAACCCTGCCATTCACCATGCATTTATAGATGTTTCCGGCGAGAGTCTCAGTTGCAGGCATAAGTAATGCCATACCCAGTATAATCGCTCGTGTCTCCATACCCATTTCCAAATAGCCATTCCCTTACTTCTACTATAGTCCTTTACGAACCACTAAGCTCACCACCAAACATCAACAGCATCAATCCCCCTCCTTATGAACTGATTAACGCTTTAAGCACAGCCTTGCCTGTGTCATCATGGCGTTAACCTCGAAAATTACAGCGTATTCGCTGAACCTGCTCGGCAATCAGGCTGCAACGAGGGGAAATAATTATAAGAATCACAGGAAATACAGAATGGGTCAGAAAAACGGACTCCTATCTTTTGCCCTTGCCAGCACTCTGGGCCTATCATCACTGTCCGCCTCAGCCGATATTGTGATTGGGGTCGCTGGCCCTCATACCGGTGCCTATGCTGCTTTTGGAGAGCAACTCTGGAAAGGCGCTGAAAAAGCAGCCGACGACATTAATAAATCCGGCGGCATTAACGGCGAAAAAATCGCCCTGATCAAGGCGGATGACGCCTGTGAACCTAAACAGGCGGTTGCGGTAGCCAATCGACTGATTGACTCCGACAATGTTGACCTGGTCATTGGCCATTTCTGTTCTTCTTCCAGTATTCCCGCTTCTCGAATCTATGATGAAGCCGGTGTTGTCATGATTACCCCCGCATCAACCAATCCGAAGTTGACCGAACAGGGGTTATCCGGTGTTTTCCGGATCTGTGGCCGTGATGACCAGCAGGGACAAGTGGCTGCTGACTATATGCTGAATACCCTGAAATCAAAAAAAATAGCAGTGATTCACGATAAAGATACCTATGGCCAGGGACTGGCTGATGCCACCAAATTCCACCTGAATAGCAAAGGTGTCAAAGAGGTCATCTATGAGGGCCTGACCCGTGGGGAGAAGGATTTTAATGCCCTGGTTACCAAAATCCGCTACAGCGGTGCTGACACCGTTTATTTCGGAGGACTGCACTCTGAAGCAGGCCCTCTTCTCAGACAAATGCGCGAACAGGGTGTAAAAGCGGACTTTATATCCGGTGACGGCATCGTTACTGATGATTTCCTGAAAACGGCAGGTGGAGTCAAGTTTGCCCAAGGGACCATGATGACCTTTGGCGCTGATCCACGCCAAATTCCTGACGGAAAGGAAGTGGTCAATGAATTCAAGAGCAGTGGCTATGAACCTGAGGGTTATACCCTCTATTCCTATGCAGCACTCCAAACACTGGCTGCTGCGGTAAAAGCCACTAAAGGCATCGATAGCATCAAAATTTCTTCCTGGTTAAAGGGCAATCAGGTGCCTACGGTGCTTGGCGTAAAAGCCTTTGACAGCAAAGGGGATCTTAAAGTCTCGGATTATGTTATGTACCAATGGGGAGAAGATGGAAAGTACAAACAAATTTCCGGCCTTTAATTAAAACCAGCACATCATTTCAATGATGTTTGATTTTGATGTGTAGCTTACACTCGTTCCCGGGCTCCTGCCTGGGAATGCATATCTCTCCACACCGTAACAGTTAGAGGCATCCATATGCATTCCCAGCGAAGACACTGGGAACGAGAGAAAATAAAAAACTGTTTGGATAAAAAGCTCCGCGTATAAGGTGTACGATATGGACTTCTCGATATTTCTACAACAGCTTATCAACGGCCTGGCACTGGGATCGGTCTACGGCCTGATCGCCATTGGTTATACGATGGTGTACGGCATTATTGGCATGATCAATTTTGCTCACGGTGACGTCTATATGATTTCAGCCTACGTCACCGCCATTGTCATTGCCCTGCTTACTTTCTTTGGCTTTGAGTCTTTTCCCCTGATTCTGCTGGCCACCCTTATTTTTACCCTGCTGATTAACTGTACCTATGGATGGTGTATTGAACGACTGGCCTACCGCCCGTTAAGACAGTCCACCCGCCTGGCACCATTGATTTCAGCCATCGGGGTGTCGCTGGTATTGCAAAACTATGTACAACTTAGCCAGGGCGCTCGTCATCAGGGCGTGCCCACTTTATTCTCCGGTACCGTTCGAATAGATATAGCCCATAGCTTCATTCAGGTTTCTTACACCCAACTGCTCATTATCATCGTGGCCTTAACCGGTATGCTAGCACTGACCTGGCTGATTCATAAAACCCGTCTGGGCAGAGAATGTCGGGCCACCCAACAAGACCGTAAAATGGCCACATTACTTGGCATTAACACTGATCGGGTGATTTCAACCGTTTTTGTTATTGGTGCTGCTATGGCAGCCCTGGCCGGAACACTGGTCACTCTGAATTATGGAACCTTTGACTTTTATATCGGATTTATCATTGGCATTAAAGCATTCACCGCTGCCGTTCTCGGGGGAATAGGATCACTGCCCGGAGCCATGCTGGGCGGTATTTTACTGGGAATGTCAGAGTCCCTTTTTTCTGGCCTGGTTAATACGGATTACAAAGATGTATTCGCTTTCAGTCTTCTGGTTTTCATTATGATTTTCCGTCCCAGTGGACTTTTAGGGCGACCTGCGGTGGAGAAAGTATAATGAACCACGGTAGTAAAAAAATAATAGATATCCGTAAAAGCCTTTTTGATGCCGTTATGGTGGCCCTGTTAGGACTGGCTATCTTTGGGCCAATAGTCGGTATCGAGCTGGACGGCTACAGCTTTAACAGTCAGCTTGAAGCCCTTGGACTCATTATTGGGGTACTTTTCTCAGGCCGACTGGTCTTTTCACTGTTCATGCAAACCCCTCGGGGACAGCAACTTCATCAACGAGTATTTTCAAAACAGCAGGGAGTCAGGGTTAGCCCCCCCAATACAAAAAATAATCTATGGCTCATTTTGCTGCTTATCGCCATAGGCATTGCCTTTCCATTTATGGCCAGCAAATACTGGGTAACGGTACTTATCCTTGGCCTTATTTACGTACTGCTTGGCCTTGGGTTGAATATTGTAGTAGGGCTGGCGGGACTGCTTGATTTAGGGTTTGTGGCCTTTTACGCCATAGGCGCTTACGGCCTTGCCCTGGGCTATCAGTATCTTGACCTGGGCTTCTGGAGCATGCTGCCATTGGCCGCCCTGCTGTCAGCCCTGTTTGGTGCTTTGCTGGGCTTCCCGGTATTAAGGATGCACGGGGACTACCTGGCCATTGTGACTCTTGGATTTGGCGAAATTATACGACTCGTTCTTAATAACTGGACCGCTTTCACCGGAGGCCCTAACGGGGTCTCCGCTCCTGCCCCTACCCTGTTCGGGCTTGAGTTTAAACGCAGGGTTAAAGAGGGTACGCCCTTTCATGAGTTCTTTGGTATTGACTACAGCTCCAGTCACAAATTCATTTTTATCTTTTTAGTGCTATTTGCTTTGGTCTGGCTGGCACTCTATATCAACCAGCGACTTAGTAAGATGCCTATTGGCAGGGCCTGGGAAGCACTCAGGGAAGATGAAATAGCCTGCCGGGCCCTTGGACTCAACCACGTACTAGTCAAGCTATCTGCTTTTATGACCGGTGCCGCCATAGGGGGCATTGCCGGAGTCTTTTTTGCCACCTATCAGGGATTTGTAAACCCAACGTCTTTTACGTTCTTCGAGTCAGCCCTCATCCTCGCCATCGTAGTACTGGGAGGACTGGGGTCAACGAAAGGTGTCGTGATTGCAGCCCTGATTCTAACCATCATGCCCGAGATTCTTCGTGACTTTGCCGATTACCGGGTCCTCCTGTTCGGTCTGTTAATGGTGTTAATGATGATCTGGCGTCCCAGAGGCTTGGTCCGCCTCACCAGAATGGCTCACAAAAAACCAGCCCATCCCCGTCATAAAACAGTCATGGAGTAGTTGTCATGGGGCTAGAACAACAAACACACCCCTCGATTCTAAAGGTACGCCATCTTGAAATGCAGTTCGGTGGTATCAGGGCCCTTGATAATGTCTGCTTTGAAATTCCGAAGGGTTCCATCACTGCCCTGATAGGCCCTAACGGTGCAGGTAAAACAACCGTGTTTAACTGTCTGACGGGGTTTTATAAGGCGACGGGGGGAGCCATTGAGCTTCATACAAACAACCAAACAACCCATATTGTCAGTATCCTGGGTGAGTCACTTCAGTTATCCGATATACTTTGCCCCAAACAATTAGTCAGGCGACTCTACTACAAAATGTTCGGAGGCTCTCACCTGGTCAACCGTGCCGGATTAGCCCGAACGTTTCAAAATATACGATTATTTAAAGAGATGACGGTTATTGAAAACCTTCTGGTTGCCCAGCATATGCAACTGGAAAGAGGGTTTTTGTCCGGTATTTTGAATACCCGCGCCTTCAAACACTCAGAACAACAGGCTCTTGAAAAGGCCTGGTACTGGCTTGAACAGTTAGGGCTATCGGAACAGGCCAACCATTTGGCAGGTCAATTGCCCTATGGTCAGCAACGCCGTCTGGAAATTGCCCGGGCCATGTGCACCAATCCACAATTATTGTGCCTTGACGAACCTGCGGCCGGGCTTAATCCCCAGGAAACCGAAGTGTTATCAGAAACCCTGGTAAAACTAAAAAACCAGCATCAGTTATCCATTATTTTAATTGAACATGATATGAGTATGGTGATGGGAGTCTCTGAAAAAATAATTGTCCTTGACCATGGTGTTGTCATTGCCGAAGGCTCTCCCGACACAATAAAAAACAATCCCAGGGTTATCGAAGCCTACCTGGGTACAAACAGTGAAGAAGTAGAGGAAAGCAGTTATGGGTCAGCCCTTACTTGAATTTTGCCAGGTAGATGCCTCTTATGGACCGGTTCATGCCCTGCACCAGGTTTCCATTTCTATCAACGAGGGTGAAATAGTCGCACTGGTTGGTGCCAATGGCGCTGGCAAATCCACTTTATTGATGACTATTTTTGGTAACCCTAAAGCCCATCATGGTGACATTTATTTTGATCGTGAGAATCTTGTCACTATTCCTTCCCACCAAATAGCATCCAGAGGTATTTCTCTGGTTCCGGAAGGCCGTCATGTTTTTCCGCAAATGACGGTGGAGGAAAACCTTATTATTGGCACAAGCCCTATTGGTAATCAGTACCTGCTTGAAGACCTTCAAAAAATGTATCAGCTATTTCCCAAACTTCTGGAGAGAAAAAGCCAGCGTGCATCCACACTGTCTGGAGGAGAACAGCAAATGCTGGCCATTGCCAGAGGACTCATGAGTCGCCCCAGGCTACTGCTACTGGATGAACCCAGCCTGGGTCTCGCGCCAATCGTCGTTAAACAAATATTTACTATTCTGAAAGCAGTGGCAAAAACAGGAATGACTATCTTTCTGGTAGAACAGAATGTCAACCACGCCCTGAAACTGGCAGATCGGGGTTATGTTATGGCCAATGGAGAGATACGTCTTAGTGGCTCAGGTCAGGAGTTACTGGAAAACAAGGAGGTCAGAGAAGCCTATATGGGTGCATAACACCTATAATGATAAATGACGACTGACTCTCAGTATGTTAGGTTGCGCGCCTATCCAAGCTACAGGAGTCTGATTTGGTTGTCGATTTCTCCACCCAAAACACGTTGTTGCTTGCCATTCTGGTCTTATTTATTGGTAAGTTAATCAATCGCAAAGTACCGTTTTTCAGGGACTATGACATCCCTGAACCTGTCACGGGAGGTCTGTTTGTATCCATTATTTTTGGCCTCTTACACATGCAGGATATTGAGCTGGTATTCGATACAAACCTGCGTAACTCACTGCTTCTTGCCTTCTTTACCAGTGTCGGCCTATCGGCGCGGCTCGGCACACTTATCCAGGGGGGGCGAGCGCTTATTGTATTTTTGGGATTACTGATTGTTGCGCTACTATTCCAAAATGCCATTGGTGTGACTCTGGCCAGCCTGTTAGGTTTAGACCCGGTGGTAGGTCTGATAAGCGGCTCTATTTCCCTTAGTGGCGGACATGGAACAGCCATTGCCTGGGCACCACAGTTAAGTGAAACCTTTGGTATTAACAATGCCATGGAATTAGGAGGCGTTTGTGCAACCTTTGGGTTAATACTGGGTGGCTTTACTGGCGGTCCGTTAGCAGAACGACTGATCAGAAAACAAAACCTCATTTCCCATAGCAAAGAACATATCACTATTGGTAGCCGTTACGATGAAGAGCATGAGTCCATCGACGCCGAAAACACCTTAATTGCTCTTCTGGTGGTTGTCTGCGCCATGACCGGTGGTAGCAAGGCTACACAATGGCTGACAGGTTACGGCCTGTTTATTCCAGAATTTGTTGGTTGCCTGTTTGCCGGTATTTTAATTACCAACCTGTTGCCCATTCTATGGCCTCGATCCCAATGGGATGGCTCTACCCCTTCACTAGCCCTGATCAGCGATGTGGCTTTGGGCCTGTTCCTGGCCATGTCCCTGATGAGCATGAAACTCTGGCTATTGGCAACCATGGCCGGCCCGCTGCTGATTTTGCTGGCAGCCCAAACCCTGATGATGCTGATATTTGTCTACTTTATTGTGTATCGCTTTATGGGCAGGGATTTTGATGCGGCGGTTATGAGTTCCGGTTTTGTGGGCATTGGCCTGGGAGCGACCCCCAATGCCATGGCTAATATGACCGCTGTAACCCAACACTATGGAGCATCGCCTAAAGCGTTTGTTGTTGTTCCCCTGGCAGGGGCATTTTTTATTGATATTGTGAATAGTGTGGTGATCAGGTTGTTTATAAATTTAATCAGCTAACAGTATAAGCAAGGGTTTTCTTCAATTTGGAGAAGGGCTACAGGTAGAACTCTGTTCAACTAGAACACCCTTGCTAAAAAGCATAGATAACCTGTTACCAAGTTCTGTAAAGGTTAAATTTGATGTATCCTGAATTCAAGTCATAAATGCATAACCCATGACTTTTCTTGCATTCACTCCAGTTAACTCTTTGAATGCCTCATATGGTGTTTTGTAACCGAGGCATTTCCTGGGCCTGCTGTTCAGCTTGTCTACCGCAATGATAACGTCTCTTTCTTTGACGTTATGAAGCTCCATTGATTTGGGAAAGTACTGCCTGAGCAGCCCATTGGCATTCTCATTCTGGCCTCTCTCCCAAGAGTGGTAGGGCACAGCAAAGTAGCTGTCGCAGCTCAAGGCTTTGTTGATTGCTTCATGCTGAGCAAATTCCTTACCGTTGTCGTAAGTGATCGTTTTAACAAACCTTTTCAGGGGCTTGAGTGTATCAATCACTGCCTGTTTAACCGCTTTTGCTTTCTTTCCTGGCAGCGGAACAGCAAGGCGCAGTTTAGTCTTTCGCTCATCCAGTGTGGCAATGGCACCCTTATGGTTTTTGCCGATTACGGTATCCGCCTCCCAGTCACCAACACGCCCCCTGTTGTTGACGATCTCCGGGCGCTCTTCAATACCTACCCGGTTAGGTATGCCTGTTCGGTTATGAGCTGAACCATATCGCTTTCGGTACGTTTTTTTCTGATGGCGCAAGTGTTTATACAGGGTACCGTCAGTGCGCTTATCATCCTCTATGAACTGGTAAATCGTCTCATGATGCAACTTGATTATCCCTTCTTTTTCAAGCCTTCCAGCCACTTGCTCAGGACTCCAGTCAGCCCGGATATCTTGAGCAATCCGTCGCTTAATATCTTCCGTCAACTTCACCGCCTTGGGTTTTTCCTTATGACGCTGTTGAGCCTTACGATGAGCCTGCTGGTGCCTGTAACCACGCTGCCCTGTGTTGCGTCCTAACTCCCGTGACAGCGAACTCTGTGAACGCCCGAGTTTTTCTGCAATTTTATTTTGAGAAGTCCCATTTTTCAGTTCGATTTCGATATAATGTCTCTCTTCAGAGCTAAGGTGCTTAAAGGCCATCCTTGGCGTCCTCTGTTTGGTTTGGTTGCTTAACAGAGTACCCCTGAGTTCTGATTCACTTCAAAGGCTCTGTAACAACCCTCTGGTTACAGAGGTTATGCATTTATGATACAAATTCAGGTATTTCTATTCGAAATATATAACTCGAAAGTTTTTATCTCATATTTCATTTTCCATAGTTCAAGAACATTCTGATACACCCATCCTTCATACATAACGCTCCAAAAAATAGTTTCATGCTGTACAGTAACAGGCAGATTCAATAAAAATGCATTAACCTCACTAACCTTTCCCCCCTCAAGCAAACGTATTACTTCATTCAGGTCTTCATCAACTGTAGCAAGGACAAAACCGGAATATGCAAGTATAAAAGCCCCTCCCAACAAAAGATGTATTTTTACCCACTTAATACTGGTTTTAAGTCGTATATAAAAAACTAACAGACGAACCCCTGAAAAATATATAATTTTTCCTAACCTATAGAAATTCATGGCGAAATACATATCACAGCTTACAGTCATTACGTATCATTTACAGGAATAAGTGATTTTATCACCATAATGTAAAACTCACGAATAGAACCACATTTTTTATAAAAACCAATTTTATATGAATTAAAAAAATATTACTTTTTCCACATCAGGTAATAAAATCAAGCATAAACAAATGATAATAACATTTTGGTAATAAAGATCATGACAGCATTCAAGAACTCACCTAGCCGCCAAGTGGCTCACATAATAGTATTTTTATTTACCTCCCTGTTTTTATTTACCCCAAACCATTCACATTCATCCATCAATAGCTTATTAAAACCTGGTCATACCCATTACTTTTCCACTTATCGTAAAGAGTTATACACAGCTTTATATGCCACTGGAATTTCCGAAAAACACACTTCAGCTATGGTCTGGATTGAACAAATGGAGTATTTGCTTCATTCCATGGAAAGCAATGTACTACAAGCTGAACTAGGATTGAAACACGCTGTACATTCTAGAAATACCGAACTGATAAATAGAGTGAGAATCCATATCGCTAACACACTGGCAACTTTAAAAAACAACGTTAACAATTACCATGCAAGTCTGTCTGTTCATAATCATAAAAACCAGAGTTACCCATCAATACAAGAATCATGGGTAGAACTCTTCCATCTTTTTGAGTTAATTGATGATAAAATACCGGATATGGGTGATAGTGATGAGGAAATTTCTAGCTGGTTAGACTCAAAAAAAGAGGATACTCAAAGGCTGAAAAAAACAGATTTTTTACAAGGCATTCAGTCATGGGCTGAACCAGCTGATCAAGATGTAATAGTACCGTCATTTCCATTTCGAAGAGGGTACGTAAAACGGGCTATAGACCAAGCTATCCGATTTTTTATTAAAGAGAAAACATCTCTTCCAGATAACTGGACCCTTTCCCCCCGCATGACCGAAATACAAGCGTTTCCCTTTCTTGGATACACAGGGAGTCAAAGTAGGAACTCCTCGATACCGATTGTGACAAGCGCACCATCTCAATATAGATCCATATTATCTAACCAGCCCCCTCCCTCTAATAGTAACCTTGGGCACCAGCAGCCTCTGGAACATTGTCAAAACAGGACTCCTTCTACTCAACACTACCCAGAGCATAGTGGCAGAAATGGTATTAGATACCCACATTATCAGACAATGAAAGATCGTATAGATTCATTTAGAAACGCACCTAATCATTTAAATTCAGAAAGCATGGCGAAAGCAGGTCTCTTTTACACAGGCCAAGACGACCTATGCCGTTGCTTTAACTGTGGCATTGGGCTTAAAGACTGGAATTACGACAATAACCCTATACTCGAGCATTACCAGCACTCCAAAACATGTCTGCACATTAAAGAACTCTATAATCCAAGGCATCTAGAATATTCAACTTATGACATCCGCTGCTCTTCATTTACCGGGTGGCCCTGCCATGTATCACAAACCCCTCAACAACTAGCTGAGGCCGGCTTTTATTATACTGGCTGTAGCGATATAGTTCGTTGCTTCTATTGTGATGGAGGCTGCCAACGTTGGGATCCAGAAGATGACCCATGGATCGAACATGCTCGCTGGCACCCTGGATGCCAATTTGTCAAAATAATAAAAGGGGAAGATTATATTCAGTTGGTTGCTGCTTCGTACAATCAAGGCGAAGCAGAACTTGGAGAAATTCCAACCAGTTCTAACCAAGCCAATGCAAAACAACCAGCAGAAACAAAGGCCTTGATAGAAATGGGCTATAATCAGGAATATATAGATAAGGCTATAAAGAAACTCCGCGCAAAAGGCCATGATATAAATCCGGCAACGATCATAGACGAAATAGAGACGTTAAAAATATCAGATAGCACAAACAATCCGGCTATAACATCTTCCTATGAAGATCCACCACCAAATGAAACGCCAGAAGAAGAAAATAAGCGTTTAAAATCGAATATAAGATGCAATATGTGCAATAAAAATGATATTGATGCACTATTTTTACCTTGCACACACCACAAATTATGCATGGAATGCGCCAAAACGCTTACACATTGCTCCATTTGCGGCAGATCTATCCAGGAAAAAATTAAAACATTTATGTCAAATAGAATGCAGATCCCAGAGCAAGTAAAACCAGAACAAATGCTCGCTTTTATTGATGGTTGCTTTCTTCAAAATATATCCGAAACAGTATCATTTAAGACAGCTCATCAACGCACCTGCTATGGAACAGGCCACCAGGCTGTTTTGCATAACAGATCACTGATACAGTGGAGTAGACACAATAATAACAGGGCTGAATTATGGATAATGCTGATCAGATCCAGACCATGCGAAGCCTCTCTCCTGCCCGTAAGAGTACCGACGCCACAAGTGCCGGGGAGCTTGCAGATGAGCAGCTGATTCATTTCGGTATAGCGCCTTCTTCAGAGTTTGGCCAGGCCTTACTAAAAGTAGTGGCTAACCTTTACCAGACCGCAGGGCATATCAGTCAACTGGCTGAAATCACCAAAACCACCCTTGAGGCGTTACCCCATACTGACCGGGTCAGCTACTTTAATGCCAAAAAATTTCTTTGCTTCCAGCTAGCCAAGCTGATTGACTCTCTACAGCCCGGCTTGCGCACCAGTTACAAACACCTTGGCTTTGACCGCCGTACTCACCTGGCCAAAGGTGATTACCCGCTGTTTGCCAATGTTGGCACACTGTTTTCCGCCTCACCTGCCATTGTCCGGACAGCCACTTACCTTTATGCCTGTACCGAGTGGGTCGATGATGCCTTTCACGGTCGGGAAAGTACCCACCCCATCTATTCAAGGCTTCTCAACCCCACCTCTATTGCTCTCTCTAACACCATGGTAGAACTGGAAGCAGGCCCGTATTCCAGCGAATATCTCGCCTGGAATTTCAATAGCGGCATGGCAGCTATTGATGCTATTTTGAGCAACCAATTAAAGCGGGACGATATACTGGTTGTCTCCAGAAATATTTACGGCGGTAGCCACCAGCTGCTTCATGATTACTTTGCCCGGGAAAACCGTCTGAATATCCAGCTGGAATGGTTTGATGGCTTTAGTGGGGATCAGTTTGAACGTTTTTTAAAAACAATTAAACAACACTATAAGAGCAAACTGGATTCAGGTTCACAGCTCCATATTTACCTTGAGTCTCCCTGCAACCCCCACGGAAATATGCTGGATGTGCCTGCCATCTGTGATATTGCTCACCGGGATAATCATAGTGTTATGCTGGATTCCACCCTGGCGACCCCAATTCTCAATAAACCTCTTCAAAGAGAGAATATTTCTGAACGACCGGATTATGTTATCCATAGCTATACCAAGGATCTGGCAGGTAGTGGCAATACCACCGCCGGCGTTGTTATTGGTGAAAGTCACAAGATGTTTATACCCAAGGGCAGCACCCATAACAACATCAGCTGGGAACAAACGCTGTTTTGGGACGTTTACTATATCAAAGGCGCTTTTCTTGATGCAGATAAAGCGGCAGAAGTACTGAACGGTATTAAGACTTTAGAAAACCGGATGCTATCCAAGTGTATTAATACCCTGATATTTACCCGTTACCTGGACAGCCACCCTGCCATTTCTGTCAATAGCCATGCCCTGGAAAGTCACCCTAATGCCAGTTTGCGGAAAAAAAATTTATACCTTGGTTTACCCAGCCCATTATTTTCCATTGATTTTGAACAGGCCCAACTTCCCAAAGAAGCATTTGTCCGTTTTTTTGATGCATTAGCCCCTGCCTTTGGTCATATGGTTAGCCTTGGCCAGAACGACACCCTAATGCTGTGCCCAGCGCTCACATCCCACTCGGAGCTGAGCCCTGAGGCTCTTAAGCACGCTGAGATACACCCAACAACTATCCGGGTAGCTATGGGAGGGGAAAACCCCAGAGATCTTATTAACCATTTCAGGGAAGCCGCCCGTCTTCATCTTGATACAGCCAGTAATGATTTCTCCTCAGGATTTATGACAGAATCAGCACTTGAAAAGTTAATTGGTTCAATCACTTTAACAGTCTATAAACAACATCTCGACTATCAAGCAGAGAAGGCTAAGAACTAATAATACAGCTAAGAAAAAGGCGACCCAGTGGTCGCCCTCTTAGTTAATACCGCAGACTGTTTTATGCGGCGGCAGGCTGTAATTTCCCTTTCGCCTTTTTACCCTTACCTTGAAAGATCTGGTTAAAGGCAACAGCCATCAGGATAACGGCCAGAGCCGCCCAGGTATTGATTGGCAGCGCTTCATTATTGATAGTGGCTCCCAGTAGCACACCGATCATTGGTACCAGGTAATTGTTCAAAGAGGCGAATACCGGGCCAGCATCACGAATCAGCATCATGTACAGGAAGTAAACCAGTCCGGCACACATGGTTCCAAGGTAAAGGATAGCCATCATGCTGGAAGCCGTAGGTTGTACTTCACTGATCGGAGACATAATCATAGCCACGACCAAAATCTGAACAGTAGAGGAAGCTAATATATTGCGGGCAATAATCAATGGATTTTCAGTACTCACGCCCTTGAGCAGCAGCAATGCCACAGCAAAACAGCCAGAAGCAAAAATAATAGCTGCTGCACCCAGCAGGTTTGTATTACCACTGTCGGATACCAGCTCGGGATAGAACAGAATAACCAGGCCACAAAACCCAAGAATGACACTGCCCAATCCAGCGGCAGTGATCCGTGAGCCTTTGATAACCAGAGGCGCCAGAATAACAGTAAAGAAAGGAATGGTTCCCATCAGAATCGCAGCCACCGCAGTATCCAGATATTGCTGTCCCCAGGCCACCAGCACAAAAGGAATGGTTGCTTCCAGCAAACCAATTAAGCTAAAGCTGAACCACTGACCACCTTTGCCCTTCAGTCCCAACGCCTTACAAATAAGAAACAGGGTCAGGAAACCAACCATAGAACGGCCTGCGCCTACCCAAACAGCTGGCAGATCAGTCACTGCCATCTGCTGAAAAATAAACTGTGAGCCCCAGATGCTCCCTATACCCAACAGGAAAAGATAATTTCGCAACATAGATAGACCACCCTTCAGGATCAAACAGTATTCATCAGGATGCGACTTATCTGGAATCCTCTTCATGTTCCAGTTTGTTGCCATTGATATGAATACTGTCTCTACAAGTTAAATAATGGTGGCGATTTTATGGCTCCTTCTATTATTGATAAAATGAAACCTCACCATTCAACTATGAATGATATCGATATATAGAGAACACGCCCAGATGACTGACATCAACCGCATTGACCTTAATCTACTCAGAGTCTTTGACCTGCTAATGACAGAAGGAAGTGTCAGCCGGGTTGCGGTTCAATTAAAGCTGTCACAATCCACCATCAGCCATGCCCTGGCTCGCTTGCGCAGGCAATTTCAGGACGAACTTTTTTTACCCGTGCATGGCGGAGTCGCGCCAACAGAACAAGCCAGGGCAATGGCACCTGTTATTCGTCAGGCCATGCTATTACTGGATCAGGGACTTAACCGGAGGCCCGTCTATAACCCTGCTGAGAGTCAACAAAAATTCCGTTTGGCGGGGGGAGATTATGTAGAATTAATGCTGCTTCCAGTACTTATGGAACAACTGGAACAAAATGCACCGGAAATCAGGGTAGAACTGGAAAGCCTGAAGGCCAGTGACTACGCCCGTGAGCTGGAGAGCGGTGAAGTGGATCTGGTCATCGGCTTTGAGCAACCCGACCACCTTTCCCACCGGCTTAGACACAGCTTCTTTCTGGATGAAGAACTGGTTGTGGTTTCTTCAACGCCACTGACAAAGGCCTTTAGTCCCGTCACTGCCGAGCAAATACAATCCCTGAAGTTTATTTACCCATCCAACTGGGGACATTCCCAGGCATTAATGGATCAATGGTGCCAACAGCAGGGGATAGAAAGGAATATTGCAGTCAGGGTCACCGGTTTTGTTGCTGTGCCACGGCTGATGCAGAAGCTGGACATGGTGACAGTACTCCCTTCTGCTGTGGCAAAATACTACCAACGGTGTTTTAACTTTACCTGGCACCCTTTAGCCAACACTCATTTAACCTATCGTCACCAGCTGGCATGGCACCCTTTAAAAGACAGTGACCCCGGCTTGCTCTGGCTAAGAAAGCAGATACTTGAAGCGGCAAAGATAATTAGTCCGGAGAGTGGACTATCTTGCACATGCGATCCACTTTCTTCTCAATAGCCTTAACACTGGAACGTTGAAAGATGAGCTTACTGCCTTTTTCCGGGTACAGATAAAGTTGCTTCCCATTTCTCTCCACCCGGAGTCTTTCATTTTTACCAGAATCTCCGGCATCAGAAATCAAGTACCAGTTTTTATCTGCAAGGTTATACTCTATAGCCCCAGCGGTAACATAATCAGTGCAGCCATAGCCAAAGTTTCGTTCAAGGACAACGAGCATATAGCCATTGTCACTGCATAATGTGCTATCACCATTGGTCACCGCTTCCCGACAGGCTATCAGTCCTCCGGCCACCAGATTTTCCTGCATATCCTGCGGGTTAAGCAGCAGCCACTCGCCGTAAGGCGTTTGATCGGCTTCCTTTTGGGAGATGGCCTTTTGCCCTGAGGGTGCAGAACAGCCCTGTAACAACAGGGCCATGCTAAACAAAAAAACAGCAATAACCTGCTGATAAGTCACCTTTTCATTCAGCATAGTTTGTCAACCTCAGGAAAGCTGATATCCATAACACCAAACAGGCCATTAACAATGGCATCAACAGCCTAGTACATAATTGCCGTGGCTGGGCTAAAATTTCTTTTCAGGATCAATTATCCAAGCCTCCCAGTAAGATATATTTCATCTCCAGATAGTCTTCCAGGCCATATTTTGACCCTTCCCGTCCTACACCTGATTCTTTATACCCTCCAAAGGGAGCCACTTCTGTGGAGAGTATGCCTTCATTCACTGCAACCATACCGTATTCAAGGGCCTCAGCTACCCTGAACACTCGCCCTAAATCACGGGCATAAAAATAGGAAGCCAGCCCATACTCTGTGGCATTAGCCAGAGCAATAACCATCTCTTCATCCTTAAAACGAAATACCGGTGCCACAGGCCCAAAGATTTCCTCTCTAAAGCACTGCATATCCTTTGACGCATCAGCAATGACGGTTGGCTCATAAAAGTTACCACCCAAAGCATGAGAACGTCCTCCCGTTAAAATACGTCCCCCTTTTGATACCGCATCATTAATATGCTCACTCACTTTAACCACTGCCGCCCTGTTAATCAGAGGCCCCTGGGTATACTCTCCATCAAGGCCAGGCCCCACAGTTAACTTATTGACCTCTGAAGTGTATTTTTCAACAAACTCATCATAGACAGGATCCTGCACAAAAATCCGGTTGCTACAAATACAGGTTTGTCCGGCATTACGAAACTTTGAGGCAATAGCCCCTGCCACGGCTTTATCAATATCGGCATCATCAAATACGATAAAGGGTGCATTCCCGCCCAGCTCAAGGGATACTTTCTTCACTGTATCGGCACATTGCTTAATCAATAATTTGCCAACAGGCGTTGACCCTGTGAAGGAAAGCTTTCTAACGGTTGCATTAGACGTCATCTCTCCCCCCACTTCAGCAGGGCGGGCGGTAGTGACGATATTAAAAACACCTTTTGGAATTCCTGCCCGTTCAGCCAGTTCCGCCATGGCTAAAGCTGATAAAGGGGTATCTTCAGCCGGTTTAATGACAATAGTACACCCCGCAGCTAATGCTGGCGCTGCCTTGCGGGCAATCATGGCATTAGGAAAATTCCAGGGAGTGATCGCTGCCACCACACCCACAGGCTCTTTAGTGACCATAATTCGTCGGCCCGGCAAATGAGCAGGAATTATCTCTCCGTAAGCTCTCTTGCCCTCTTCAGCAAACCACTCAATAAAAGAGGCACCATAAGCAATCTCTCCCCGGGATTCCGCCAAAGGCTTGCCTTGTTCTGCCGTCATAATTCTTGCCAGATCTTCCTGATTCTCCAGAATCAGGTCATGCCAGCGTTTCAGAAACTCTGCCCGCTCTTTTGCGGTTTTCTTTCGCCAGGTTAGCAGTGCTTTTTCCGCTGCTGCAATCGCAATTGCGGTATCACTGGCACCAAGATCAGGCACACTGGCAATTTGTTCTCCATTAGCAGGATTAATCACCACATGATATCTATCACTGTCCAGCCAGTTCCCATTAATATAAGCCTGCTGTTTAAGCAGCTCGCCATCTTTTAACTTCAACACGGCATTAAGTCCTGAAAAAGGAGACATTTTATCAAATCTTAACAGAGCCAGTGTAACTTATGCTATTCACTGCCACTTTACTTCTTGTAACAACTTTTTAGCACTGGGTCTTTTTTTTTGGTCTGGATGAAACATTTCAGTAATTAATTGGAAGTTTTCTAAAAAAAAAGGATCTATAGAAACGCCTCTACTGCCTAAAAACCTAATCAAATAAGCCTTAAGAAAATGATAAACCGCCAGTTCGCTATAATATGCATATGAACAAAGCATCTGTAACCAGTTCATAGAATAACCATAGCATTCTAACTCTTTACGAAAACTACTCATTTCAAGCTCACCAAAAAAAACCTTATTAATCTCTGTATTTAAAGCCTCGGAAAACTCTTTACAGGACTCATCATAAAACCCTTTTTCAAAAATCTTATCTATACGTAAAAAAAGTGATAATACAATCACACCGGCAGACCATATATCTGACTCTGCGGTAGGTTTATTTCCTCTTCTAACAAAAGGATCAATATGATATTCAAACCGTCTCCATTCAATATTTTTTGAATAAACTTTAAACACTCATCACACCCTATCGAAACTGCCCTCCCAAAATCAGCAAGAACAATATCTACCCCTTTTAAAAAAATATTATCGAGTTTCAAATCCATATGAAGAATATTTCTTTGATGAATATATTTCAAAGCCTCCAAAAGTTGAGCAAATACTGTTTTTCCATCAAGCTCCCCTCCTAAGTTAACCTTCTCAAGCAGATCGATATTACAAGCCTCGATCGACAAAAAAGCATTGCCATTATCATAAAAACCTAATGGCTTTATCACTCGTTCATTATCTAAATAATATAATACAGCCGCTTCCCTGATTAAATCGCAACGGGTATCACGCTGACCTCGCTTTATTTTTTTACCCTGCATCATGATAATATCTTTTAAGGTAGTATTATTTTCTGTTGGCCCGACATTGATTTTCTTTGAGCACTTAATAAAACTAGTTCCATTTAACCCAAGAAAAAAATCTCCCTGTCCGCCAGAATGCCCTATGATAGAAAAATCCTTGCAACTGCAAATATCACTTGAAATACTATCTGCGCACGAAGCTAAATTCTGATTAGCAAAACATAGTGGACACCCTTCGAGTGGAGCAGCAATGCAAAATCCATAAAAGTCCCTTAAAAAAAATAACATCATAGGTATAAGCAGTCTATTAAACAGGGTGTATAGGCTCAAGCCATTTATTATTGACAACAAAAACATTCCCAGATTAGTAAAACAACAATTATTCATATTAATAAAAGTAAAATTCACATACCACATTAGTAGAAATAACCAGCACTTCTATAACATAGCAATACCAGTAAGCTATGCTTTGATAAAATCACTTCCTACAGATAATTCAATCCCATGAGCAATGAACGTCGAATTTGTGATATTGAATCCGCATTGTTGCGGTTAGAGGAAAGCCTTGGACAACTGACTAATGATCTGAAACTTTATCACCGGGTCACCCTTGACCGGCTAAAACCTATACAGGCCAAAAGTGAGAAACTTGAATCAAAACTGGAGGTACTGGCTCAAACAAGCGAGATGAACTTGCGAGCCACTCAGAAACTGGATAGTCACCATACAAAATTAAGTGAGCATATAGCCATTATCAGGGAGCAAATAAACCTGTTCTCAAATCAGTCAGAGCAACGACACCATAGCCTTGATCAACGTATAGTAAAAATTGAGCGACGGTTTGATAGTATTTCAAATCGCTTTGATCATATACAAAAAAACATCAATGACCATTTCACAGCCCTTCACAGAACCATTGAAGAGCGGTTTGCTCATATTGATGACCGAATGAACCGTATTCATCATCTGCTGAGAGAGCAGTCCATCGCCATAGACCATAAAAAAGCTGAAAGTAGCCCAGACCACCCTACTAATACCAACTGTGCCTGATTTTTATCCTGCCATTGATAAATATTTCACCTCTTGCAGCTTTGACCTAACCACTTTTAGCTGTACCATCGGACTGCTTTTTAGAACCCTTCCTATAAATAAATTAAAAAGGATATAAAATGAACAAAATCAAGGTATTTCTAATTACTCTTGTTACACTCACACTCAGCATATCACTGGCCCAGGCCGGTCAATGGCAGTGGGAAAAGCTGGGAGAAAGGGCAGTAACCCATAAAATAACCAAGGGGGAGATTAATATAGGGCTTGGGGATGGCCGCTATGATGCTCTACCAGCAATTCCCGCAAACCAGATTCCGGCTGGCACATTTTCAGTTAATTAAAAATGATTTTATCGCGGATGAACAGAGCCAGACTGCTGCTATATCGGCAGTCGGTTTTAATGACAGGTAACACAGGTCACAGGGCTAACATCAACGCTCTATGTCGTATCGACAGTCAGCAACTTCAAGCTCACACTTCGCCCTTCAATGATAGCTGTAAATACGTCTGTCCAGTTATCAATGCAGAACCAGTCAAACAGCCCTCGTATGGCATGCCAGAATGCCTTTTTAGACTTTTTTATCTTGAGCGCTTCCTGGAAGAGCTTGCAAGACAGTTGTTCTATCTGGTTGATGAGGAAGGCCGTAAAAGTCAGGCATGCCAGATTGCTGGCCAGATGCTGCTTTCCGTGCCCGTAATTGTGTTCGAGATGGTAGCCCTGTGTTTTCAGTGTATTGAACGTTTCGTTTTCAATTTTCCATTTAGCGCGTGCTCCTCGCATGAATTTATTCACGTTCTCGGCTGAAAGCTCAATGTCCGTGACCCAGGTGTTGACGTACTTCTTGTTGCCCTCTGGATCAATTTCTATATATTCGAGAAAGTTAACCAGCACATCCGGGTGTGACTTGTTAATGGGGGCACCATTCACAAACCGGAACCAGTGCGTAAACCCTTTATCATCGGTATATTCATAGCGCACCACTTTGTCTGCACAATCCAGCTCATCGACGGCCTGGTATAACGACTCATGGGTTGAATCCTTTGCCACCATAATGAAGCTATAGCCAAAGGACTTTACCAACTTGATGGTCGGTCCATCTGAGTACAGGTCATCAAAAGTCAGAACCAGTGGCAGGTGCGGATGCTCTCTGGATAAATTCGCCAATAGCCGCTTGAGCGCTACCTTCTCACAATCATTCTTTGACGCATCAACTTGTTTGATGATGGGTTCAGGCATTAAAGGTAATACTTCTTTCTTGCCCGGCTTTACCAGACAGCAGGCCAGTAACTGATGGTAGTATTGCGGATTTTTGCTGCCTGGCTTTTTTACACAACACTCAGGACAACTAATCTTCCCTGAGCAAAAGTGCCCCGTACCATCGATAGGCGCAAGATACCCTTCCTCAAAATAAGTGAACTGCTTAAGCCGCCCAGATCGTTGCACAAAGGCAAACAGGCGGGTAAAGAACTTCCTTAAATAGCGTGTTTCGATAGGGTCAATCAGATCCCTCAGATAGGTATCACTGGGGACACAGCTGACATTGTACATCGACTTTAAGTTCTTGAGCCTATCTGGGTTATTGACACAATCCTGATCAAAAGCCAGTAATGAAGGGTATTTCAGGTGCATGACTGCCAGGCCACTCATGACCGCATCATGAAGGACAATTTTGTCATGTTGGCTTTTCTTGCGAAAGTCTGGAATTTGACCCGCTTCATCAGAGACTATTTTGAGCAGTTTTTCAGCAATGGTTCTTGGTTTCGTTAGCGGCACAACATGAGCATCGTTATTATTATTGTGGTGAAATTCTACCGGATAGTCTGCGATTTTAGCAAGAGGCTACCAAGCTACAGCCCTTGTTATTAAGGGCTTTAATCAAGTCTGCGGGAATTGCTGATGCTCTACAGCTTAAAGTTAATGGTGCCGCCGTTAATTTTAAGAAAGTAGAAGTAAACTACTATATTGGCAAGAGTGAAAAGCTTGATATCCGCAAATTGATTAATGATGGTGGCCGTACAGAACCCCTGAACCTTTCTGGTAAAGCACGGGCCATTAAAAGTGTTGAGTTCTGGTATGAAACCCGTTCAGGAAAAGGTGCAAGGGTCACGCTTTGGGGACGAAAGGCTTAAATATACCTGATATTGCCTGGTTCCCGGCATCACTAAGCTGTTGCCAAAGGCGTTTCTGGAGCTATGAAGGACACGAAGAATTTTAGTGTCCTTCATAGTCAAAAGAACTCAATACAGGCTGATCATATAATCTCTGGCCCTCAGTTTTTTCTTGATAGCCCCATGTCCCTTAAGAAACTGGGTAAATCGGTCATATCGACCAATATCCTTTGCAGCGGGTCGCTTGGCAAAATAGGGAACTGTATCAAACCATGCTCGTTTATTGAGTTCGTTATCCAGCTGCTTTGGGTTGTAGTCCCTGAAAATTTTCCAGGCCTCTTCCGGATTATTGGTAATATACTGAGTCCCCAGTTCCACACCCCGGAGAAAACGCCTGATGGCCTCCTTATCATTTTTGTTTTTATTGGCAATAAATATCAACTCATCATAAGGAGGCACGCCATTTTCCTCATAGTAAAACATCTTGCCTTTTGCACCATGCATCGCCAGGACATTCATTTCGAAATTACGGTAAGCTCCCACCACAGCATCCACCTGACCACTCATTAGGGACGAGGACAAATTCCAGCCAACATTCACCACCTTGATATCCTTTGAGCTGAATCCATAGGGCTTGAAAATTTCATCCAGCTTAGGAAACTCAGTACCGTTAGAGCTCATGCCAATAGTCTTGCCCTTCAGGTCAGCAAGGCTTTTCACAGGCCCATCATCCAGGGTAATAACCCCATCCAGGGTATTGGCGATTAGAGTACCAGCCCATATCAATGGAAGCCCCCGTTCAACCCCATGAATCAGACTTGGCTGATAATAAACCGCTAAATCAACATCACCTGCTGCCACTAACTTTGGAGGCAAGTTGGGATCAGCGGGTTCCTGAATCTTTACCTTCACACCTAACTGATCGAAATAGCCTTTTTGCTGGGCAATAATAATAGGGCCATGATCTGGATTCACGAACCACTCCAGCATCAGGTTAAGTTCTTTTGTATCCTTCTCTTTCTTCAACGATGGCATTGCTGCTTTTTTAATATCTTTCACGTTTGCTTCATCGGCCATAGCCATCACAGGCAGAAAGCAAAACAGCAGCATAAAGGCTAACTTCAGTCTTTTAGTCATAGGATGAATTTCTCAGGTAGTAGGGGCTGTTGACAATGAAACATTAATGTTTCGCTGTTTCCTGCTGCCAGGGAATCAACCAACGCAGAAAACCATCGGTAAGGAAGTAAAGGCTGACAGAACAAAAGGCTAAAACAGAAAGTGCTGCAAACATCTGGTCTACCCAGAGGCGAGCATTAGCCTGTAACATCATATAGCCTAATCCGGCACTGGAACCCACCCATTCCCCCACCACAGCACCAATGGGTGCCACCACAACAGCTACTCGAAGCCCGGATGCCAGAGCAGGCAAGGCGGCAGGCCAGCGAATATTTTTCATAATGGCGTAGCGACTTCCCCCCATGGTTTGCGCCATATCCAGCCAGTCCTGGTGGGTATGCCTGAGTCCGTCATAGCAACAGGTCGCCACAGGAAAAAAGATCATAAGAATGGTCATAACCACTTTTGAAGCTAATCCATAGCCCAGCCAAAGCATCAAAATCGGCGCCATGGCAAAGGTAGGAATAGCCTGGGTAATTAGCAGAATCGGTAATAACCAGGGCCGTAGCGGTGTGAAATACACCAGTATCACCGCAAGAATAACGCCAAATAACACTCCGAGAATTAAGCCCATCAACATCTCTGACAGTGTGATCAGTGTGTTTTCCCATAACAGCTCGGCATTATCATAGATACTGAAAACCACTTTATCGGGACCCGGCAAAATATAGGATGGAATTTCCAGAGTGATCACAAGTACTTGCCAGATCACCAATAACCCCAAAAAAACAATCAGTGGTTTAAATGTGTCACGCATGTTAATTATTCAGCCTCATGTTCTTCATAGCGCAGGCGATCCAATAGCTGTCCCTGTAGCTTCATAAGACTACTGTCTTCCAGTGACCGGGGCGTTTGTCCTGGTGGTTCGATGGCATCGGTGAGTGAAACGGGTTGACCACGTAGATGATAGACCTGATGTCCCAGTCGCAATGCTTCCAGTGGGTCATGGGTAATCAACAGTACCGTTCTGTTTGCCAGCAGTTCACAGGCAAGATCCTGAAGGTTCAGCCGGGTAATGGCATCCAATGCACCAAAGGGTTCATCCATTAACACCAGTGGACGGTTTTCCATTAATGTCCGGGCTAAAGCAGCGCGCTGTCGCTGACCTCCGGAAAGGTTTTGCGGTAACTCGCCTGCTTTATCCTGTAAACCTACCCGCTGGAGAATATGGCAAGCCCTCTCCTTCACTTCAGGCTTGAGACGGCTTTTACGAAAAAAAGGCGTCCTTAGTTTTTCCCCCAAGGTGATATTGTCTAAAACACTGAACCAGGGTAATAACAGATCCTGCTGTGCCATCCAGGCAATCCGGCCTTTAAGGGGAAAGCCATCCTCACAGGTTACCGATCCCACTGTATGGACATTTGATCCTGTGGATAAACCGGCAATAAAACGCAGCAGGCTGGTTTTACCAACGCCGCTGCCTCCAAGAAGGCAAGTCCAGCGTCCTCCCTGAAGCCTTAGGTCAAGGCAGGAAAAGATGCGTTGCTTGCCATAAGACAGCCCGGCGTTTTTTACAATGACATCGAACATGACTTACCAGTTTCGATAAAAGTGGTGAACAGGACCATGACCTTTACCAATGGTCAACTGATCGGCATTGGCAATCGCTTCTGCGATATACTCTTTACCTCCACGCACCGCTTCAGACAAGCTATAACCTTGGGCCAGCAAGGCCGTGATGGCTGAAGACAATGTACAGCCTGTGCCATGGGTATTTCGGGTTTCAACCCAGGGGGCTTCCAGTTGATGAAGGGTCTGGCCATCATGAAACAGGTCAATGGCCTTATCACCCGCCAGATGTCCTCCTTTTAACAGCACTGCTTCACTACCCAGCGCCATCAAGGGTTCCATCATATCCATCATCTCACTCAAGCTTTCGGGTCTTTTACGATCCAGTAAAACAGCCGCTTCAGGTAAGTTGGGAGTGATCAGATTAGCTTTTGGAATGAGTGCATGTTTCAAACAATGAATGGCATGTTGTTGCAACAGTACATCACCACTGGTGGCCACCATCACTGGATCAACCACAAGGTAAGGCGGCGCGTATTTTTCTATGGCATCAACAACCGCCTCGATCACGCCGGTATGACTAAGCATGCCCACCTTCACGGCCTTGATATCAAGATCTGAAAACACGGACTGTAGCTGCTGCACAATAAATTCCGGATCCACATTAAAAATACCCTGAACACCCCGGGTATTTTGGGCAGTCAGCGCTGTAATGACGCTACAGCCATAGGCACCAAGCGCAGAAAAGGCCTTCAGATCAGCCTGAATACCCGCGCCGCCGCCACTGTCAGATCCGGCAATTGTAAGAGCAATAGGAGACATACCGTCAAGAAACTCCTGCGTTATTATGGATAAAAATACGGTCAGCTCAGAAGCTGTTTGGCGAGGAATTTTCTGGCGGAATAAATCTTGAAGCAGCCCCTTTATCAGGGAGCTTCTTGAGGGGTCCGTCGGTTTCCTACGCCAGTATGATCTGGATCAGGTTCAATGGGTTCAGCTTGTTGCTGTCTCAGTTACCGGTACAAAAGCCACCAGCAACACCCCAACCAACGGTGGGAAAGTCTATGGACTTTATAAGGCCATGTCCACAAGGCAAGGAAATTTGATATTCATTATCGCTGGCACCTTTTGCAGAAACAGGTACTGCGATTACCCAGCCTTATCTCTGTGATGGTATTGCCACACTTGACACAGTTTTGTCCGGCCCGACCATAGACTGCCAACTCCTGTTTAAAATAGCCTGGCTTGCCGTCCCCGCCAACAAAGTCCCGGAGTGTAGTCCCCCCCTGTTCAATGGCTTTCACCAGTGTTTCCCGGATGGCAATCACAAGCCTTTCGTACCGGGTCTGGGATATTTTGCCACAGGGACGATCAGGTCTGATGCCTGCTTTAAAAAGTGCTTCATTAGCGTAAATATTACCTACGCCAACCACCACATGATTATCCATGATAAATGTCTTAACGGCCTGGGTTCGGCCACGGGACATCATCAATAAACGCTGTGCCGTAAAATCATCACTGAGGGGTTCCGGCCCCAGTTTTTTTAGCAGGTCATGCTCCCAAAGTGGTTTCTCTGTCCAGAGAATGGCACCAAACCGTCGTGGATCGGTATAACGGAGTCGCTGGTTGTCAGACAGCACAATATCCACATGATCATGTTTGCCCACAGGCTGGTCAGGATCATTAAGGACGCGAAGACACCCGGACATACCCAAGTGAACGATTAAAGTCCCTTCGGCTGTTTCCAGTAACAGATATTTAGCCCGGCGACGAACATTATTGATCGTCGCCCCCGCCAAATGTTGGCTAAGATCATCAGGCACAGGCCAGCGTAAACGGTGCTGTCGCACAATCACTTCTTTAACCGTACGGCCTTTTATATGGGGCTCAATTCCCCTGCGGGTAGTCTCAACTTCTGGTAACTCTGGCATACAACCAACACTTCCTTCTCATACTATCAAGTATGATAAGAGCAATGGCTTTTTTTGTCGAAAGCACTGCATTAAATAAAAAGCATAGGTAAAAATCCCACTCATTATTTCGAAATATAACGACAAAGAAATTATATATTCACTGATAGAATAAAAAGCCCCGGCTTTTCTCTGGGAAACTGCCGGCATAAATTGCAGTGAGCAACAATGACAAAGAACGCTTCTATTTTTGTACGCTATTTCAGAGAGCTAAAAGAATTATTCTATCTTTCCGGCCCTATCCTGGGAGCCCAGCTGGCAACAACCGGCATGGGGTTTGTGGACACCAGTATGGCAGGCCAGTATTCAGCCGATGATCTTGCCGCCATCGCCATTGGAGCCAGTATCTGGGTTCCTGCCTACTTATTGATCCGCGGCATTATCATGGCCACCACACCGACGGTGGCTCACCTTTATGGTGCCGGCCGGACAGACAAAATAGGTTCACCGGTCAGACAGGCCAGCTGGATTGCCCTGGCACTGAGTTTGATTGGAATTTTATTCCTGTATAACTGTGGCTGGATTTTAAATTTATTGGATGTTCCGGCAGCCCTGGCTAAACGGACATCAGAGTACCTGATGGCATTGTCCTGGGGGATACCGGCTATCTGTCTGTATCAGGTATTGGCCTGTTATTGTGAAGGACAATCACAAACCAAACCCGCTATGGTGTTCAGCCTACTGGCTCTGCTGCTGAATATCCCTCTGAACTATATGCTGATATACGGCAATTTTGGTGTTCCTGAACTGGGTGGTGTTGGCTGCGGTTATGCGACCGCGGCCTGTTTTTGGTTAATGTTTTTGCTGATGTTTCTCTATACCCGCTTCAGCACACGGCATAAAGATATTGGCATTTATAGTCGCTGGGAAATGCCGGATAGCTCCACCATCATTAATCACCTTAAACTGGGTTTACCCATGGGCCTCTCCATCTTCTTTGAAGCCAGTATCTTCTCTGCAGTGGCCCTGGTTATTGGCAAGCTGGGAGCGGTCACTGTTGCCGGACACCAGGTTGCACTGAATTTCACCAGTATTACCTTTATGGTGCCATTGAGTATTTCCATGGGAATTACCATTCGAACCGGACAGGCTTTGGGTGCAAAAAAACCGGAAGATGCCGCCTTCGCAGGCTATGCCGGTATTTGCACAACATTGCTAAGCGCAAGTATCAGCGCATCAATTATGTTTTTTTTCCCGGAATGGATAACGTCTATTTATACCAAAGACCCGGCAGTGAGTGCCCTGGCAGCCGAACTACTGTTCTTCGCAGCTCTATTCCAGTTTGCCGACGGTATTCAGGTAGCCTCCAATGGTGCCCTCCGTGGCTATAAAGATACCCGGGTTCCCATGGTTCTCATTCTGGTTGCCTGCTGGTTTGTGGCCCTGCCCTTGGGTTATATGCTGGGCTTAACCCATATTATTACGGAACCCATGGGTCCCCATGGCTTATGGATCGGTCTGGTCACTGCTTTATCACTGGCTGCCCTACAATTGGCGATTCGATTCAGAATCATCAGCCGTAGAGAAATCAACAAAATGAATACAACTGATTTCAGCCGACAAATAGCGAGATAAAAACAACGGAGGTAAAAGAGCAGTAAAAGTGAAAGCAGCTATTATTTTGTTAAGAAACCGTTAAAGAGCACCATGTTACCCTATGTTACACAAGGCCTGGGAGCATATACGACAGCCTTAAGTCCAGGCTCCCGGGGGGCTTTCCTAATTAAATATATACCCAACCTCATTCATAAGCCCCCTGCCAGAATTTATCCCCACATGCCGGTGCAGGACAGTTAACATGAAATTTTTGGTTGTCGAAGATGATGACTTGTTGCGTCATCACATCCATTATCAGCTGGAAAACTCTGGTCATAAGACCTATGTGGTTCCTGATGCTGAAGAAGCCCTGGATATCCCTCAGCAGTCTGAAATTGATGCGGCCATTATAGATTTGGGACTCCCGGGAATCAGTGGCATAGAGCTAATCAGAACATTGCGACAACAGGGTAACGGCTTTCCTATTCTTATTCTGACTGCCCGAGGCAACTGGGAAAATAAAGTGACAGGCCTGGAAGCCGGTGCCGATGACTACATGGTCAAGCCCTTTCATATCGAAGAGTTAAAAGCACGACTAAATGCCCTGGTCAGAAGATCATCCGGTTTTAGCCAGCCATATATTACAGCAGGCCCTTTTACTCTGGATTTATCCAGGAAACAGGTGTTGGCTCATCAAACACCAATGACGCTCACAGCCTATGAATACCAGATCCTGGAATACTTAATGCGCCACAATCAGCAAGTGGTTAACAAACAGAAACTGATTAACATCCTTTATGAAAATGAAGGGCGCGACAGTAATGTACTGGAAGTTCTCATTGGTCGCCTGCGTAAAAAGCTGGAAGCCGCCGGCAATGTAAGCCCCATTGAAACAGTGCGCGGACAGGGCTATTTGTTCAACCTTTACTGTACTTAGAGCCTGTTTGGAAAGTAGTCTAAATTTGTACTTGCAATTTCAAGCCTAGAACTGGTTTAGTAATCTGAAGAGTTTTTGCACGCGGACCAACTGATGAAAGCGATTATGATCCTGCTCAGCCTGGTAGTCTTGCCGGCCCTTGCTGAGCCAAGCCCGGTTACTGAGATGAGTGCAATGCAGGTTATCACACCGCTATTATTGGTTATTGCCTTGATTTTCCTGCTTGCCTGGCTTGTCAAAAAAGTCAATCCGGGGCAAACAGCCATGGGTAAAGACATCATGGTTATTGCAAGTACTCCTGTTTCAAATCAGGCCCGGCTGTGCCTGGTAAGAGTGGGTGGAAAAGACATACTGGTTGGCGTGACAGCCCAGCAGGTCACTCGAATTGAAACCTTCAACGAGCCTGTAGTTGACCAGCCTGCCAATAGTAGCCCCCATGACTTATCACAACAGTTCAGAAAGCTGATGAAGCGTGATAAAGGTGAAAAATCATAGTGTCGCGAAACTGCATACAGCGTGCTCAAAACGAGATTGATTCTCTTCGCAATCAATCCCGATTAATCATTAAACAAACCAGCTGAAGCAGTTTTAACTCTGTAGCACAAATTTGTTGCAACTCTTCCTGGGTCTCATGACTAAGGCCTTTCAAGTTAGCCATTTGCTCCTCCTGGTCATGCCACTTTCTATCTTGCATATAGTCTGGCCATGACAGGTTTAGCTTCTTTTCAAGACGCTCCCTTTTGGTACAGAGTACTGTAAGCATGGCAAATAGAATGGGGGGCGCATCACCTGTAGCAGAGCGAAGTTGAATATAAGTCCAATAAAGCCTCACTATACGGTCCAGGCTGTTTTTCAGGCATAACATACATAAATACGCCTCATCTTTTAAACTTAACGGACTGCCCATGAGGTTCCTCCTCAAAAAGTCACATTCCATCGAATACCGCTTTTATCAGACTATTACATAAACCCGCCCGGTTTCCATTATTGGCTCAAATCTCGTATAAAAAATAACCAGAAAATAATTTCAAACTACACTAAAAAACCTCCCTCAAGGCTTTTTTTTTCAGGGTCACAAAATTGGTAAAGGTGTATTTAATGCTGAACTACAGAAAACCTATAAATAAAACAATAGCTTTACTCACTATGGTTATGGCACTGGGTTTAACGGGTTGCCAGTTAAATAACTCCAGTAAACCCGATTCGAGTCCAGGCAAGGGGCTTTCAACCATGTCAGCTGCAATCTATGTTCAGGCAGCACCAGGAAGCTTTAACCACCAGGCCATAACACAGCTATATCAGAATCATTCCCATGAAGGCCCTGCTTTTATCTTCAGTGGTACCCCACTAAAAACTTTTGAACAAGCCTGGAAAAATAGTGCTGAAGCCTTTGTCGCCCTTCGAAATGACCTTATCTCCGGTCACCTGGTAAAAGCCACTGTTGAGGCCATACAGGAATACCGGGTAATCGACGTCACCGATAGCATTAGCCTGCCCATTGAGATGTGCCTGCTGAGAACGCGAAAGTCTGTTAATCAGAAACAATCTCTGCAGGTCATCATTTCCCATCCAGCGGCCCTTGGCCAAATAACCCAATGGAAAAAAGGCAAGAACCTTGAGGAGCTGCAAGAGCCTGACGGTACCTCCATAGCAGCAAAACGACTGGCAGAGGGAAAACTATCCGAACGAACTGGTGCTATAGGCCCCTGCCTGCTAGAGAACCTCTACCCCTCTTTAATAGTGGTTGAGAAGGGAATCCAGGATAGTGCCGATAACACAACCTTATTTGGCCAACTAAAAGTAGAAAAAAGAGAGGCTCCAATTCCTGAAGATGTGGCAAGGAGAGAGTTAAGTGAGGTTATCAAAAAAGCCAGAGCCAAAGCCGTAAAATACCGGACACTACCTTTTGGCCTGAGAGAATAAGAGCAGGATGGTATAAAGCAGATACAAAAAAGCCCTGAAATAATCAGGGCTTTCTAGTAGATGGTGCCCGGAGGCGGAATCGAACCACCGACACGAGGATTTTCAATCCTCTGCTCTACCGACTGAGCTATCCGGGCGTCTCTGCGAGTTGTTGTCGCTGAGGACGAGGCGTATTAAACGGATTTAAGGCTTTGGAGTCAAGCACTAAGATAAAAAAAAATCATTTTTTTCTTAAATCCTACTGAACAACAGGACGTCAACCACTAAAAGACCAATAAACATAAGGTGTCGCGGGGTCAGCATGATTTCATCGCTTTCCCCCTTTCACCCTTGTTTTTACTCAGGGATATAGCCTTCAGCGCGATCAATATCATCTCCGGCAAAGTATTTATCCATCTGCTCAGTCAAATACTTTCTGGTTTCCGGGTCGAGCAAATTCAAACGTTTCTCATTGATCAACCGGGTCTGATGTATCTGCCACTCAGTCCAGGCCTGCTGTGAAATATTATTATATACCCACTGTCCTTTAGGTCCTGGCAGAGGAGGAACAGTCAAACCTTCTGCTTCTTTCTTTAACTTTACACAGTAGACGGTACGGGTCATAGACACCTCATTATATAGATAGGAGTGATATTACCAGGGTATTCTAAACCACATGAGGAGATTATGTTTTCATTAGGATGAACAACTCACCTTTAAGCCACTTGCCCACAGGGGGGGAGGTTCAGCATAGCTTTCGTAATCAGGGTGCTCATCAAAAGGCGTTTCCAAAACAGTCATCAAACGATTAATCTCACTGAAATCCCCCTGTTCAGCATGCTCTATGGCCTGCTGGGCAAGATAATTTCTCAGAATAAACTTTGGGTTTACTGTCTTCATTTGCTGGCAACGGCGGGTATCATCAACCAGATTCCGTTTCAGGCGCTGGCTATATTGCTGGAGCCAGCCAGTCATGGCACTCCCTCCAATAACCTTAAGTAGCTTTTCATTATCTTTGCCCGCAACAAAGTCACAGAGCGCCCGAAAAAACAGTGTGTAATCACACCCGCATTTTTGCAGGGCAGCCAGCAGCTCTCTAATAAGTTCCGGATCTTCATCTTCAGGTATCAACAACCCCAGCTTCTGCCTCATAAGCCGGGTGTAATAACTGGAATATGAACCAGGGAACTGATCCAAAGTCGTCTGAATGGCTTCAGCATTATTATTAAACAAAGGCAGAAGGGCACTGCCTAAACGCCCACAGTTCCAATAACCTATATCAGGTTGCTGGCTAAACGCATACCGTCCCTGATGGTCAGAGTGATTACAAATATAGTGCCAATCAAACTTATCCATAAAGCCAAAGGGCCCATAATCGAAAGTTTCTCCAACAATACTCATGTTGTCAGTATTCATCACACCATGGGCAAAACCAACCGACTGCCAGCAAGCAATTAACCGGGCAGTTTTCTCAAGAACCTCCTTAAAAAATAAACGATAGCGGTCACCTGCCTGAAGTAAATGGGGAAAACAGTGCTTAATGGTGTAGTCTGTCAAGGTTTTTAAGGAGTCAAGTTGATTGGTATAGCTAAAGTATTCAAAATGACCAAAGCGGATATGTGTTTTCGCAAGGCGAAGCAGTGTGGAACCAGCTTCTTCTGTCTCCCTGTATACAGGTGTGTCACTGGCAACAACACAAAGTGCCCGGGTTGTGGGAATCGTTAGATGATGCATGGCTTCTGAGCAAAGATACTCTCTGACGCAGGAGCGCAACACCGCCCGGCCATCACCAAATCGCGAATAGGGCGTTTTCCCCGCTCCTTTCAGGTGGAGATCCCATTTTTCACCACAGGCGTTTCTGACCTCTCCCAATAATAGCCCCCGACCATCACCCAGCTGAGGATTATAAACCCCGAACTGATGCCCCGAGTAGACCATAGCCAGTGGCTCAGCACTAATCCAGTTGGCGTTTCCAGAACACACAGCTGTCAGTTCATCCCGAAGCGATGGCTTATCTTTCAAGTCCAACAAGCTGGCAGCCGACGCACTCAGGGCAACCAGGCGGGGATTGATTAGTGGAGTAGCCAGTAGCCGGGTGTAAAACGTTTCAGGAAGGCCCGCAAAGGTGTTTATAAAGTTCATCAAGCCAGCCTATTTAACGAAACAAGATCCCTTTTTAAAGCCAATTTATCACTTTATCACAGCCACAAAGCGGGCATGGAGGCAGAGACAAACAATGCCTGGCACGTTCAGGCACCCGGAACCTCATTACCTTTTGATTCAGAATAGGCCAATGCCTTCTCTGAATTGGTCAGGATAGCAATTTTTTGCAATACCTGAGACTGAAAGGCGGCCAACTCTTTCCCTTCCAGGTTATGACTTTCAGGCAAGGAAACAAGCATAGCATTAACCGGCTGTCCGTTTTTATGAAGCTCATAATGCAGGTGGGCTCCGGTGGTTCTGCCCGAATTGCCGGTCAGGGCAATTTTTCTACCTATGGCTACTTTGTCTCCAGTATTCACCAGAATTTTTGAGAGGTGAAAATATCGCGTGAGATAGCCATTAAAATGCTCTATTACTACATAGTGTCCCGCATACTGTTGATAGCCTACCCTCTTCACTATGCCGTCGGCAGGGGAAAGCACTGGTGTTCCCGAAGGTGTGGCAAAATCCGTACCATAGTGTGGCCGAATTTGCCCGGTTATAGGATGCTTCCTATGCAGGTTAAATGGGGAACTAATACGGTAAGAGGCCTCAAAGGGGTATCGGTTGAATCCGGGGTCAAGACTTTTTCCTTCCTGGTCATAGTAAGAGCCATCTGAACACAAATAAATTTCTGCTTTAATGCGTTGTCCATTAATCCTGACAGCCTCTATCTTTGGAGAGTACAAGTGTCCATCAATTTCATCCGATGCCACCAGGATATCAAACCGGTCTCCCTCCCGCAGATCCCGGCGCAGATTATTCTTTTTCTCCAACAGTCTTCCAGCAGTGGTTGCCAGGGCAACGGGAACCCCTTGAGTATGAAGGGCATTGCTCAGGTTTTGCCTGATTGAACCTTTATAGATCTGATGAACCCTGGTCACAGCTTTTGCTATTTCTTTCCCGGAAAAGCCACTCTCCTCCCGTGTCACCAGGTACGCCAAGCCTGCTTTAAGATTAAACTTCAATGCTTGCATATTAGCCTGATTATCTATAAGAAATTCGATAGTCTGACCAATTTTCAATTGAGATAAATTGATACTTTTTTTAGCTTGTTCTGTAATGCTTAACACTTCGGCCGGTGTCAAGCCCAACTGTCGGGAGGCAATCTTACTAAAGCTATCTCCTGCTGAGATGATATACGTTTGCCATTGGGGTTCGCTGGGCTCAACTACCTCCTTAAAAGGAAGGTCGTTGTCGTATATAAGTTCTTCATGAGCATCATATAGATTGGTCTGGCTTCCTACCCCCTTGGCAAGGATCAATACAGCAGACACAACAGCAGGAATAATCAGTAGCAACTTGAGCTTTGCGGATTTCTTCATAGTAACTGTAAGTAAGCCTTGCCAGCACTCCGGGAGATTTTCTGATCACCGGTTCAAAACATGAAACACTCACAGTTTTTTCAAACGGAGTCTCTCAGCTAAAAAGCACACAAAGCCGTAAATATAGATGTTCGTTATGAGTTTGTCGGTGAATAACCGAGTAATTTTTCGTGTTATAATGTAACAGCTTCAGAACAAAGAAGGACATTGCGGTAATCCCCTATCAAATCCAGGCATTTTCACATAATAAAAGAAAGGTAACTGAGATTACTGCTACCCCCTTACACTATTGAGCAAGTCTTTTTGATGTTTCTCTCCATCTCTGATGCATTAGCCATTGACTGAAGCTGCTCATCCTTATCAATCCAGAGCTGATTTACCCACCCCTGAAACTGCTCACGGAAGACTTCATCATTTTGATAGTCTTTACCAAAAAAGGTATTGGGGATATCAACCACATCAATGGAAATTGTGACCTGCCGTATACGACCGCATAAAAAGTCCCAGTAGCCAATATGCCTGTCGCCATAGTAAATGGTAATGTTCACCATCTGACGAATCTGCTCTCCCATGGCACTGATGACATAGCTGATGCCTCCCGCCCTGGGTCTAAGCAAATGCTCAAAAGGTGATTTTTGCTTCTTATGTTTTGCCTCTGAAAAGCGGGTACCCTCAAGATAATTGACGATGGAAACCGGAGTGTCTTTGAACTTTTGACACGCATTCCTCGTTGTCTCAAGATCTTTCCCCTTTTTTTCCGGATATTTCTCAAGATAGGCCTTGGTATATCTTTTCATAAAAGGAAAATCGAGCGCCCACCAACATAACCCTATCACTGGTACCCAGATAAGCTCCTGTTTCAGGAAAAACTTCATAAAGGGAACCCGACGGTTAAGGATATGCTGCATAATCGTGATATCTGCCCAGCTTTGATGGTTAGCCGTAACCAGATACCAGCCTCGAGGATCAAGTTTTTCGATCCCCTCAATTCGGTAATCACACTTTTGAGTGAGTTTCATCCAGCCACTGTTAAAAGTTATCCACAACTCGGCAATACCATTAATGATGCGGCCAATAAGGCGGCGACAGGATGGAATCGGAATAATGAACTTTAATAGCGCAAAGAAGAAGAGCGGGCCGCATAACACCAACGTATTTATTATCAGCAAACTTGCAGCAATCAGTCCTTTAACAGGAGACGGCAGAAAAGACAGCATGGTTTGTAGTTTTGCAATAGAAAGTCATACACATTCAGGTACCATTGATCAAAAACAGCACCTGGTAACAATAGGTTCAGCCCTCATAGTCTACTCCCGCTCTCCCTTCATCACCATACATATAGTAAAGAGCGTGAGAATACAGATAATTATTATATTTCTATAAACTCTGCCGCAGTTTTTCCATCAGTTTTTTAACCGGAGCTGCAACACCTAACTCTGAAGGGTTATCAAAGTGGTACCACTGCCAACGCCCCGATTCTGCAACCATGGAAGCACCCTGCTTAACTGACGCTTTAACAGGGGTAATATTAAGATGATAGTGACTGAATGTGTGCCGAAAAGGCTCCCATTTTTCTATCCGGTCTAGTGTTATCCCAACTTTATCAGCCACCTGTCCATCCAGGTCTGACTCAGTGATAACTTCGGGAAAACTCCAAAGCCCTCCCCAAACACCAGTGACAGGCCTTTTCTCCAGAAGCACCTCTCCCGCATCATTGATGATCATCAGCATCCTTACCGATTTCTCTGGTAAAATCTTCCTGGGCTTAGGCTCAGGAAAACAGGTTTCTTTACCTTGCTGAAGGGCAACACAGCTCTCCATAAGCGGACACAAAGCACAGGCTGGCTTGGTTCGAGTACAAATCATAGCACCCAGATCCATCATTGCCTGTGTATATTCTGCTGTTCGATCCTCAGGGGTGTAACTTTCTGCAATGTCCCATAATGTACGAGCAACTGCCGTTTTACCTGGCCAGCCCTGCACCGCCTGATAGCGGGCTAAAACCCTTTTCACGTTCCCGTCCAAAATGGGAGCCCTGATTCCCATGGCAATGGCAGCAATGGCTCCTGCTGTAGAACGTCCCACACCAGGTAGCTCACAAAGGGTCTCAACAGAGTTTGGAAATACCCCCTGATAGTTTTCAATCAGGTAATTTGCAGCTTTGTGTAAGTTCCTGGCTCTTGAGTAATAACCCAGCCCACTCCATAAATGAAGCACATCATCTTCTTTTGCAGCGGCTAGTACCTGAACATCTGGAAAGCGCTCCATAAAACGCAGAAAATAGGGAATCACCGTGGCAACCTGGGTTTGCTGCAACATGATTTCACTGACCCAAACACGATAAGGCGTAATATGTTGCTGCCAGGGCAGATCTTTGCGGCCATGGCGATCAAACCAGTTTAAAACCATTGTGCTAAAAGAAAGTGTAGAACTCACTCACTACCCTATTGCATAAAATATATTTTTCAAAAAACTACGCAGATAGTAGCACTTGCTCTACTGCATCTTTAGGGGCCATCCCTACTCCATCAAGTTCGAAAAACCTATATCCGTCCAATAAGACAATAGGCATAATACAACACTGATTTATAACCCTCTGACGTAGGGTTGAGTGTACCTGTGATGTTATTATGTTAAAAGAAGCGATCTATACTCTCTCTCTATTAGGCTCAATTGGACTCTCTGCTCCGGCTATGGCCAGCGTAAATCTTGAGTTTACAGCACCTCAGGCCGCAACAGGTACGCAGACAAAACTCTGGCGGCAAATAGACGACACAATAAAAAGTGTTGTCGATACTATCAACCATGAGTTTCAAATTCCCGCCAATATCAAACTAGTCATTGGCGGAAATCCAAAAAAGCCTAAAGATAAATATTCCGCCGATAAAAGCACTTATTACGACCCTTATACCCAAACCATAGCAATCCCCCATAACTTTGTAAGCGATGTACTACAGTTTTACTCTGCTAACTATTATGGGGAAAGTGCACAGGCAAAAGCACATTTTGTCGGTAATGCCATGACTCATATGCTATACCATGAGCTAGGCTATGCCCTTATTGATATTTTAGACCTCCCTATTGTGGGTAATGAGGAAAATATCGTTGATGGGTTCGCCACACTGATGCTGATTAGCCTTCATCAAAAATCTCATGAGCGGGTAGTCTCTGCTGCTGATCTTTATTGGTTTGTAGAAGACAGTCATGAGGATGTTCTTGGTCAGAAAAGCTCCCAAAGGAATAGCTTTAATAGCCAGAGAGCCCATCAAATACTTTGCCTGCTCTATGGGAGCAGCCCAAAAGATTACAAGGCTCTATCAGGCGATCTGGGAGTTGATAATAAACAAATGGCCTCATGTCAAACTCATTTCCTAAAGCTTCAACGGAACTGGCTACGGCTACTGAAGCCTAGCCTTAAGAAGGGTGGGCAGTTATACCAGGTTTTCTCAAAAATAGAGAAAAACAACCCTGAGGTTTTGACTAAAAAAGAAATCCGGAAAACTCAATAAAACACATTTTCAGCCCTATTTTTAAACAGCGCAATTTGCATCACCTGATGTAGGTGTTGGACTTATCACCGAACCAATACTCGTCACCATGTGGTGTGAACTGGCTGAAAACCGGTAATCAATGAATCAAATATATATGTCATTTAACCAATCAATAAACAAAATCAACTCAAGAACTCTTTAATGACATGCCTCACTAACTCACGATCATCCACCTGACCCAGCTCTTTAATGGTTCTATCTATAGCTTCATCTCCAACATCCTCACGAACCAGTTCACAAAGCCCTCTGTAAAAACCATCTTCAAACTCCGGATGAGCCTGAAAAGTCATGATATACTGTGATTTTCTGGTAATCGCATAGGGACAAAAATCAGACCCCCCCAATAGCATAAAGTCATCAGCCATGGTTGAGACTTGATCCTGATGCATTGCCAATAATCTCAACGCTGTCCCCCTGGGAATACTGTTCAGATTCCCATATAACGTAATAGGGTATGCTCCTAACCCCCAACCTTTACTGGATTTATGTACTTCCCCTCCTAAAGCAGCATGAATAATCTGATGCCCAAAACAGATCCCTACTAGTCGCACATGCGCCTGGTCGACTAATCTAATAAAAATCTTAAGTTTCTGAATCCATTCATCAGGATCATAAGCTCCCCACTTACTCCCACTGATGATCCAGGCATCGCAAAGTGTCACTGTTTCAGGAAACTCTCCCCTATAACAGCGCCATACGCTATAAGAAAAATTGCTTTCTCCTTCACCTGACAGCATAGACTTAAAATCAACGTCATAAGTGCCATATTTTTCAACAGCTTCAGGATAGTGCTCATCACATAACAAGATACCAATATGAGTCATCCAGTCACTCTCTATAAAATGTTCCTCTTCTTTCTAAAAGATAACCCCAGCTCGATTATAGGTCTATAAATTATCAGCAGTATTAAGTTGTTAGAACTCCCTATCTCTACACTGTCCAATACAAATCCACAACTCTTGCCAATAAATCACTTGCCCTATGCCAAATACATGATATTGTCCATTTAATCCATTATTCATAGACTCAAAAACTATTAGAAGGAATAAATAATGAATCTACATGATTATGAAATGCACCTGTTAAACGGCCAGCTACAGTCACTGGATCAATACCAGAACAATGTTGTACTGATTGTTAATACTGCCAGCAAATGTGGATTCACAGACCAATACCAGGGGCTTGAAGACCTTTATCGCAAATATAAAGATGAAGGCCTTGTGATACTTGCATTTCCATGCAATCAGTTTGGCCACCAGGAGCCAGGCAACCACAAGGATATCGCTCTATTCTGCGAGAAAAACTACGGAGTCTCCTTCCCTGTTTTCGAAAAAATTGATGTTAATGGAAACAATGCTCCACGCTTGTTCCAAGATCTGAAAAAAGCCGCTCCTGGTCTACTGGGTTCTAAAAGAATCAAATGGAATTTTACTAAATTTTTAATTTCACCGTTGCAAAATAAAGTCGAAAGGTACTCACCTCAAACCAAACCAGAAGATCTCGAGCTTGACATTCGTCTTGCACTCAAGCGGCTTAAAAAAGCCAAGACTGCAGCTTAGCAATTAATCTACAATCCGGACGTCTCTATCCTGCCAGACCGTTATTTATTATCTCGTTCCCGGCGTCCCCGCCGGGAATGCCTGCGGATACATCCTTCAGCACAGCATTTACGTAGAGGGGAGGTCTGCATTCCCAGGCGGGAGCCTGGGAACGAGGGAGCTTCGTTCTTTTTTGCACATAGCAAAAACCCTGACAGCTTAGCTATCAGGGTTTTTTAATAAGTGCTTGACAGTGACCTACTCTCACATGGGGAAACCCCACACTACCATCGGCGATACATCGTTTCACTGCTGAGTTCGGGATGGGATCAGGTGGTTCCAATGTTCTATGGCTGTCAAGCGTAAACTAGTGGTCAGAGACTAGAAACTTGAGACTAGGCTCTGACTGGAATCCGGTTTTAAGCTTTAATTCTTGCACGACACTCTTCGTGTACAGCTTTTTCTAGTCTCTAGTTTCAAGCACCTAGTCTCTAGAAGGTAAATCGCTTTGGCGTTATATGGTCAAGCCGCACGAGTCATTAGTACTGGTTAGCTCAACGCCTCACAACGCTTACACACCCAGCCTATCAACGTCATAGTCTTTAACGGCTCTTCAGGACTCTCTAGGAGTCAGGGAAGTCTCATCTTGAAGGGGGCTTCCCGCTTAGATGCTTTCAGCGGTTATCCCGTCCGAACATAGCTACCGGGCAATGCGTCTGGCGACACAACCCGAACACCAGTGGTTCGTCCACTCCGGTCCTCTCGTACTAGGAGCAGCTCTCCTCAAACTTCCAACGTCCACGGCAGATAGGGACCGAACTGTCTCACGACGTTCTAAACCCAGCTCGCGTACCACTTTAAATGGCGAACAGCCATACCCTTGGGACCGGCTTCAGCCCCAGGATGTGATGAGCCGACATCGAGGTGCCAAACACCGCCGTCGATGTGAACTCTTGGGCGGTATCAGCCTGTTATCCCCGGAGTACCTTTTATCCGTTGAGCGATGGCCCTTCCATTCAGAACCACCGGATCACTAAGACCTACTTTCGTACCTGCTCGAGATGTACCTCTCGCAGTCAAGCGCGCTTGTGCCTTTACACTAACCGTACGATGTCCGACCGTACTTAGCGCACCTTCGTGCTCCTCCGTTACTCTTTGGGAGGAGACCGCCCCAGTCAAACTACCCACCACACAATGTCCCCGATCCCGATTAGGGACCTGGGTTAGAACCTCAATATTGCCAGGGTGGTATTTCAAGGTTGGCTCCACGCAGACTGGCGTCCACGCTTCAAAGCCTCCCACCTATCCTACACAAGCAACATCAAGATCCACTGTGAAGCTATAGTAAAGGTTCACGGGGTCTTTCCGTCTAGCCGCGGATACACTGCATCTTAACAGCGATTTCAATTTCACTGAGTCTCGGGTGGAGACAGCTTGGCCATCGTTACGCCATTCGTGCAGGTCGGAACTTACCCGACAAGGAATTTCGCTACCTTAGGACCGTTATAGTTACGGCCGCCGTTTACCGGGGCTTCGATCAAGAGCTTCCCTCACCACCAAATTGCTCTCGCACACGTTGCATTAACATCTGACGCATTTTTTTGTTGCGCTTTAGTTTAGCTTCGCGAGCTCTCGCAAACTCTTTGACTTGATATGCTTCATAGTAAGCAATGCGCCATATTCTACCCTTGGTAGAAGCATTCATACCCGAATTATGTTGATCTAATCTTTTTCGAAGATCAGAGCTATAACCCAGATAAAAATCTGTCTCATCGTTTACGTTTTGAATCACA